>NZ_JBBMFS010000001.1:0-485898 GCF_040095895.1 Lachnospira intestinalis
CTGCCCTAAGCAGGAGCAGAGGAATTTGCCTCCTTGTTTTGCGAAGCAAAATGCGACTGCCCTAAGCAGGAGCAGAGGAATTTGCCTCCTTGTTTTGCGAAGCAAAATGCGACTGCCCTAAGCAGGAGCAGAGAAATTTGCCTCCTTGTTTTGCTGCGAAGTTAAAATACACGTTAAAGATTATAACAAACAAATTTGCCGATTACAATTAATAATAAAAGTTTTTCCGCCGGAATGTGATTTATACGGTAAAATTATTGAAAATGCAGCCATAGAATCACTACGAAGGACAAATGGATATGACAGCAGAACAAGGGTTTACAAAATATAGAAAATACATTATAATAAAATGAAAATTTGAATAAATATAGACAGAGAGGAAAAATGCGCATGGAAAAGATAAAGATGACAACACCGTTAGTAGAGATGGACGGAGATGAAATGACAAGAGTTCTGTGGCAGTTAATCAAAGATGAACTGCTGACTCCTTTTGTAGATTTGAATACAGAATACTACGATTTAGGTCTGGTTCACAGAAACGAAACCAACGACCAGGTAACAATCGATTCTGCTGAAGCAACTAAGAAATACGGTGTTGCAGTCAAGTGTGCAACCATTACACCGAATGCAGCACGTGTTAAAGAATATGACTTAAAAGAAATGTATAAAAGTCCGAATGGAACAATCCGTGCACTGCTTGATGGAACTGTTTTCCGTGCGCCGATTATCGTAAAAGGCATTGAGCCATATGTAAAGACATGGAAGAAGCCGATTACCATTGCAAGACATGCTTACGGTGATGTATACAAGGCCAGTGAAATGAAAGTACCGGGTGCCGGAAAAGCAGAACTGGTATTTACGGCAGAAGACGGTACACAGACCAAAGAACTGATTCATGAATTTAAGGGTGCCGGTGTATTACAGGGCATGCACAACTTAAACGGTTCTATTGAAAGCTTTGCAAGAAGCTGCTTTAACTTTGCACTGGAAACAAAGCAGGATTTATGGTTTGCGACAAAGGATACCATTTCCAAGAAATATGACCATACTTTTAAGGATATTTTCCAGGAAGTTTACGATAACGACTATAAAGCTAAATTTGAAGAAGCAGGTATTACGTATTTCTATACACTGATTGACGATGCCGTAGCCCGTGTTATCCGTTCAGAAGGCGGCTATATCTGGGCATGCAAGAACTATGACGGCGATGTTATGAGTGATATGGTAGCAACAGCGTTCGGTTCACTTTCCATGATGACATCCGTACTCGTATCACCAAACGGATACTACGAATATGAAGCTGCACACGGAACAGTTCAGAGACATTACTACAAGCACTTAAAGGGTGAAGAAACTTCAACCAACCCGATTGCAACCATTTTTGCATGGACAGGTGCGTTAAGAAAACGCGGTGAACTCGATAACATTCCGGAATTGTGTGCATTTGCGGATAAGCTGGAAAAAGCCTGCATTAAAACCGTTGAAAACGGTGAAATGACAAAAGACCTTGCACTGATTACAACACTGGACAATGCAAAGACATTAAATACACAGGATTTCATCAAAGCAGTCAGAAAGACATTAGAAGGACTTCTTTAAGATGAACGGAGGCAGATCAGAGTGAAATTTAAGTTTGAAATAAAAGATTTATTCAAGCTTCCAAATATCCTTTGCTACCTTAGAATACTGATGGTGCCGCTGTTTCTGCACGTTTATTTTACAGCAGAAACACCGCACGACTATTATCTTGCAACATTGATAGTGCTGGCATCGGGAATTACCGATTTTTTAGACGGGCAGATTGCAAGAAGATGTAATATGATAACGGATCTGGGAAAGGTCATTGACCCGGTTGCGGATAAGCTGATGCAGCTTGCGATGCTTGTGGCGCTGATGTTCCGCGTTCCGTACATGTATCTTCTGGTCATTTATCTGGTTGTGAAAGAAGTGGTTTCGACCGTATTTGCTTATATCAGCTGGAGGACGGTGCATCGCAGGCTCAATGGTGCAAAGTGGTATGGGAAAGTGTGTACAGCCCTGCTGTATGCAGTTATGCTCATTATGGTAGCCTTCCCACAGCTTTCAGATGGGTATCAGAAAATGCTTCTGCTGGTATGTGCAGGAGCGATGACGCTTTCTTTTGTAATGTATCTTCGCATTTACATTACAATGTTTATTGACGGCAGAACCGGTAAGAATGATAAGGTCATTTATTAAATCAAGAAAGGTTATGGGAACAGAATAAGGTTATGATAGGCTATACTTTTCATGGCATGAATATGAGCCAGCTGGCATTGTGGTTTTTTATCTACAGCTTCTGCGGCTGGGCAATGGAATGTGTTGTAATCCGCATCCAGCTGGGCAGATGGGAAAACAGAGGATTTGCAAAGCTTCCGTTTTGTGTCATTTACGGCTTTGGTGTGTTTATTGCATATCATTTATTCCAGCCGATTGAACACAATTATGTGGCACTGTATATCTGGGGCTGCATTGCCGCCACGATTTTTGAATATCTGACAGCACAGGTGATGCTCCGGCTGTTTGATGAAGTGTGGTGGGATTATACACATAAAAAGATTAATTATAAAGGAATTCTATGCCTTCAGAGTACACTGGGCTGGGGATTTCTTGCGTTGTTTATCTTTGGGATTTTCAACCAGCTGGTAGAAAATCTGGTATTTGCACTGGACGAAAGATTTGTCTGCTTTTTCGGGGCAGTGCTTACAATATCCTATCTCATTGATTTTACGATACATTTTATACAGAATATCCAGAACAGTGAGAGTTTTAAAAATATGGATATTTTATCCAGAATTATAAGACATTAAGGAAAATACCGCCCATAGGGCGTTGGGTAGAGCGCAGTTGCCATATCGGTAAAGGCGCTTTTGCCATTTTTGAAACAAAAGTAACGGAGATTGTAGAAAATGTTAAAAAAGGCAAAGGAAGATTTGAGTCTGCTGACGCGCAGCGGAAAGCACATATTTGTTTTTGAACTGACATATAAGCTGGCAGCAACGGCGATTGTCTATCCGCTGGCGGTACTGGTATTAAATCTGGTGTTTAGCTTTGCAGGAATCAGTTATCTTACAAATGAATACATTTTAAAAGCGGTTACAAATCCGGCAGTGATTCTGACACTGGTTTTATTAATTGTTCTGTTTGTACTATACTGTAGCTATGAAATGTCTTTTTTAACAACCTGTTTTGAGCTAAAAAGACAGGAATGTACAGCTTCCATTATAGAAACGGGACTCACGGCATTAAAGCATATCCGTCCGTTGTTTCAGATAAAAAATATTCCACTCGCCCTGTTTTATTTTATTATGATTCTTACGATTAACGTGGCGATTTGTGGAAATGTACTCTATTCCCAGACTGCGGTGAATCTGTTTAAGACGTATATTCTGCGAAACACATGGTTTGTAAAAGGTGCATTGATTGCAGGTACGCTGATTATTTATACTGTGATGATTTTTGGGATTTATTCTTTCCATGTGTTTATGCTGGAAGGTGTGGATTTCAGACAGGCTTATAAAAAGAGTGCTGCAATTGTCAAAAAACATTTTGTGGGAACACTTGGTTCACTTGTAATGTACAATCTGGGTGTGCTTGTGATAATCGGTATTTTTTATGTGCTGATTTCAGCAGTTCTGATTGCAGGCGTGAAACTGCTTGCAATGGCGTATATGGGAAGTGCGGTTTATTTATCCGTTCTGCGTGCTATCCGGAGCGGGACGAAATTGTTTCTGGTGTTTATCGCCATTCCCGTATCCTATACGGTGATTTCGCGTATGTATTATAAATACAATACGCAGCCGGTAGATTTTAGTGTCATTTATATCAGAAACCGTTATTACCGGTTAAACAGAACCATCTACTTCGGAGTGCTGATTTTGTCCGTTGTGTTAAATGCAGTTTATGTGGTAGGTTCATTTAATAAAAATCCGTTTGATAAAATTGCTATTTTCCATGAAACGACCATTACGGCACACCGCGGCGCATCTACGGAGGCACCGGAAAATACGCTGGCAGCATTTAAAAGAGCCATGGATGATATGGCAGATTACATTGAACTGGACGTGCAGCTGACCGCTGATGATGAAGTGGTTGTTATGCATGATGCAAGTGCGGCAAGAACAACAGGCGTTGACAGAAAAATTTCAGAAATGACACTGGAAGAAGTTAAACAGCTTGATGCAGGTAGTTCATACAGTGCAGAATATGCCGGAGAACAGGTGCCGACACTGGAAGAAGTATTTCAACTGACGGATGGAAAAATCCGCATTAATATTGAGTTGAAAACGACGGCTTCCAGTGTAAAACTGGCAGAAAAAGTGATAGAATTAATTCATCAGTATAATATGGAAGATAAATGTGTGATTACATCATTTGACTATTATGCATTAAAATATGCAAAGCACTATGATACAAAAATCCAGACGGGATATATTTTGTCGGTGGCATACGGGGATTATTTTAATATGCCGGATATCGACTTTTTCAGCATGAATGCTTCGTTCTTATCCAAAAGAACGGTGGATGCCATTCATCAGTCCGGTAAACAGGTTTTTGCGTGGACGGTCAACAACGAAGTATCTATTAAGAATCTGACGAATAAGGGCGTAGACAATATTATTACGGACAACCCGGTACTGGCACGTGAAACCGTCTATTCAAGGGATACAAGCGAAACACTGATTAATATGATTAAATATGTATTTAACGGCTAAGCGTAAAATGCGGAAACGGGGGCTTATATGATTAGAGGAATAGGTACATCAAAAGGAATCGGAATGGGACGGGCTTTGATTGTAGAAAGTCCGCAGATGGAAATTTCCGTTAAAAAAATCGAAGATACGGCGGCAGAGCAGGAACGTTATAAAAAGGCAAAGGCGCAGTTTATTGAAGAAACACAGCAGATGATAGAGCAGTTAAAACAGCGGCTTGGCGAAAAGGACAAGACAGCACTGATTCTGCACAACCAGATTTATCTGATTAATGACGCGGAAATGGACAACGGCATTTTACAGATGATACAGGAGCAGAAGGTCTGCGCGGAAGCGGCAGTTGAAGAAACGTGTAATCTCTATATTAAGATTTTTGAAAATTCGGGCAGTGAGGCGGTAGCACAGCGCATTGCGGATATTATTGATTTAAAAGACCGTCTGGCGGGCATTTTACTGGGTGTGCATAGTGTAGACCTGACACATCTGCCGGAAAATACGATTATTATTGCAAAGGAACTCCAGCCGTCCATTACCGCGGTTATGGATACAGCGCATGTGGCAGGAATCGTGGCGGAAAAAGGTGGGGAAACCTCGCATACGGCCATTCTTGCAAGAGCGCTTGAAATTCCTGCGGTATTAAGCGTAAAAGATGCGTTGGAAAAAATCGGTAACGGCGATACGGTGATTGTAGACGGTGAATACGGAGAAGTCTTTGTACAGCCGATTCCAAAGACGATAGAAATATATCGCAAAAAACGCAAGTTATATGAAGAACAGGTGCAGGAGCTAAAGAAATATATCAATAAAGATACAGTCACACAGGATGAAAAACGAGTGTGCCTTGCCGCAAATATCGGAAATGCAGAGGATGCCGTCAAGGCGATGGAATCCGGGGCAGAATGTGTCGGCCTGTTTCGGACGGAGTTTCTATTTATGAACGGTGTTTCCATGCCGACAGAGGAAGAACAGTTTGAAGTCTATAAGCGGGCAGCGGTCATCTGTAAGGACAAGGTTTTAACAATCCGTACACTGGATATTGGCGGAGATAAGGACATTCCGTACATGGGGCTGACAAAGGAGAGCAATCCGTTTTTAGGATACCGTGCCATCCGGTTCTGCCTTGGCAGAATCGATGTCTTTACAACACAGCTGCGGGCAATCCTGCGGGCAAGTGCCTACGGCAATATCCGCATTATGCTTCCGTTAATTACCGGTGTGAGTGAAGTGCGCAGCGTGCGGACAATTTTGCAGAATGTCATGCGGGAACTTGACAGTAAAGAAATTCCGTATGATAAGGATATTTTGTTAGGCGTCATGATTGAAACACCGGCGGCGTGTATGCTTGCCGACATTTTAGCAAAGGAAGCCGACTTTTTCTCTATTGGTACGAATGATTTAACGCAGTACACAATTGCGGTTGACAGGGGCAATGAAAATGTTGCTTATCTGTATTCGGCATTCCATCCGGCGGTACTGCGCTCTGTGAAGCGTATTATCGAGTGCGCAAAACGGGAAAATATTGAAGTCGGCATGTGCGGGGAAGCCGCAGGCAATCCGGCAATGATACCGCTGCTTTTAGCATTCGGATTAGATGAATTCAGCGTGACGGCATCAAAAGTACTGGAAACAAGAAAAAATATTGCTTCATGGACGATGAAAGAAGCCGCTGCCGTTACGGATACGGTGATGGGCATGAGCACAGAAAAGGAAGTTTCAGCTTATCTGAGTGATTATATTGCAACAAAAATGTCAAATGGAAAATAAAGGAGAAAGTGTGAAGAATCCTTAAATTAAAGATTCTTCACACAGATATTTGTGCCGCAGGCAGCACAAATATCTTTTTATCGCAGGACTGAATAAATTCAGCCCGCGGTTCCTCCGGCATTGAAATGCCTGCGGAAAAGAGGAATGAATGGCACAGGGATATGATACAGAGGAGCAGAAGGAACGTGTTTTACTGGTTGGCGTACAGTTAGACAATCAGGAAGACATGGAAAGCTCACTTGAAGAATTAAAAGCACTTGCAAAGACTGCAGGTGCGGAAACGGTTGGGAAGGTAATCCAGCCGCGTGATGCGTACCATCCGGCAACTTATATCGGAAAAGGAAAATTAGAGGAAGTCCGCAGTCTTATAGAAGAAACAGGGGCAACGGGCATTATCTGTGACGATGAACTTTCTCCGGCACAACTTAGGAATCTTGAAGATGCACTGGGGACAAAGGTTATGGACAGAACCATGGTCATTCTCGATATTTTTGCTTCGCGTGCAACGACCAGTGAAGGAAAGATACAGGTTGAGGTAGCACAGTTAAAGTACCGCTCCACCAGGCTGACAGGACTTGGGACAACGCTTTCAAGACTGGGCGGCGGTATCGGTACGAGAGGACCGGGCGAAAAGAAGCTCGAAACAGACAGACGAATTATCCGTGACAGAATCAGCCGTCTTTCTAAAGATTTAGAAGAAATCAAGAATCACAGAGAGGTTGCAAGACAGAACAGAAGCCGCACGGCAGTTCCGGTAGCGGCGATTGTGGGATATACCAATGCAGGAAAATCCACACTGTTAAATTATATGACTGATGCGGGAATCCTTTCGGAAGATAAGTTGTTTGCAACACTTGACCCGACAACAAGGGCAATGAATCTTCCAAACGGTGAAAAAATCCTGCTGACCGATACGGTCGGATTTATCCGCAAGCTTCCGCATAATCTGATAGAGGCATTTAAGAGTACGCTCGAAGAAGCAAAGTATGCGGATATAATTGTGCATGTGGTGGATGCATCCTCACCGGACAGGGATATCCAGATGGATGTCGTATATAAAACCTTAAAGGAACTTGAAGTCGGTGATAAGCCGGTAGTGACCTTGTTTAACAAGTGTGATAAGTTTGAAAATGGAGATACGGAAGCGCCGGTTTTACGGGATTTTAAGGCAGATGAAACGGCGTATATTTCCGCACGTACCGGAAGCGGTATTGCAGATTTTGAAGCAATTCTGGAAAAGATTATCCGGGAGAGCCGTGTGCATCTGGTACAGACCTTTGCATACGCCGATGCCGGAAAAATCCAGCAGATCCGCGCACAGGGACAGCTTATCAAAGAAGAATACACAGAAAACGGAATTGAAGTGGAAGCGTATGTGCCGAAAGCACTGTATCAGAAGCTTCAATAGTAGTTGCTTCGCGACAAAGTCGCTCAGAAAAGGAGAAATGCGAAAATCCTTAAATCAAAGATTTTCGCATAACAGAATTGTGCCGCAGGCGTCACAATTCTGGATTTATCGCAGGACTGAATAAATTCAGTCCGCGAATCCTCCGGCATTAGAATGCCTGCGGAAAAGAGGAAGTATGAATTTAATTGCAGCAGTAGATAGGAACTGGGCTATTGGGAAGGCTGGCAGAGAGCTGGTCAATATCCCGGAGGATAAAAAGTTTTTCCGTGAGGAAACGACGGGCAAGGTGATTGTCATGGGACGAAAGACATTTGAGAGTCTGCCGGGGGCAATGGCACTGGCGGGCAGAACCAATATTGTATTGTCTGAAAATCCGGGCTTTGCACCGAAAAATACAATCGTATGCCGGTCATTTGAAGAAACAAAAGAAGAACTGGCAAAGTATCCGACAGAGGATATTTATATCATCGGCGGGGGCAGTATTTACAAGCAGTTTCTGTCGCTGTGTGATACGGCACACATTACAAAGGTAGATTATAAATACGATGCAGATACGTATTTCCCGAATCTGGACAAGCTTTCTGAATGGGAAATCAAAGAAACAAGCGAAGAAAAGACTTATTTTGATATGATTTACGAATTTGTCAGATACAGCAGAAAGAAGTAAACAGACAGAGACCGCAATGTGCGGCAGATAGGAGGTTTTTCTTGGCAAACTATAATAAAAAGAAAAGAAAAGGACTGGCAGCAATTCTTGTGATGGCAATTGTCATCGTGCTTGGCGGAGGTACGGCATTTGCATATCCGTATCTGGAAACGGCATATTCCCCAAAGGCACAGGTATTGGCTGCTTTACAGACAGCGGGAGAAGAATCAAAGCAGGGCATGCAGACCATGATTTCCGAAGTATCGGATTTGCTGACCGGTCAGACACAGCTGGCGGGAAATGTGACATTTACCAGAGCCGAACTGGACGGAAAAGATTATTTAAAAGAGCATGGCTTATCAAAAGGAACATTCAAACTGCAATTAGATGCCGCGAAACGCACGGTAAACGGAAATATAACGGCAGAAGGCAGTGAAAAGAAACGGGAAGCAGAAGTATCTGTGGGCGAAAAGGATTTAAAAGAATTCTTAAAGGAAGCAGGGTACGAATCATACTATAATAGACTGCATACGATATTAAACAGTGTTGATGCGGATACCATGCAGGAGTATATGCAGGTAGCCGATAAGCTGACAGAGCAGGCTTACGGGGCAGCAGGCACGGTGCTGAATCAGAGTACCTATGAAAAAGAAGGGAAAGAAACGCTGGAAATCAACGGCACACAGCTTTCAACGGTTAAATATACCGTAACTGTCGGAAAAGAAGCGTGGATGGCGGGTGTGGAAGACTTCTTAAACCGTGTGTATGCGGATAAAGAGTTAAATTCTTATACCACGATGCTTGCAACGTTTACCGGTTATTCCAAATATGATTTACAGCAGCAGGCAGAAACACTGTTTTCAGATTTTACACAGGTAAATCTATATGTTTATTTAGATAAGGATAAAAATCTTGTTCGCCTGTCAACGTCATTTGACACAGGCTTCTGCGAGGCTGTTTTGGAAGCACAGGGACTTGAAAAATGGAATGAGCAGACAGCAGTCCGTATAAAAAGTGAGCGCTCCGAGCTGACAGCAGTCGGTGAAAATACGGATATGGTATCTAAGGTGAACCTTAATGTCAGATACCATGAAGCCGGCAGCCAGCCTTCCGGTACGGTGGCGCTGACGGTAGAAAAGCAGAACAATTATCTGTCCTGTACTTTAGGAAAAGTGACGGCAAAGGCGAAAGGACATGAGGCGGCAGTTGAATTTACCGGTGAATGTACGTATCAGTTTCGTTAAAAATCAGATAATCAGGTAAAAGCAGTACGGAAAGTTTATTTTTCGTACTGCTTTTTTTGGGGTGCGCCTAGCGGCGCACGCCGGTGATGCAGAAATATAAAATCAGTTATATACAATGAATGTACTGTAGCGGAAGCAGCGGAGACGGCGTTCCATTTTGATTGCATTGGAAAGATATCGGAAAGCCCCCACCTGTACTTTATACAACCCGTCTTCATAAATCATAAATGCAGGAAAACCTTCCATCAGAAGCGAGTTGAGCATACGTTCTGCATTGGATTTATCGCGGAAAGAGCCGACCTGGACACGGTAGAGTTTTTCGGGATCATTGTCTTCCATTGGATTCTGCATCCGGTAAGGAACGTTCATGCCAGGACGTGTTGCAGGACTTGGAGGCAGGGTGGTATCCTGTGCATTCCCCTGATATGCGCCGTTAAAGGCTTCCGGTTCCGGCATATTTTGTACATAATCTGGGATTTCATTAAAATTGATGTCCTGTGCGTAAAGTGTCTTTAAAATACCATCGGCAATGGCCTGTGCAATTTTATTGAAATTTTCATCAAAAATACGGTTATCTTCATCGTCGTTGATAAAACCTGCTTCAATCAGTACGGCTGGCATTTTCGTACGTTTTAAAACGACAAGATTCGGGCGTTCGGTTACACCGAGATTTTTAAAGCCTGCCTTTTCAAGTTCCTCATTGATATTGCGCGCAAGCACGGCTTTGATGCCGGAATCGTTGTATACAAGTGTTTCCACACCATTGTACTGGTTCGGGCGCTCTGAGGAATTGCGGTGAATGGATACAAAGTAATCCGCACCGGCATTATTGGCATCGGTTGCCTTTTTAAATGGGGTTTCATACTCATCATCTTCGCGTACATAGTAGACATTGATACCGCTGTTTTCAAGAATTTGTCCGACAGCGCGGGTCAGCCGCAGTGTATCGTCTTTTTCTTTACGGCTTTTATAAACAGCGCCGGAGTCGCTGCCGCCGTGTCCGGAGTCAAGTGCTATCGTTATTTCAGACATAAAGCCTCCATAACAGTCTTATCACAGTTATATTATTCATCACTTTCCCAATCGTTGCATATATTGATACAAAAATTACCAATGGAGATAGAAATGAACGTAGGGTATGTACACACACTTGAAACACCGGACAATGCGGTTGACCGGGGAACACTGCGTGTCAGTGTTATTGACAGGGATACGAATCAGCCGGTTCAAAATGCAAGGGTGGAGGTTTCTTATACAGCAGACCCGGAGTCAGTGCTGGAGGTGTTAGACACGGATAACAGCGGACTGACAGAGGATGTCGGGCTTGCTGCGCCGCCGTTAGAGTACAGCATGGAACCGGGGATTGAACAGCCGTATGCGGAATATACCGTGACGGTCAGGGCGGAGGGTTATGAGGCATTCAGTGTGTCGGCTGTCAATGTGCTTTCAGGGGAATTAAGCCTGCAGAATATGCCGATGGAACCAAGACGGGTGTCGGAATCACCGAAAAATATTGTAATTGGACCGCATACGTTATTTGCGGAATATCCGCCTAAAATTGCTGAAAGTGAGATAAAGCCGGTCGGAGAACCGGGAGAAATTGTATTAAGCCGGGTGGTGGTGCCGGAAATGGTTGTTGTCCATGACGGCACGCCGGCCGATTCCACAGCACAGAATTACTATGTGCGTTACAGGGATTATATTAAAAATGTGGCAAGCAGTGAAATCTATTCAACATGGCCAAGACAGACATTGGAGGCCAATATCCATGCCATAATGTCCTTTACGTTAAACCGTGTGTATACAGAGTGGTATCGCAATCAGGGGTATAATTTTACGATTACGTCCTCTACGGCATATGACCATAAATGGATTGCAGACAGAAATGTATTTGGGAATATTTCACAGGTTGTAGATGAGATATTTGATACGTATCTGTCAAGACCGAACGTCAAACAGCCGATATTAACACAGTATTGTGATGGAAAAAGAGTCAGCTGTCCACAGTGGTTAAGCCAGTGGGGCAGTAAATACTTAGGCGACCAGAATTATAGTGCGATTGAAATTTTGCAGTATTACTATGGGGATACTATTTATATCAATACGGCGGAAGAAATCAGCGGGATTCCGTCTTCATGGCCGGGAGCGGATTTAGATATCGGTTCATCAGGGCAGAAGGTTAAACAGATACAGGAACAGTTAAATCTAATTGGAGAATTTTATAATGCCATTCCGGTGCTGGTTGCAGACGGTATTTACGGAGAACGTACGGCAGAGGCAGTAAAGGTCTTCCAGCGGATTTTTAATCTGCCGCAGACCGGCGTTGTGGATTTTCCGACATGGTATAAAATTTCCGACCAGTATGTGCGCCTTTCGGGCATTGCAGAGCTGATGTAAAAAAATGCCGTGGAAAATACAAAAAGGTTATTGACAAAGAAACGATAAGATGTTAAACTATAACAGTTGTAAAACGAAGCAGGGTATCCACTCTCACCTTAGCGCAGCAGGCGACTCGGGTTTATATTTTATGAATGATATAATTTTTCACTGGATTTGTGGAGAATACAAGATATTAGGATTAGAGTAGAGCGGATAACGGGAATTGGTTATTCGTTCTATTTTTTTATGAGGAATAGACCTGTTTGCTATTTCAACATCATGCTAATTATGGAGGTGCACTACTATTAGTGAATTAATGATTAACGAACAAATCCGCGACAGAGAGGTTCGTGTTATTGGAGAAGAAGGACAGCAGCTTGGTGTGATGCCACCAAAGGAAGCAATGAAGCTGGCAAAGGAAGCCAATGTGGATTTGGTAAAGATTGCTCCATCAGCGAATCCACCGGTGTGTAAGCTTGTAAATTACGGAAAGTACAGATATGAGCTTGCAAGAAAAGAAAAAGAAGCAAAGAAAAAACAGAAGACAATTGAAATCAAGGAAGTCAGATTATCACCGAATATTGATGTGAATGATTTGAATACGAAGAATAACGCAGCCAGAAAGTTCATTGAAAAAGGCAACAAGGTTAAAGTAACACTTCGTTTCCGTGGACGTGAGATGGCACATATTGACAGCAGCAAGCACATTTTGGAAGAATTTGCTGAGAAGTTAAGTGATATTGCAGTTGTTGAAAAAGCTCCAAAACTCGAGGGCCGGAGCATGATGATGTTTTTAACTGAAAAACGTTAAAATAAATTGAAATTATAGAGAACATTTAGGAGGATTATTATGCCAAAGGTAAAAACAAAAAAAGCAGCCGCTAAGCGTTTTAAAATGACTGGAACAGGAAAGTTAAAGAGAATGAAAGCTTACAAGAGCCATATTCTTACAAAGAAGACAACAAAGAGAAAGAGAAATTTAAGACATGCAGCTATGACAGATGCAACAAATGTAAAGACAATGAAGAAGATTATGCCTTATCTCTAATATGAGGTTGTGTGAATTTTAAGGAGGAATATAGAAAATGGCAAGAATTAAAGGCGGTATGAACGCAAAGAAGAAACATAACAGAGTATTAAAGCTCGCTAAAGGATATAGAGGAGCACGTTCTAAGCAGTACAGAGTTGCAAAGCAGTCTGTAATGAGAGCGTTAACAGAATCATACAAGGGCAGAAAGCAGAAGAAGAGACAGTTCAGACAGTTATGGATTGCCAGAATCAATGCTGCTGCAAGAATGAATGGTTTATCATACAGCAAGTTCATGTATGGTTTAAAGCTTGCAAACATCGACTTAAACAGAAAGGTATTGTCAGAAATGGCAATCAACGATGCAGAAGGTTTTGCAAAGCTTGCAGAACTTGCAAAGTCTAAGTTAGCATAATTTAATCAGCAAAGCTGATAAAATGCCCTCGTGTATGCGGGGGCATTTGTAATATAAAAAATGTGTAATATGTGTGAAAATTGTGTGCAATACCTATGAATTTTATAAGAAATGTGGTATAAACATAAATGATATTGATGGGATTTACCGTCAGCAGCATAAATTACATGATGGGAGGACCGTCTGGTGGCGGTAGAACAGGAATGAAAAAAACAGGATTATTAAAAAGAGCAGGTGTAGCTGTGATGACAGCGGCACTGATGGTGACAGCTGTGGCTTGTAATACTAAGATTAAAGTGAATTTTGAAGCAAAAGCAAGCGACTATGTCAAATTAGGACAGTATAAAGGGATTACCGTATCGGTAGACGAACAGGCAATTGAGAATGAACTGATTGAAAAAAAAGTTCAGAACGACCTGACATCCAATACGACTTATGATGAGGTTTCAAGAGAAGCAAGGGATAAGGATCAGGTAACGGTAGACTTTACCGGAACAATCGGCGGTGAAGAAGTTTCAGGCTTCAGTAACGAAGATTACTCGCTGATTTTAGGAACAGATACATTTGTCATTGACGGATTTATTGATGCATTATACGGCATGTCGGCAGGTCAGACAAAGGTTGTAATTTTAACCGTGCCGGAAGATTTTGAAGATGCACCGGAATATGCGGGCAGCCGCATTGTATACAATATTACAATGAAAAAGGTTGAACAGCCCAATGTACCGATGATTACCGATGCGTATGTACAGGAATATTTTTCATGCAATACGGTAGCAGAATACAGACAGTCTATCAAAGATGATATTCAGGAAACGATTGACGAACAGATTGAAGATGCCAAGAAAGAAGCAGTTCTTACAAAGCTTCAGCAAAACTGTGAAATTACAGGCTATCCGGAAGCATATCTGTCAAGCAAGCAGTCAGAATTAGAAACATCCATTAAGTTCTATGCACTGATGCAGGGCTTATCAAATGATGAGTATTGCCAGAAATCTTTTGGTATTTCATTTGAGGAATACGTAAAGCGTGCCGTAGCACAGGATTTGATTTTCCAGTCTATTATTGAACAGGAAGATTTAAGTATTACAGATTATGAATACAAGGGCGATTTGGAAAGCTTTGCGGATAAGATGGGCTTTACCAATAAAGACAGTTTTGTTGAAAAGTATGGAAAAGATAAGATTGTACGTGCCATGCTCTTACAGAAGGCCCAGGACGTTGTGATGAACAGTGCCGTATACGAATAGCCATATAAATAGTACACCGGCACGCAGCATGGACGGATACAGTCCAAAATAAAAGTCTGAAATTTATATTGTAAAATAAAAGAGATTTACGAGGAAACGGTTTAATAATGACCGGCTTCGTAAATCTCTTTTTTGGTAAGCTGAAATTTTGATAAGTACAATCTGTGAATCCGTAAAGGCAGGCAGCCCAAACCGGAAGATATCCGATATCCGGATAATTCAACGGATTTCTTCGATAATCAGTGAATTAGAAAGACCGCGGATATCCGTTAAAACAGTTTGGCGCATAATGGGATTCTGTACACGCACATAAAATGTGGCAAAACCGGAACGCTGCTCATGGGTCGGATAAATTTCCAGATTATGTAATTCGTAATTATGCAGGTTGCAGTATTCAATCAGGTTCTTGATAAAGGAAGAATCCTGATATTCTGCATAAATGGAGATGTACTTGTTAAAACGCATCAGCCGTTTGTCAACGCGCGACAAAATACGCAGAGAAAATATAATCATAACCGTACATAAAACAGCACCGCAGTAAAAGCCGGAGCCCACGGCAATGCCAATCGTGGCACAGCACCAAAGCCCTGCGGCAGTGGTCAGACCGCGGACATGATTGTTGCGCGTGACAAGAATCGTTCCAGCGCCGAGGAAGCCGATACCGCTGATAACCTGTGCCGGAATCCGGGCAGGGTCTGTGCCGCCAAGCCGTTCACACATATAAAGATTGGTGATACAGGCAAGAGTTGCACCCAGACACACAATCACATAAGTACGAAATCCGGCGGGGTGTTGTTTCTGCTCGCGTTCAATTCCCAGTGCACCGCCTAAAATCAGGGCAAGCGCAATTCTGAATAAAATAGAAAATAAATTCAATTCGCTAAAAACAGGAATATTTTCAAAATACATAGAACCTCATTTCAAAGCAGTTTCGTTGCATCTATTTTGTTCCGGTAGAACCAAAGCCGCCGTTTCCACGGTCTGTTTCGTCTAAAGAATCGGCTTGGTCAAAAGCGGCGGTAATAAACGGTGTCAGTACAAGCTGTGCAATGCGGTCGCCCGGTTCAACGGTAACAGCTTCATTTCCATGGTTATAGAGTGCAACCATGATTTCACCGCGGTAATCGGCATCAATGACACCGACCTTGTTGGCAGGAGCAATGCCTTTTTTACATGCCATGCCGCTTCGTGCATACACCAGACCGACCAGTCCTTCCGGAATGGCAATGGCGATACCGGTGTGGATAAATTCAGTTTTTCCCGGTTCAATTGTTACAGGCTGTTCCATGCCGGAATAAAGGTCTGCACCGGCAGACTGGGCAGTACCGTAAGTCGGAATAATAGCATTTGGTGTCAGTTTTTTTAATTTTACAATTGTGTTCATAAGATAATCTCCATTCGTTATTTTTTTATTAGAAAAGCAAAACGGGACTTCCCTTGGCAAGGGATTCCTGTACCAGAATTGTGCGCTGGTTGGAAGAGCCCTTAAATTTTAAATTCAGGCTTTTGAGTTCCTGCATAAATTTTCCGTCCACAAGGACATCAATATAGGAAAGCATTTCGCGGGTGACATCCCATTTTTCACACATCTGTTCACAGATGTCTTTGTCAAAAAGGTATCCGGTAAAACACCAGATATTTTTTTGCGGAAAGCGGCTTTTGGTCTGCTGTAACAGCGGAAGAAGCCCCTGCTGGTTGGCATATTCAAACGGTTCGCCCCCAAGCAGTGTCAGCCCGGCAATATAACCGGGTTCTAATGAAGCCAGTATAGCATCGATGGTTTCCTGCGTAAACGGCTTTCCGTATTCAAAATCCCATGCGATTTCATTAAAACATCCCGGACAGTGGTGTGTACAGCCGCTTACAAACAAAGAAGTGCGCACTCCCGGTCCGTTGGCAATATCACAGTATTTAATTTCAGCGTAGTTCATATTAATCCCCATTTCCGCAGGCATTTCGGTGCCGCCTGCCTTATATTGAGCGGTTTGTTGCGAAGCAGCGGTAAAAATCCGTGCGGGCGTTACAGTTATGGGTTTTCGCCCAACATCATCACATTAGTATATCAGAAAAAGCACAAAATCACCAGTGTAAATTTATTGCAGCAAATAAGACCACATTCTTGAATAAAAAATCAGTAGTTTCCCCAAAGCCAACCGCCGATTCAGTAGAAACATACAGAAAATATGTTATAATGTGCGTAAGCAATGAGCAGTGCCGTATGAAAGCGGAAAAAAGAGCTGTGCTTGCACAAAGCGCTTTTAGACGGTTTCATACGATAGGGCGAATGCCCGACAGTGGGAAAGCGAAGCTTTCCCGCGGCACTGCGAATAAGCCTGTAAAAAGCGGAAAAAAGAGCTGTGCTTGCACAAAGATTGGAGGAAAATTATGATAGAAATTTATTGCGAGAAGTTATATAAATATTCAAGAATCGAGGAACCGGTCAGTGTGACAATTCCGTTTAAAAAAGGAGCATATACGAAAACAGAGGATATGGCGGTTTTGCAGAACGGCAGTCCGGTATTAATCCAGCCAAAGGTGACAGCACGTTATGATGACGGAAGTATCCGCTACCTGTTTTTGCGTTTTCTGGCGGACTTACCGGCAAATAAAGCAGCGGTATTGCAATTTGATGTTAACGCAAAAGCCGGCACCAACAGTAACATAAATAAAACAGCCGGAAAAGGAATGACAGCAACAGTAGAAAAGGTTGCAGACGGCTTCCGGGTAGATACAGGGTGTTTAAAATATGAAGTCGCCAACCACAGCGGCAGCATTTTTAAAGAACTCGATGACGGCAGAAAAATATACAAAGCTGCAGATTTTGAAGGACCGTATTTAAAAGATGGTAACGGAGATACCTATGATATGCAGATTGATACATGGCGCGTGGTGGAAGCAGGTCCGGTCTGCGTGATTTTATCGGCGGAAGGAAGCAGTCTATGCAGCCGGGCAGACGATACAGTCAATAGTGGTACGGGTGGCGCAAAAAATATCCGGTTTGAGCTGCGGCTTACGGCATATGCGGGCAAACCATGGACAGAGGTATCCTATCGGATTATTAATACGACAGATGAGCCGCTTGCGGTAAAGTCACTGGTATTTCACTACAAAGCAGGGACAGAAGCTGTATCAGATGCATTGATTCCGATGAATTTTGATGCGGAAACGGATTCGACAGGCTGTGGGGATACGCTGACAGACAATTCGGCAAATGAAGGTCCTCTTTTTCATACAAGGGGCATATTGGAACTGGAAGCTATTGAAAAAAAGACACCGCCGGAAACTGTGCGGACACTGGTTGGAAGTTCTAACTATAAAACGGATTTCTTTATTGGAAAAGACGGTGAGCCGGTCAATAAAGTGATTGATGCAAAATATTTGTTAAAAGAGGCAAATGAGCATTTTGCAGAAGTATTATACGGAACCTTTATGGCAGACCGCACCGATGAGAAGGACGGACTTTGTATTACCGTTTATCAGGCACAGCAGAATTACCCGAAGGCGGTGCGTGCCGATAAAAACGGAATCAGTGTGATGCTTGTGCCGGAAGGTGTGGGAAATGTTGTGATGCAGCCGGGTATGGCAAGAGAACAGCAGTTCTTAATGCATTTTCATGCACCGGAAGAACCTGTCTGGGAGCTGGATAACCGGAGTTTAATTTATCAGATGCCGGACAGACCATGCATTGCACCTCGCATTTTTAAGGAAGCAGGTGTTATGTTAGATGTTTTCCCGGAAAAGCTCAATAATGATGTGGAAATTGCATTAATGGGAAAAGCGGATGCCCATGCACGCTGTTATGGAATGTTAAACTGGGGTGATACGTGGGATTCCGGTTACACCATGCAGGGCAGGGGTAACGGCAGAGTTGTGTGGTCAAATAATGAATACGACTTTCCGCATTCCTGCGCATTACAGTATGCGCGCACGGGGGTAAGAAGGTATCTGGATTATCTTTTAGTAACGGCAAAACACTGGATGGACGTTGATATCTGCCATTACAGCAAAAATCCATTGCGCATCGGCGGACAGTGGGAGCATACGGCAGGGCATTGTGCCAACGGCGTAATGGTATGTTCGCATGAGTGGGTGGAAGGCTTGTTAGATTATTATCATTTTTCCGGAGATGAGCGGGGACTGGCAAGTGCCATTGGTATCGGTGAAAATGTATTGCGTCTTTTGGATACACCGATGTATGCCCATGCAGGGGAAGCCAATGCCAGAGAAACTGGCTGGGCGCTGCGTACGCTGACAGCACTTTATATAGAAACTCACGACAAAAAATGGGTGGAAAAATGTGACTGGATTATTCACAGCTTTGAAGTGTGGGAAGATGAGTACGGAAGCTGGCTGGCGCCGTATACAGATAACACTGCAATTCGTGTGGGCTTTATGATTTCCGTTGCGGTTGGAAGTGTTATGCGCTATTACCGGGAATTTCCGCAGGAAGACATCAAAGAAATGCTTATCCGTGCGGTGGATGATTTAATAGAGAACTGCCTGATGGATAACGGACTGTTTTATTATAAGGAATTGCCAAGTCTTGCACGTCTTGGCAACAATACACTGCTGTTGGAATCACTTGCGATTGCTTATGAATTAACCGGAGATAAAAAATACCTTGCGCCGGGACTTGAAACCTTTAAACGAGCCATTTATGAAAAACCGTCGACTATCAACGGACAAAAACGTGAGGAAGAAGATGCCATTATTGGTGCAGGTTCCAGTACTAAAGGCTTTGCACAGAGTTTTATACCTTTAATTACTTATTATAAAGCACTGTCTGAAAATGATATGACATGGTGATTTGACGAAAGCGGGCATTGCGTAGTAAAATAAAAGAAAAATGATGTCAGAATGGAGAATAAGCTATGAGATTAGGTATTAGAGCACATGATACAAAATATGCACCGCTGGATGAAATGGTGGCAAATATCCACAATATGGGATTTCACTGTATGCACATTGCGCTGGCAAAGTCTATCAAGGAATTTAAGCCGGAAATCGAAACGATGACACCGGGACTTGCGATGTATATGAAAGAAATCTGCAGAAAAAATGATGTGGATGTGGCAGTCCTTGGCTGTTATCTGAATCTTTGCAACCCGGATCCGGAACAGCACAAAAAAATCGTGGATAAATATATTGCATCGATTCGTTTTGCAAGCATTTTAGGCTGCGGTGTGGTTGGAACAGAAACAGGCGCGGTTAATACCGAATACAAGTACGAGCCTGCAAACCATACAGAAGAAGCGTTACAGACCTTTATTGAAAATTTAAGACCAATTGTAAAGTGCGCAGAGCAGTTCGGTGTGATTATCGCCATTGAACCGGTATGGAAGCACATTGTATGTACCGTGGAACGCGCAAGAAAGGTTTTAGATGCGATTGATTCTCCAAATCTCCAGATTATCTTTGATCCGGTAAATCTGCTCTGCGTGGATAACATTGACAGACAGGATGAGATTATCAATCAGGCATTTGAACTGCTTGGTGATGAAATTGCAGTCGTACACTGCAAGGATTATGTGGTCGAAGGTAATGAGTTAAAGTCGATTGCAGCAGGAACCGGAAGCCTGAACTATCCGCTCCTTTTAAAGAAGATTAAAGAGCATAAGCCGTATGTACACTGTACGCTTGAAAATACCGTTCCGGAAAATGCGGCGGCTACAAAAGAGTTTATGGAAAAAACTTACGCTTCCGTATAGGGGTTGTATTTTTTTGTATCAGAATATATAATGGTAATAATTTTTCCTATACAGTGAACGCGGAGGTAGCGTATGCCAGAAGAAATAGTACGAGTAAACGAGGCAAATCAGAAATCAGACAGATTGGAGAAGCAGGTTGCGACACCTGCGGATTTTACCAGCCCTGAAGTGTTATATGAGGATTTGATACAGGAAATCCGTAAATACCACCCGTCATCGGATTTATCCGACATTGAACGGGCTTATAAGATAGCAAGGGACGCCCATGAAGGACAGAAACGTAAATCAGGTGAGCCGTATATTATCCATCCGCTGTGCGTGGCAATTATCCTTGCAGAGCTGGAACTTGATAAAGAAACAATTATTGCGGGACTTTTGCATGACGTGGTAGAAGATACTGTGATGACGAGTGAAGACGTTACGAGAGAATTCGGTGCGGAAGTGGCACTGCTGGTTGATGGTGTTACGAAGCTGACCCAGTTAAATTACCAGCATGATAAGATTGAAGTGCAGGCAGAAAATTTAAGAAAAATGTTTCTTGCCATGGCAAAGGATATCCGTGTTATCCTGATTAAACTGGCGGACCGCCTGCATAATATGCGGACGATGCAGTATCAGACACCGGCAAAGCAGATTGAAAAATCGCGTGAAACGATGGAAATCTATGCACCAATTGCACATCGTCTTGGTATTTCCAAGATTAAAGTGGAACTGGATGATTTATCCATGCAGTATCTGATGCCGGATGTTTATCAGGATCTGGTTGAAAAGATTAACTTAAATAAAGCAGGCAGAGAAGCATTTATCGACAGCATTATCAAAGAAGTCGGCATGCACATCAGCAATGCGGGCATAGAAGCAGAGATTAACGGACGTGTCAAGCATTTCTTCTCCATTTACAGAAAAATGGTCAATCAGAATAAGACACTCGACCAGATTTACGATATTTTTGCCGTACGTATTATTGTAGATACCGTGAAAGACTGTTATGCGGCACTCGGTGTTATTCATGAAATGTACAAGCCGATTCCGGGACGTTTCAAGGATTATATTGCCATGCCGAAGCCGAATATGTATCAGTCCCTGCATACCACGCTGATTGCATCAAACGGGCAGCCGTTTGAAATTCAGATTCGTACTTATGAAATGCACCGTACTGCTGAATATGGTATTGCGGCACACTGGAAATATAAGGAAGGCAAGAGCGGAGAAACGGGCAACGAATCCGAAGAAGCAAAGTTGAGCTGGCTGCGCCAGATTCTGGAATGGCAGAAGGAAATGTCCGATAACAAGGAATTTTTATCGTCTATTAAAAATGACCTCAATTTGTTTTCGGACAGTGTGTACTGCTTTACACCATCCGGTGATGTCAAAAATCTTCCGGCAGGTTCCTGTCCGATCGATTTTGCATACAGTATCCACAGTGCTGTCGGTAATAAGATGGTCGGTGCAAGAGTCAATGGAAAGCTTGTCAATATTGATTATCAGATTAAGAGCGGTGACCGGATTGAGATTATTACATCACAGAATTCCAAAGGACCGAGCCGTGATTGGTTAAGCATTGTCAAAAGTACACAGGCACGCAATAAAATTAACCAGTGGTTTAAGCAGGAATTAAAAGAAGACAACATTTTAAAAGGAAAAGAAATGCTGTCAACATACTGCAAGACGAAGGGTATTGTATTATCAGAACTTACAAAGCCGGAGATTATTGAAAAAGCGCTGCGCAAATATGGCTTTAAGGACTGGGAGTCCATGCTGGCATCTGTCGGACACGGCGGATTAAAAGAAGGACAGGTTATCAACAAACTGTCCGAAGAATACGAAAAGCGCAAGAAAGCAGAAATTACCGATACACAGGTGCTGGAAGAAATCGTCCAGAATGAAGCCAAAGCCAATAAGGAAACGTCCAAAAAGAATAAGGGTGGTATTGTTGTCAAAGGCATCCATGATGTCGCGGTTCGTTTTTCAAAGTGCTGTAATCCGGTTCCGGGTGATGAAATCGTCGGTTTTGTCACAAGAGGCAGAGGTATTTCCATTCACCGGACAGACTGTATCAATATTTTGAACTTTCCGGACAGCGAGCGTGCAAGACTGATTGAAGCAGAATGGGAGTCTACAGGTTCTAAGGAAGAAAAATACGGTGCAGAGATTAACATTTTTGCCAATAACAGAACAGGACTAATTATTGATATTTCCCGTGTATTTACGGAAGCAAATATTGATGTGATGTTTATGAACAGCCGTGTCAATAAAAAAGGACTGGCAACGATTAACATGGGATTTGATATCCACGGAAAAGAAGAATTAAACCGTCTGGTTGATAAGTTAAGGAAAATCGAAGGCGTGACGGATATCATGAGAGCCACCGGCTAAATTCCGAAAAGCCTTATATCTAAGCTTTTTCGGAATTTGAAAAATCCTTATATCAAAGATTTTGCAAGGTATTGGCAAACGGCAGGTATCTGAAAAAGCCATAAATGGCAGCTGTTTCGGAATTTGAAAAATCCGTATACCAAAGATTTTTCAAATAGCAAAATTGTGCCGCAAACGGCACAATTTTACGTGGTGTTGGCGGTATGAGGACTGCTGGAAGGAGTATATTATACATGGGTAAGATTGAACTGGATTTCAGGGTGCTGGGAGATGTGGGGACGAACTGTTACCTGCTTTGCAATCAGGAAACCAAAGAATGTATATTAATTGATGCGCCGGATTTGCCGGACAGGATTGATGAAATGATTGCGGCATCCGGCTGTAAGCTTTGTGCAGTCCTTTTAACACACGGACATTACGACCATATTTTAGCGGCAGAGGAAGTACGCAAAAGACATAACGTGCAGGTGTATGTATCCGAAGATGAAAAAGAACTGTTGCACAGTCCGCAGATGAATCTTTCGCAGGACTATGGGCGCAGTACGGTGCTTGATGCAGATGTGTACCATAAGGACGGAGCTCATTTATCTCTTGCGGGACTGGATATTGAAGTCTTTCACACACCGGGACATACTGCGGGCGGAAGCTGCTATTATATCGCAGAAACGGGCATTTTGTTTTCAGGAGATACGCTGTTTGCAGCATCTGTCGGCAGAACCGATTTTCCGACCGGCAGCATGAGTGCCATTGTGCGTTCCATTAAAGGAAAGATTCTTGTCCTGCCGGATGACACAAAAGTTTTTCCGGGACACGGAGAATCGACGAGTGTGGCATATGAAAAGAAATACAATCCGTTTTTGCAGTGAAAATTTTAAAGATATAAAAATGCAACAAACAGTAAGTTAGGAATGAAACATGATATATATAAAAATATCCGACATGGATTTTTATGATGATGCAGTGGTGCTTATTAAATCCTTTTATCCGCGGACAGAGGTCATGCAGTATCAGGAGCAGGCAGAGCAGACACGCACAGCACAGGATATTGTGATTGAACCGGAAGTACCGGAAAAAGACGGGCGTTCCAAGAAAGAACTCCACGAAGCGTTTAAATGTACACTGTATACAAAGTTATCTGCACAGTTAAACAAGACACTGCCGTGGGGCTATCTTACGGGTGTGCGCCCAAGTAAAATCGCCTATACCCTGTTGGAAAAAGGTGCAGACCGCGAGCAGATTTTGGAAGAATTTACAAAAAAGCACCTTGTCAGTGAGAAAAAGGCGCAGCTTGCCTTACAGGTTGCACAGACAGAGAAAAGCATTTTGGAAAAAATGGATTATAAGAACGGATACAGCCTGTATATCGGGATTCCGTTTTGTCCGACAACCTGTCTGTACTGCTCATTTACATCTTATTCGCTGGCGGCATATCAAAGCAAAGTACAACCGTATCTGGAAGCTTTATTAAAGGAAATGAAATACGTATCGGAAGCGATGCGTGGACGGAGACTGGATACGGTTTATTTTGGCGGTGGAACGCCGACGACGTTAAGCGCAGGACAGCTGGATATGTTACTGACAGAGCTGGAGCGGCAGTTTGATTTGTCAGCGTGCCGGGAATTGACCGTAGAAGCGGGCAGACCGGACAGTATTACCTATGAGAAGCTGTGTGTATTAAAGGCACACCATGTAGACCGCATTTCCATTAATCCGCAGACAATGAACCAGCAGACACTGGATTTAATCGGGCGCAGACATACGGTGGAGCAGATTGAAGAAGCATTTGCACTGGCAGGAAAAGCCGGGCTTGACAATATCAATATGGATATGATTCTTGGACTGCCGGGCGAAAATAAAGAAATGGTACAGCATACGCTTGAAAAAATAAAAGCACTTGCACCGGAAAGCCTGACCGTTCATTCGCTTGCGATTAAGCGTGCAGCGGCATTAAATATCTGGCGCGAAAAATATCTGGATTTGCAAATGGACAACAGCGACGAAATCGTATCCATGGCGGCAGATTATGCACACCAGATGGGACATCAGCCATATTATATGTATAGGCAGAAGAATATGGCGGGCAACTTTGAAAATGTGGGTTACAGCAAGCCGGGGCTTGAGTGTATTTACAACATTTTAATTATGGAAGAAAAGCAGACAATTATCGCAATGGGTGCAGGTGCTTCTACAAAGATTGTTTTTCAGAATGAAACAGAAGGCGGACAGGCAGGACGCATTGAGCGGATTGAAAATGTAAAGGACGTCACGAATTACATACAGCGGATTGATGAAATGATTGAGCGGAAACGAAAGTTTTTCAGTGAAAATAATTTTTAATGAATGGACTGGAGGAACATATGCAGGACTGCGGACTGGAAGAAAATATTATCAATGATTTCAAAGATGGTATTTCTCACGGGATACTGGTCGGAAATTTGACTTATGCGCTTGCAAAAAGGCTGGGCATGAGCGAAGATGAAGCGTATGAGTTAAAGCTGGCGGGAATGATTCACGACGTTGGTAAATTAAAGCTCTCCCCATACCTGTACGGACGTAACAGTGACGGGTTATCCATTGAAGAAATGAAGTATATGCGGATGCATTCCAAAATCGGATATGAATATCTGAAACGGTATGATTTTTCAGATACGGTTATGAAAACGGTGCTGTATCACCACGAATGTTTTGACGGAAGCGGGTATCCGAATAATTTAAGCGGGGAGGAAATTCCGTTTGGCGCAAGAATACTGCGGCTTACCGATGAATTTGCGGCGTTGATTTCTGAGCGTCCGTATCGAAAAGCATTTGACATTGATACCGCAGTGGATATAATAATAGAAGAAATCAAAAACATGGATATGCGCGTGTTTTTGGAATTTCAGCGCATGATTCACGAAGAATCCACGCTGAAGCTTATAGAGGACAGTAAAATCCGGCTTGAGAATCTGGATATTTACGATTTATTGAATGAAGAAAAGCCGCAATAGGCGAGTTTAGGAGGAAGTTACAACATGGCTGAATCAATGGTTGGCTTAAAAAGAACACACAGATGTACAGAAGTTTCTGCCGCAAATATCGGGGAAACCGTAACCGTAATGGGCTGGGTACAGACCAGAAGAAATCTGGGCGCACTCATTTTTGTGGATTTAAGGGACAGAAGTGGTATTTTACAGATTTTATTTGATGAAAATACGGTCGGAAGCGAAGGCTTTAAGAAAGCATACGGTATCCGTAACGAATATGTTATTGCAGTAGTCGGAAAGGTACAGAAGCGTTCCGGCGCAGTCAATGAGAATTTAAAGACAGGTGATATTGAAGTGGTTGCAGAACAGATTCGTGTATTATCAGAATCTGAAACACCGCCGTTCCCAATTGAGGAGAATATCAATACAAAGGAAGATTTACGATTAAAATACCGCTGCCTGGATTTAAGAAGACCGGATTTACAGTCGAATATTATGATGCGCAGTAAGGTTGCGACACTCACAAGAGCATTCCTTGCAAATGAAGGCTTTCTTGAAATCGAAACACCGATGCTTACAAAGAGTACACCGGAAGGCGCAAGAGATTACCTTGTACCGAGCCGTATTCACCCGGGTAAGTTCTACGCACTGCCGCAGTCACCGCAGTTATTCAAGCAGATGTTAATGTGCTCCGGTTATGACCGTTATATGCAGATTGCAAGATGTTTCCGAGATGAAGATTTAAGAGCGGACAGACAGCCGGAATTTACACAGATTGATATGGAATTATCATTTGTTGACGTAGATGACGTGATTGATGTCAATGAACGTCTGTTAGCTTATCTGTTTAAGGAAGTGTTAGACATTGATGTGGCTTTGCCAATCCAGCGTATGACATGGCAGGAAGCAATGGATCGTTTCGGTTCTGATAAGCCGGATTTAAGATTCGGCATGGAATTAAAGAATATTACGGAGCTTGTGAAAAACTGCGGCTTCGGCGTATTTACATCAGCCATTGAAAACGGCGGAACAGTCCGTGGTATCAATGCCAAGGGACAGGGTGCAATGCCGAGAAAGAAGATTGATGCACTTGTGGATTTTGCAAAGGGTTACGGCGCAAAGGGTCTTGCTTACATTGCAATCCATGAAGATGGTTCGTTAAAGTCTTCATTTGCAAAATTTATGACAGATGAAGAAATGCAGGCAATCGTTACGGCTATGGACGGTCAGGCAGGCGATTTACTGCTGTTTGCCGCAGACCGCAACAAGATTGTATGGAATGTTTTAGGCGCACTTCGTGTTGAACTGGCAGGTCAGATGGGTCTGTTAGACAAGAACGAATACAAGTTCCTCTGGGTAACGGAATTCCCGCAGTTTGAGTGGTCTGATGAAGAAAACCGTTTCGTGGCAATGCATCATCCGTTTACAATGCCAATGGACGAAGACCTTGACCAGCTTGAAACCAATCCGGGCGCAGTCCGCGCAAAGGCATATGATATCGTCTTAAACGGTACGGAAATCGGTGGCGGAAGTGTCAGAATCCATCAGGCAGACGTTCAGGCAAGAATGTTTAAGGCACTGGGCATGTCTGATGAAGTGGCAAATGAGAAGTTCGGCTTCCTCTTAGATGCTTTTAAGTATGGTGTGCCGCCGCACGCAGGACTGGCTTATGGTCTGGACAGACTTGTTATGCTTATGGCAAAATGTGACAGTATCCGTGACGTAATTGCTTTCCCGAAGGTAAAGGATGCTTCCTGCCTGCTGACAAACGCACCGGATGTGGTCGATGCAAAGCAGCTTGAAGAATTATCGATTGCCATTGAAGAAGAACAGGAAGTTTAAATAATTTTAAAAAATTGGCAAAAGCCGCTGTCCGTATGATCCGGGTGGCGGCTTTTGGATAATTTTTTCCTGCGGCGGGCTTACACTTTGTGAAAATACACAAAAACACTTTTGTATATCTTTTTGTTATGGTTAATTTTTACAGGAAAGAGTTGAAAAAAACGTACAAATAATGTATGATAATATCATCTAAATTGCAGACATTATCGTGCAGTTAAAATATTGGAGGAAAAATAAAGGAGTATTATAATGAGTGGTAAAGAAACACAACAAGGCAATTATAAATTGCCGGGGGAGAATACGGCAGGGGAGTCTGTGGCAGTACCGTCATCAGAAGCAGCCGTGGAAGAATATGATACTCTTGATAATAACGGTATACAGGAAACAGCAGATTCAGCAGTGCAGGCAGAAACAGCAGATTCAGCAGAAACAGCAGATTCAGCAGATTCAACAGATTCAGCAGATTCAGCAGATTCAACAGATTCAACAGATTCAGCAGATTCAGCAGTGCAGGCAGAAACAGCAGAAATGGCTGAAATTGCGGATACAGCCGGATATGTGGAAACGGATAATGTTGAGGAATCGGAACCCATGGACACAGACGGCATAATGTTTGAAGATGTACCCCAGGAAGATGCAGAGCCGGACAGTGAAGCGGCTCATGCAGGGAATAAAAGGAAGGGCATAAAGAAGATCAAAAAACCGGAGATTCCACAGGGCAGACTGCTTGTTAAATTAATGTCGAGCATTAAATTTAAGCTGATTGGTGCATTTATCATACCGATTGCATTGATTATTATTCTGGGTGTGGCTTCTTATACAACCGCTTCTAAAGCAATTACAAAGAGTTATACACAGTCATCGCAGTCGACGATTACCAAGACGGCAGATTACTACAACCTGATGTTTACGAATGTAAAGGCAACGGCAACGGATATGGTTAATAATTCCATGGTACAGGAATACTATTCCGGTGTATACGGCAGCGATCCGATTACAGAGGGCAATAATTATGCAACACTGCGTGCCAATTTAACCTCTACAGCACTGGGAAATAAGGCAATTTCAAATATTTACATTTTTGGTAATTACGGAAAGCCTTTATACACGGCAACGATAAAAGATGCTGACAGTGCAGGATATATAGACAAGATTAAAAATTCTGCAGAAGGTAAGACAATCGACCAGAAGCGTTCTACATGGTTTTCAAGCCGTGAAGTATTGGATGCGGCAGGCGGCGCGGCAGATTATTCTGTAAGCTTTGCAAGGCAGCTGCTCGGAACATCTAAAAAGGCAATTGGTTATATGTTCTTTGACTTGGATGTTGATTATGTTACGGAGCCGCTTTCAGATATTGATATGGGTTCAAAGAGCATTATCGGTCTGATTGCGCCGGACGGCGGTGAAATCGTAGTATCTAATTATATGGATATTCAGGATGGACAGCAGTATTTTACGAATCAGGAATTTTTTACAAAGCTTGCAGACAGTGAAGATGTAAGCGGAAGCTCTTATGTAAAATATAATGGCAGAAAGCAGCTGTTTATCTACTCCAAGACAGACGATGGATTTACCGTATGTGCATTGATTCCGCAGAGCGTGATTGTATCACAGGCACAGAAAATCCGTATTGTAACCATTACCATTGTAGTGATTGCATTCCTGATTGCGATGGTAATCGGCGGCTATCTTGCTTATTCATTCAGTCTGACGATTAAAAAGATTATGGATAAGCTGGAACTGGCAGCAGGTGGTGATTTAACCGTACATATTGATGTTAAAAGCAAAGATGAATTTGGAAGGCTCGCGGCAAGTACCAATGGCATGATTGATAATGTAAAGCAGCTGATTGAAAAGACAAAGACAGTATCGGAACGTGTGGATACTTCGGTATCAACCGTTTCGGACAGTGCAAAACAGCTGTTAGCTGAAACACAGGATATTACAGCTTCTATCGAAGCGATTGAACAGGGCGTTGTCCAGCAGGCAGAAGATTCAGAGCATTGTTTAAGACAGATGGATGCTTTATCAGATAAGATTAATATCGTATCTGATAATTCGGATAAGATTGCAAAGATTGCCGATGTGACAACCGGTATCGTAGCAAGCGGCATGGCTTCAATTAGTGAGTTAAAGATTAATGCCGGTTCAACGGTTGAGATTACACATCAGGTTATTGAGGAAATTGCACAGTTAAAAGAATCGTCCAAGGCGATTGCAAAAATTGTTGATGCGATTAATGAGATTGCAGAACAGACCAATCTGCTTTCGTTAAATGCTTCGATTGAAGCAGCAAGAGCCGGCGAGGCAGGACGTGGTTTTGCAGTTGTAGCTTCTGAAATCCGTAAGCTTGCAGAGCAGTCCGTAAACTCAGCAAATGAGATTCAGAAAATCATCGGTACGATTAATGACAAGACCAATGATACCGTTAGGATTGCAAAGAAAGCCGAAGATGTTGTAGAAGTACAGGGCGAATCCCTTGAAAATGCAGAGAAGGTTTTTGCACAGATTCAGAGCAGGTTTGAAGAACTGTTAAGTAACTTAAATGAGATTACAGGCGGTATTGATACAATTGCCGAAGCAAAATCCGTTACAATTGACTCTATCCAGAGTATTTCGGCAGTATCCGAGGAAACAGCAGCATCTTCCGAAGAAGTAACCGAAACAGCCAACAGACAGCTCGGCGCAGTGGAAGGACTGAATACGGCGGCAGAAGATTTATTAACAAATGCACGTCATCTGTCAGAAGCCATTGACTTATTTAAGATTTAATTATAAAATTATAAGAAAGATGTTGGGGACACACCCCAAAGTCATTCACCCACTTATGAGCTAGCTCATGTGGGTGAGTGAACTTTTGACCCTGGTATCGTAAGAATTATAAAAAATGGAGGTTGTATTCATGTATTCATTCAATGAAGTATCAAGTTTTGATCCGGATCTTGCAAAAGCGATGGATGACGAACTCGCAAGACAGAGAAGCCACATCGAGCTGATTGCATCAGAAAATCTCGTAAGTAAGGCAGTTATGGCAGCAATGGGTAGTCCGCTTACCAATAAGTATGCAGAAGGATATCCGGGAAAGAGATATTACGGCGGCTGTGAGTATGTTGACGTAGTAGAAACACTGGCAATAGAAAGGGCAAAGAAGTTATTCGGCTGTGAATATGCCAATGTTCAGCCACATTCTGGTGCACAGGCTAACTTAGCAGCATTCTTTGCTATGGTAGAGCCGGGAGATACCGTTATGGGAATGAGTCTTGACTGCGGCGGACATTTATCACACGGTTCACCGGTTAATATTTCAGGTAAGTATTTCCACATCGTACCTTACGGTGTAACCGCAGAAGGCTTTATCGACTATGATGAAGTATTAAGAATCGCAAAAGAGTGCAAGCCGAAGATGATTATTGCAGGTGCAAGTGCATATGCAAGGGTTATTGACTTCAAGAAGTTTAGGGAAATCTGTGATGAAGTCGGTGCATATTTAATGGTAGATATGGCACACATCGCCGGTCTTGTAGCAGGCGGTGCACATCCAAGCCCGATTCCGTATGCAGACGTTGTTACAACAACAACCCATAAGACACTGCGCGGACCAAGAGGCGGTATGATTTTAAGTTCAGCAGAAGCTGCTGAAAAGTTCAAGTTCAATAAGAGCGTATTCCCTGGTATTCAGGGCGGTCCGCTGATGCATGTTATCGCAGGTAAGGCAGTCTGCTTAAAGGAAGCCTTAGACCCAAGCTTTAAGACGTATGCAGAAAATGTTGTAAAGAATGCACAGGCACTCTGCAACGGATTAATGAACAGAGGATTTGATATCGTTTCCGGCGGTACAGACAACCACTTAATGCTTGTAAACTTAATCAGTAAGGGAGTTACAGGTAAGGAAGTAGAAAAGCTCTTAGATGCAGCCAACATCACATGTAATAAGAACACGATTCCGAATGACCCGGCTTCTCCGTTTGTAACAAGCGGTATCAGACTGGGTACGGCAGCTGTTACAACAAGAGGCTTTAATGAAGCGGATATGGATATTGTAGCAGATGCAATCGCAATGCTTGTAGAAGATGTCGATGCAAATAAGGCAAAGGCTATGGAACTGGTTAAGGGATTAACAGACAAGTATCCGTTATACGAATAATACATAAAAAGTAATAGAATAAAATAGAAAAGCTGCTGCTTTCATCAATCAAAACCTGAAATCCGGACAGAACACAGTCGGAAATTCAGATACACAGATTGAAAAGCGGCGGCTTTTTTGTTGATTTGTCGAATATTTATTTACTGAAATTTTAATTTGTGTTATAATTTTATGGTTTAAATCGAAAAAAAGAGGTAGAATTATGTCACAAATTATTATTATGGCCGCGATTCTTATATATCTTGCGGCAATGTTAGGTGTTGGTTTTTACTGCTCGAAGCAGAATAACAGCGTCGATGATTTTTATCTGGGCGGCAGAAAATTAGGCCCGTTTGTAACAGCGATGAGTGCGGAAGCATCAGACATGAGCAGCTGGCTGTTAATGGGACTTCCGGGTGTTGCCTATCTTTCCGGTGTTGCAAGTGCAGCATGGACAGCCATTGGGCTTGCAATCGGTACATATGTCAACTGGCTGATTGTAGCCAGAAGAATCCGTGTGTATTCCAAAGCCTATGAGGCATTTACCGTGCCGGATTTCTTTGCAAAAAGATTCGGTGATAAGAAAGGAATCCTGACAGGCATTGCGGCACTGATGATTATTATCTTCTTCATTCCGTATACGGCTTCCGGTTTTGCAGCTTGTGGTAAGTTGTTTTCCAGCCTGTTTGGGGTGAATTATATGGCAGCCATGGTAATCAGTGCAGCAGTCATTGTCGGCTACTGTGCATTGGGCGGATTTCTGGCAGCAAGTACAACCGATTTGATTCAGAGTATTGTTATGACAATCGCGCTGGTGGTTGTAGTGGTATTCGGTATCAATGTTGCGGGTGGATTAGATGTGGTAATAGATAATGCAAGGCAGCTTCCGGGTTATCTGGATTTCTTCCACAGCTATTCGGTAGAAACACAATCTGCGGAAAAATACAGCTTTTTAAGTATTGCTTCTACAATGGCGTGGGGATTGGGCTACTTTGGTATGCCGCATATTCTGCTTCGCTTCATGGCAATTGAAGATGAAAATAAATTAAAGATTTCAAGACGTGTGGCAACCATCTGGGTTGTGATTTCTTTAACAATTGGTGTATTTATCGGTATTGTAGGTTACAGCATGTCAAAAGCAGGCGCAATTGAAGTGCTGACAGGCAGCAATTCTGAAACGATTATTGTACGGGTGGCACATTTATTGAGTACATACGGTGCGATTCCGGCGATTATCGGCGGACTGATTCTTGCCGGTATGCTCGCGGCAACAATGTCTACGGCAGATTCACAGCTTTTGGCGGCGGCTTCCGCAGTATCGCAGAATCTTGTAAAAGACTGTTTCCATATTAAGATTACCGAGAAAATGTCTATCGTAGTGGCACGAATCACCGTTGTTGTGATTGCCGTTATCGGTGTATTTATGGCAAGCAACCCGGACAGCTCTGTATTTGATATTGTATCTTTTGCATGGGCAGGCTTCGGTGCAACCTTCGGACCGGTTGTACTGGTATCTTTATTCTGGAAGGGTGCGAACCGTTACGGTGTTCTTGCGGGTATGGTATCCGGCGGTGTCATGATTTTCCTGTGGAAATATGTCATCGCAAAGCTTGGCGGTGTATTTGCAATCTATGAACTGCTTCCGGCATTTATCGTAGCTGTAGCAGTTATTGTTGTTGTCAGCCTTGTAACCGGAGGACCGGAACAGGAAGTGCTTGAAAAATTTGAACAGGTTAAGGCACAGAATTAGTAAGAAATCAAAAATGAGGAGAAGCGATGATTTATTTATTTACAGCGTTGTATGATGAAGCCTATCCGTTTTTGCAGTATTACAAAATGAAAAAAGAAATAAATTCCCTTCCGTTTGAAATGTATCGCTGTGAGGAACAGCAGATATGCCTTACAATTACGGGAACGGGAGAAATTACAGCCGCGACAGTTGTCGCGGCTGTCTGTGCAATGGGACATGTGAAAGCGGGAGATATCTTTGTGCAGTGCGGCATATGCGCAGGCGCAGAACAGAAAAAAGGTGTGGCTTATCTGTGCAGCAAAATTACGGAAGAAGCGACACAAAAGACATTTTACCCGGATATTTTATACAGGCATCCGTTTCCCGAAGCTGCGGTTGTAACAGGAATGAACGTGCGGCGGAAAGCAAGTGTGTCAGAGGAACATGTATGTCAGAAAGCGGATATGCCGCAAAATACGGATACGGCAAATCCGGTAAAATTATGTGACACGGAATTATATAATATAGAATTATATGACATGGAAGCGGCGGCGGGGTATCAGGCGGCACATCATTTTTTCGGTCCGCATCAGATGTTTTTTATAAAAATCATATCCGATAACGGTGTACAGGAAAAAATGTCCGCAGATACCGTGCGTGAACTGGTGCAGGCACAGATTGGACAGATTGCGCAAGCCGTGGAACGGTTTGCAGCGGCAGAAAGAGATTATGCGCGGGAACAGCAGGTGTTATCACAAGAGGAACAGCGGCAGGCAGAACGTCTTAGTCATGATATGCACTGTTCTGCCGTCATGGAAGCAGAACTGTTCCAGCTGTTAAAGTACTGCCGGTTATCGGGTATAGATTATGAAGACACAATCCGGGACGGTTATGCGGCAGGAAGTCTGCCGTGCAAGGATAAAAAAGAAGGGAAGCGGTGTCTTGAACAGCTTAGAAAAGAATTGTTATAACGGACGGTTTTCGCATATTTATGTGGAAGAAGCGGTTTGGAATCATCCGAGAACACAAAAAATTCTGTCCCGCTTTCCGCAGGCACAGGTGATACCGGTACATCATTATAAAGATGTCTTCTGCCGCAGGGGACAGAGCGTGGTCAGACAGCATAAAACGCAGAATCTCATTCTGGCAGAAAAGAAAAACAATCTCATTTATCAGGGCGCGCCGGTCTGCCAAAGCTTTGGTAATCACTGGTTTTATTATACGTCCTGCATGATGAACTGCATTTACGATTGCGAATACTGCTATCTGAAAGGCATGTATCCTTCTGCAAATGTAGTGCTATTTGTAAATTTAGAAGACATTTTTGCAGAAGTGGAGCGTTTGTTAGAACAGCACAGCGTTTACCTGTGTGTGTCGTATGATACGGATTTGCTTGCGGTCGAACCGGTCATCGGTTATACGGCAGAGTGGATGCGGTTTACGACGGAACATGAAAATCTTACAATTGAAGTGCGGACAAAAAGCGCCAATGTGCATTATTTTAAACAGCAGGCAGTCACAGAGCGGGTAATATTTGCATTTACCATGTCGCCTCAGCCGGTCATTGCGGCATATGAACATTTTACGCCGGATATGCAGGCGCGGATTGCGTGTGCGGCAGAAGCAGTACAGTGGGGATTTTCCGTGCGTCTGGCATTTGACCCGATGATTTACTGTAAGGACTGGGAAAATGTTTATGCAGAAATGCTTCAATGCGTTGACGAACAGATTGACTGGAAACGGCTGGTGGATGTAAGTGTCGGAAGTTTCCGCATTTCAAAGGAATATTTAAAAAATATGCGGAAGAAAGAGCCGCATGCGGCAGTGGTGCAGTTTCCGTATACCAATGTGGGCGGTGTGTATCAGTATCCGCCGGAACTGCTGACGCGCATGGAGGGATTTCTGACCGGACAGCTTGAAAAAAGACTGCCAAAAGAAAGGATATTTTTATGGGAAGAATAGAGCAGAACACGGATATGGCAAATGTGGCAGATACGGCGGTTGTAACGGGATCGTCTTCCGGAATCGGACTGGCACTCAGCCGTATGCTTGTCAAAAATGGGTATGAAGTTTTTGGTTTTGGAAGAAATTTTGAAAGAGCAGAAGCACAGGAGTTTTGCAAAGAACAGCCGGAAAAATTTCATGCGGTGGTCTGTGACATTACGGACACGCAGGCATTGTGTGCGCATATTAAAGAGATTGATAAGAATTACCGTGTCACGGTGTTGGTCAATAATGCGGGGGTCGGTTATTACGGTCTGCATGAAGAATTAAATCCGAAAAAGATTCAGAAAATGGTGCGCACGAATCTGGAAGCACCGATGATTCTGACACAGCAGCTTTTGCGAACATTAAAAAAGAACAGGGGGACAGTCTTAAATATATCCTCTGTTACGGCAGCGCAGTCCAATCCGCACGGCTGTGCATACGGTGCGACAAAGGCAGGGCTGTCCGGCTTTGCAAAGAGCCTGTTTGACGAGGTGCGCAAATACGGTGTGCGGGTGATTACGATACAGCCGGATATGGCAAAGACCGATTTGTACCGCAATGCAGACTTTTGTGAAGGAGAAGAAGAAGCATCATACCTGCTGCCCGAAGAAGTGGCGGAAGCGGCGGCATTTGCACTGGCACAAAGAGAGGGGCTGGTAGTGACGGAAATCACAGTAAAGCCGCAGTTCCACAGAATACGGAGAAAATAAGCCGTAAATGGTGAATAATCGGCGGCACACAGGCAATACTGAATGTCATAAAAACATCGAAAGGAAGCAATGCGATGAAAGAAGACATTCAGCAGGCACTTGACGGCAGAAAAAATGCACGGTTACACAGTACACAGGAAAGAGCGGGTGAAAAAAATACAGCCCAAAACGATATAAAACAAACAGATACGGCGGCGGAAGTTCCGGTGATTGATGAAAATGCTGCCCTCCATGCCAAAGAATGGGTGGATAACGGCAGCCGGTTATAAATGGAGGATGTTATGGGAAAAGTAATTATGACAGTAGACGGGAATACTGCCGCCGCTTATACCGCCTACGCATTTACACAGGCTGCGGCGATTTATCCGATTACACCGTCATCGGCGATGGCAGAAACGGTGGATAACTGGGCAGCACAGGGCAGAAAAAATATTTTTGATGAAACGGCAGATGTGGTGGAAATGCAGTCCGAAGCCGGAGCAGCGGGCGCAATGCACGGCATTTTACAGTCGGGAACACTCGCCTCCACATTTACGGCATCACAGGGACTGCTGTTAATGCAGCCGACTCTTTACAAAATGGCGGGAGAACTTCTGCCGGGGGTACTGCACGTGAGCGCGCGTGCGCTGGCGGCACAGGCACTCAGCATTTTTGGTGACCACCAGGATGTCTGTGCAGTACGCCAGACAGGCTGTGTCATGCTCGCATCGTCATCGGTGCAGGAAGTCTGCGACCTTGCTGCCGTAGCACATTTATCGGCAGTCAAAGGAAGACTGCCCTTTATCCATTTTTTTGACGGCTTCCGCACGTCCCACGAAATCCAGCGGATAGAAGCATTGTCCTATGAAGATTATGAAGAAATGCTTGACAAAGAAGCGGTGCAGGCGTTCAGGGAACGCGCGCTGTCACCAAATCACCCGGTTATGCGCGGAACGGCGCAGAATCCGGACATCTATTTCCAGACAAGAGAAGCTGCGAATCTTTTTTATGAAAAAATTCCGGGAATTATAAAAGAATATATGGCACAGATTGAGAAAAGAACCGGCAGGACATACCGCTTTTTCCAGTATTACGGTGCTAAAAATCCAAAGTACGTAGTAATTGCCATGGGTTCGGTGTGTGAAACCATACGGGAAATCCTGCCGCAGATGAACTGTGCAGATACGGATTGTGATACCGGCAATTCCGGTATGCAGGACGACATCATGAAGGACAACATAGGTATATACGGCATGATTCAGGTGCATCTGTTCCGCCCGTTCAGTGCAGAAGATTTTTTAAAGGAACTGCCGGAGAGCGTGGAGCGGATTGCCGTGTTAGACCGTACAAAAGAACCGGGCGCACTTGGAGAACCGCTGTATCTGGATATCTGCGGCGCGCTTTACGGAAAGGAAAATGCACCTCTGGTTATCGGCGGGCGGTATGGACTTGGCTCAAAGGATACGACACCGGCGCAGATTGCCGCAGTCTTTGACAACCTGACGGATGTACAGCCGAAAAATCATTTTACAATCGGAATTGAAGATGATGTGACACATCATTCGCTTGCCGTTCATCCGGATTTTCCGATACAGACACCGGCAGGGCTTATGCAGTGCAAATTCTGGGGGCTGGGCTCGGACGGTACGGTGGGTGCAAACAAGCAGGCGGTTAAAATCATCGGAGAATATGCAAAGCCCTATGTGCAGGGATATTTTTCGTATGATTCTAAAAAGTCGGGCGGACTTACGGTTTCCCACCTACGTTTTGGCGATACACCAATCCGCTCGGAATATTTGATACAGGAAGCGGATTATATCGCCTGCCACAATGAATCCTTTTTAAACAGCGGATATGACCTGACAGAAGGCTTGAAAGAAAACGGCATATTTGTATTGAATACGCAGTATGGCGCAGAGCAGATTGGCGGAAAACTGCCCAAAGAAATGGTTCATGCGCTGATTGAAAAAAATGCACGGCTCTATCTGATTGATGCGGGAAAGCTGGCACACAGTCTGGGACTGGGAAACCGCATTAATATGATTATGCAGGGCGCATTTTTTCATCTGACCGGGATTCTGCCGCAGGAAAAAGCACTTGCCTGTCTGAAAAATTCCATACAGGCGGCATACGGAAAAAAAGGTGCAGACATTGTAGAAAAAAATATAAAGGCGGCGGAATACGGTTTTCGGGAAACAAAGCTTGTGCCTGTTGAATTGCTCCAGTCCACAAGAGAAGAACGGGAAAATGTGCAGGAACCCGAATTTATTGAAAACATTTTAAGACCTATGGAAAAGGCAAAGGGGGACAGTCTTCCCGTCAGCACTTTTTATCCGCTGGCGGACGGCACATTTCCTGCCGGTACAACCGCATATGAAAAACGCGGCATTGCGGCATTTATTCCCGAATGGATTGAAAAGAACTGTATCCAGTGCAACCAGTGTTCGTATATCTGCCCGCATGCGTGTATCCGTCCGTTTCTGTTAAATGAAAAGGAACAGGCGCTTGCACCAAAGAATTTTGAAAGCAAGGCGGCGGCAGGAAAAGAGCTTGCAGGACATACGTTCAGGATACAGGTCAGTCCGCTCGACTGTACAGGCTGCGGCAATTGTGCGGACATCTGCCCGGCAAAGGAAAAGGCGCTTGTCATGCAGCCTGCCGCAAAGCAGATAAAAGAACAGGCAGACAACTGGGCGTTTGCTGTCAGTGCGGTGGCGGATAAGCCGGAGCTGATGACCAAAGAAACGGTCAAAGGCAGTCAGTTTGCACGGCCGCTCATGGAATTTTCCGGTGCGTGTGGCGGGTGTGGTGAAACCCCGTATATGAAGCTTGTGACACAGCTTTTCGGGGAACGCATGGTGATTGCCAATGCGACAGGCTGTTCCTCAATCTGGAGTGCTTCCGCACCATCCATGGCATATACGTGCAATGCCAACGGAAAAGGTCCTGCGTGGGCAAATTCCCTGTTTGAGGACAATGCGGAATACGGCTACGGTATGCTGCTCGGTGCAAAAAAACAGCGGGAAACGCTGATACGGCTGGCGGAAGAATTTGTCAGGGAGTGTGAAAGCGGCGTGGAAAATGACGGCATTGCAGACAGCGGAAGCGGGATATCAGAAGCGCTGGAACACTGGCTTGCAGTGCGTGATAATCCAACAGCCTGCACTGCGGCGGCAGAAGAGGTGAGTGAGAAGCTGGCGCAGGGGTTGAAAGAGGCGGTAACGCGGTCAGATGTACCGGTGGCGGTATCGGAACAGGCAGAATGGACGTCACGGCAGATTCAAAGGCTGTCGGAAATTCAGAAGCGGGTGGATTTTCTGGTGAAACGCTCACAGTGGATTGTTGGCGGGGATGGCTGGGCATATGATATCGGATACGGCGGATTAGACCATGTCCTTGCCAGCGGTGCAGATGTGAATGTCCTTGTCTTTGATACGGAGATTTACTCCAATACCGGAGGGCAGGCATCAAAGTCCACACCGGCAGCAGCCGTGGCAAAATTTGCCGCCGACGGTAAAAGGACGGCGAAAAAAGATATCGGCGCAATGGCGATGACCTACGGAAATGTCTATGTGGCGCAGATTGCCATGGGCGCGGATAAAAATTAGACGATAAAAGCGATTTTGGAAGCGGAGCAGTATGACGGTCCGTCCCTGTTAATTGCCTATGCACCCTGTATCAGCCACGGCATTAAAGAAGGCATTGGAAAGAGCATGGCAAGCATGAAACAGGCGGTAGATGCCGGATACTGGCATCTGTACCGGTATAATCCGCAGCTTATAAAGGAAGGAAAAAATCCGTTTGCACTGGATTCCAGACCGCCGAAGGCTTCCTTTACGGAATTTTTAAGAAGCCAGTTACGCTATGCGGTGCTTGAAGCGCAGTATCCGAAGGAAGCAAAGGCACTGTTTGCAAAAGCAGAGGAAGATGCCGGCAGACGGTATCAGCGGTATCGGGAAATGGCGGAAGAACTTAAAGAGTTAGAGAAAAAGAAAAACGATTAAAAAGTGAATAAATGCAACAAAAAATGAAAGCGGAATGCTGTATTATAAACATATTTTCCTGCCGGGCAGGTGGGAAATTTATATGACAGGTATTCCGCTTTTTAATTTACAGAAAAAGATGAAAATGATAAAATATTAGTATATTTTTGGAAGTGAAGGGGTGTAAGCAATGACACTGACACAATTAAAATACGCGATTACCGTATCAGAAGCAGGTTCCATGAATCAGGCGGCAAAGGAACTTTTTATTTCACAGCCGAGCCTGTCGCTTGCCATACGGGACTTAGAAGAGGAAATCGGTGTGGAACTGTTCCGGCGTAGCAGCCGCGGTATTTTACTGACACCGGACGGCGAAGAATTTATTGGATATGCCAAACAGGTCGTAGAGCAGTATCAGTTAATTGAATCCAAGTATGTACAGAAAGAAAAAGTAAAGAAAAAATTCAGTGTTTCCATGCAGCATTATACCTTTGCGGTCAATGCTTTTGTGGAGATGGTGAAACAGTTTGGCATGGATGAGTATGAATTTGCAGTGCATGAAACAAAGACGTATGAAGTTATTGAAGATGTCAGAACGTTCCGTAGTGAAATTGGTATATTGTATCTGAATGAATTTAACCGGAAGGTGCTGACCAAGCTTTTTGCCGAGTATAATCTGGAATTCCATGAAATTCTGCGGTGTGGTGTATATGTATATATGTGGAAAGGACATCCGCTTGCAAATAAAAAAGAAATTGATATGGAAGAACTGGCGGAGTATCCGTGCCTGTCCTTTGAGCAGGGAAGTTACAATTCCTTTTATTTTGCAGAGGAAGTTTTAAGCACCTATCAGTATAAGCGGCTGATTAAGGCAAATGACCGCGCAACCATGTTAAATCTGATGGTGGGACTCAATGGATTTACATTGTGTTCCGGTATTATCTGTGAGGAATTAAACGGTTCGGAATACTGTGCAGTCAAACTCAAATCCAATGAAGAAATGTCAATTGGATATTTGTATAGAAAAGGTGTTGCCATCAGTCTTCTGGGACAGAAATACCTTGATGAAATCGCAAAATATCAGGATAAAGCAATGGGCAGTTATGTCATATAAAATCCCAAAGACAGTGTTTAAAATACTGGTAAAGATACATAAACAATGATATGATATAAAAGTCAGAATATAAAAAGTCATTTTTGCTGACAGGTGATGGAAAAATATAAATGCACCGGTGAGTAAAAAATAATTTATAAAAACGAAAGAAGGGGTATAAGCGTATGGAGCAGTTTGTTGGAATGAGCAAAACAGGCAGCATAAAAGAAGCTGCCGAAGGATTAAAAAATCCTCAGTTTTTAATGCTGTTTGACAGCAGTAAAGAACGTTTTAAAGAAAGCGTATCACAGCTGGAAGAAATGTTTCCGGGTGTGCCAAGTATTGGGTGTGTGGGACAGTTTTACGGAAAGACACAGGTGCTTGAAAATGGTGTTATGGTTGTTGGATTTTCCGGTGGAATCCGTGCGGCAGCGGATGTTTTTACTGATGTATCCACAATGCCGGTAAAATGTATCAGAAAATTCCAGCAGAATGTTACAAATATCAGTGCATCAGCGGATAATACCGTGTTAATTGATTTTTGCAGCGGCAATGATGAATGTGTGCTGGCAACGATGGAATCCGTTCTGAAAAGCAAAAAGATTCAGCTGACCGGCGGAACGGCATGGGAAGGACTGGTATGCTGTAACGGACAGGTTTATGAAGATGCCTGCGCTTATGCACTGGTTAAAAATGAATCCGGCAGGGTTAAGGTTTATAAAGAAAATATTTATCTGCGTAAAGATGCAGTAAAGCATATTGTTACGAGGTCTGAACCGCGTACTTATACGATTCAGGAAATTGACGGCAGACGGGCGGAAGACGTTTATACAAAAGAACTGGGGATTTCGCCGGAAAATATTACGGAACAGACCATGGTAAATCCACTTGGACGTGTTATCGGTGATGAAACCTATATTATTTCGATTAAAGAGCGTACCGGAAACGGCAGCTTTTCCTGCTATAGAAAAGTAAACCCAAAGGATAACATCTGTTTTTTACAGGCGGGAGATCACAAGCAGATTTTACAGGAAACCATTGAAAGTATCCACAAAGATTTTTCAAAGATTTCGGGCGTATTTTCGGTAAACTGCCTGTTCCGGTATCTGTATTTCCAGCAGAAAGGTTTTGTGAACGAATATCTTGAAGAAATGGGAAAGCTTGGCAGTCATGCAGGACTTGTCGGACTTGGGGAGCATTATAACGGACAGCATACGAATCAGACAATGTCAGCAGTGGTATTTGAGTAAACACTAATAGCTTTAATGGCAGATGAGCGGTATCATGACAGGAACGTTAGAAAAGAGGTACATATGGGATTATTTCATAAAAATAAACAAAAAGAAGCTGTACAGGAAGTAAAACAGCCGCAGATTTCGTTGGAAGATAAGGCATATCCGATTATTTATACGGCAAATTATATATCAGAGCGCTTTGAAAATCTTTCCGATGAAGAAGTGGTTGTCAGCAATCAGATTGTCGGGATTAAAGAGGCGTTTGATAATGTTTTAACAGAGATGGACCGGTTATCTGTACAGATTCAGAATTTCGGAAATACATTTTCGGGAATACAGAATGCATCGGAGAATTTCAGCAGTGTGCGTGACGGCATTATTGCATCTGTAGATACGGCACAGGAAAAGGTGCGCGAATTAAAAGCGGACTCTGCGCGTGTAACAGACAGCTTTCATGTAATGGATACGACATTCCAGAATCTGGAGCAGGCAGTCGGAGAAATTAAAGAGTGTACACAGGGAATCGTTGATGTGGCAAACCAGACCAATATGCTTGCGTTAAATGCTTCAATTGAAGCGGCAAGAGCCGGTGAGCAGGGCAGAGGGTTTGCGGTTGTTGCGGAACAGGTTCGTGAACTTGCAGACGAGATTAAAAATCTGATTCAGGTTATCAGTGAAAGAATCAAGAATGTAGAGGACGGCACAGGAGAATTAAGCCGTTCCCTGCGAGAGTCAGAACAGATTTTAGACGAGAATACGGAAAATGTAAATTCGGCGCATGACATTTTTGAGGAAATTAAGGGGAAGGCAGATGCAATCGGACAGGTGCAGAACAACATTGCAGATGCAATTCAGGATTCAACGAAAGAAGTGGAAAAAATTTCTGATTTTGTAGTGTTATCCAGAACATATTATGATAAAGTGCTTTCTTGTATTGAAGATATTGAAAAAAGTGATAACATAAAGACAGCGGTGTTTGATGACATCAGAAATATGCTTTTACAGGTTGAACCATTGGCAAAGGATATATCAAAACAATAATATGTAGAAAAGAGGAAGAATTATGCTGACAAATGACGCAACAATTTTAAAAATAAAACACGAAGTTCTGTATCAGGTGGCAAAGCTTGCCTATGCAGGTGAATTTGATGAGAAAAAAGACGAACTTGCTTATAAATTAATTCCGGGGCCGAAGCCGCAGTTTCGCTGCTGCGTCTATAAGGAAAGAGAAATCGTCCGCCAGAGAGTAAGACTGGCGGAGGGTTTATGTCCGACAGAGAGTGACCACAGTGGTTCTAAAAATGTAATTCAGGTAATAGAGTCTGCGTGTGCAGACTGTCCGTTATCCCACTATATTGTAACGGATAACTGCCGTAAATGTATGGCAAAGGCCTGTCAGCAGTCCTGCAAGTTCGGGGCAATTTCAATGGGCAGGGACAGAGCCTATATTGACCCGGACAAATGTAAGGAGTGCGGCATGTGTGCAAAAAACTGTCCGTACAATGCGATTGCGGATTTAATCCGTCCATGTAAAAAAGTCTGTCCCGTCAACGCAATTACCATGGATGAAAATGGCATCTGCGTGATTGATGAAGAAAAATGTATCCGCTGCGGACAGTGTATTCACAGATGTCCGTTTGGTGCGATCGGTTCAAAGACCGACATTGTGGCAATTATAAAAGATATGCTGGCAGGTAAAAAAGTCGTTGCGATGTTTGCACCGGCAATTGAGGGACAGTTTGGCAGGGAAATCACAATGTCAAGTATTCGTACTGCCTGCAAAAAGATTGGATTTGCTGATATGGTGGAAGTCGGACTCGGTGGTGATATGACAGCGGCGGCTGAAGCGGCAGAGTGGCTCGAAGCACACGAGCAGGGCAAAAAGATGACAACCTCCTGCTGTCCGGCATTTGTCAACATGATCCGCAAGCACTATCCGGAACTGGCAGACAACATTTCAACAACGGTTTCGCCGATGTGTGCGGTATCCCGTATGTTAAAGGCAAAGGATCCGGGTACGGTAACGGTATTTGTAGGACCTTGTATTGCCAAAAAGAGCGAAGTCAAGGATAATGACATCGAGGGCAATGCAGATTATGTATTAACAATCGGTGAATTCCGTGCAATGATGCGTGCAAAAGACGTGCAGTTTGAGCCGGAAGAAAATGATTCACAGCAGGCAAGTGTATACGGTAAGCGTTTCGGAAACGGCGGCGGCGTAACAGCGGCAGTGTTAAAGAGCATGGAAGAAACAGGCACAGATACATCGGGACTGACAGTTGAAAAATGTGCCGGTGCGGCAGAAGTAAAGAAAGCATTAACATTGATGAAGGTCGGACGCCTTCAGGCAGATTTTGTAGAAGGCATGATGTGCGAAGGCGGATGTGTAGGCGGACCGAGCCAGCACAGAAGCGAGATGCAGTTTAAGAAAGACCGCGACACACTGATTGCAGAAGCAGATGACAGAGGTGTTCATGAAAATCTGGAATCTGTAGATATGGAAGCATTTGCGATGCACCGCTAAACTTGCATTTTTGCAGAAAACGCCTCAACGTTGTCACTTAACTTCGGCTTTTTTCTGCAAAAAATGCGGGAGAGGGTGGCAACGGGAGTGCGCGGCGCATTGTTTATTAATAAAACAGGTGGATGACCTGATTAAAAGAGGATTTGGACAGGTATGAGATTTGATAAGATTGAAAAGGTGCATGAAGGTGCATTTATTGACCGGTATAATGTAAGTTATACAACCCAGGATCAACGGAAAAAGGTCTATGAGATTATCAGCAGAAATAAGGATTTAAAGACACTGGAGGATTTGCATAATCCGCATACAGACGGCGTTGTAATTATTATGACAGATGCCGGTGGTGAAAAAATTCTCTTAAATAAGGAGTTCCGCATGGCTGTCGGGGAGTGTGTATACAACTTCCCGGCAGGGCTGATTGACAGTGGTGAAACACCGAAGGAAGCGGCGGCAAGGGAATTAAGGGAAGAAACAGGACTTGAGATTGTTGAGATTGCCGACCAGCTTTATGACAGCTACAGCGCCATCGGATTTTCCAATGAAACCAATGCTGTTGTGATCGGTACAGCAGCAGGCACATTTGCGCCGAGTACGTCTACGATGGAAGAAATTCAGGCAGGCTGGTATACCAAAGAAGAAGTAAAGAATTTATTGAAAAATAAGCATTTTGCGGCAAGAACGCAGGCATACTGTTACTTGTGGGCAATGAATTAAGAAAGAGTGGGAAAAACGTGAGAAAAAAGACAATTTTGACAATGGTATTGCTGCTGGCAACAGTTATGCTGATGCCGCTTTCAGGCTGCAAAAATAAGAAAGTAATACCGGTATTTACGTATGAAAAAAACGAAGATGATACCATTACGATAACGGGGCTGACCGATAAAGGCAGAGCGGATTCTAAGCTTACGATACCGGCACAGCTTGACGGCAGTACGGTAACAGCAGTTGCGGGAGAAGCATTTCGTGATGACTACAATGTAACCGAAGTGGTATTTGAAGAAGGCGTAAAAAGTATCGGTGACAATGTATTTTTAAACTGTACCATGTTACAGACCATTGCATTTCCACAGTCACTGGAAAATGTGGGTACACATGTTGTAACCAATACACGCTGGGAGAAGAGCCGTCTGGAAAGCAGCAATGAAATTATTGTCAATAATATTTTACTTGCGGTGAAAGAAAACCTTACAGAGTATACAGTGCCGGAAAATGTTGTGAGCATCGGCTCGGGTGTCTTTTATGATAACACGGTATTGGAAAAAATCACGCTGAACAGCCGGGTAGAAGCAATCGGTAATTATGCATTTTCAGGATGTAGCAGCCTGACAAAGCTGGAGCTGCCGTCTTCTGTTAAAAAAATCGGTTATGCGGCATTTAACGGCTGTACAAAGCTGGAATTATCTGTTAATTCCGGTGTGGAAGAAATCGGACAGGACGCATTTTTAGATGTGGAGCAGCTTGCATATGACGGAAAACTGACGGGTAGTCCGTGGGGCGCAAAAAGCATCAAAGAATAAAGCAAAGAATAAATGAGAACGGAGGCGGCATATGAAGGTTACAGACAGACATTTTTTATCGGCAGACCATAAGAATCACATCCACGTGAAAATCTGGGAGCCGGAAGGAAACGTGCAGGGTGTCATTCAGATTGCACACGGCATGATTGATTATATTGAACGTTATACGGCGATGGCAGAATATTTTGCAAAAAAAGGTTATGTCGTTGCAGGAAATGACCATCTGGGACATGGCGATTCTGTTTTGACAAAGGAAGATTATGGATATTTTACGGAAAAAAATGCAAGCCGTTGTGTCGTTGAAGATATGCATAAGCTGACGGCGATTATGAAAAAGAAATATCCCGATGTTCCGTATTTTCTGCTTGGGCACAGCATGGGATCATTTTTGTCACGAAGATATATTACGGAATATGGCTATGAATTAAACGGTGTATTGCTGCTTGGTACAGGCAATCAGCCCGATATTGTTGTAAAATCGGGAATTTTGCTGGCAAAACTGGTAAGACTGATTAAGGGTGAGCGTTACCGCAGTCCGTTTTTAAATCATCTGATGTTTGGCAGTTACAATGCAAGAGTTGTCAATCCGGTAACGGATAAAGACTGGGTGTGTGGCAATGCTGAGGTGATTAAAGAATACGTGGCAGATGAAAAATGCAGCTATCTGTTTACGGTAAACGGATATCTTGGACTGTTGGATACGATTGCCTATGTAAAGAAAGTATCTAATATCCGTAAAGTACCAAGAGATCTTCCGGTGATACTGGCAGCAGGGACAAAAGACCCGGTGGGCGGTTATGGCAGAGATGTCAAAAAGCTGTTTGTGACTTACAGCAGGCATTTTTACGATGTGGAACTGCGGCTGTATGAGGATTGCAGACATGAGCTGCACAATGAACTGATACAGGAAGATGTATTTGAGGATTTATACCAGTGGATTTGTAAGCATAGATAAGGAAGGAAAAGGATGAAGGTATATACATTTTTAACAGATGGGTTTGAAACAGTGGAAGCACTGGCGGTTATTGATATTTTAAGGAGAGCGGGCATTGAAGTGGAAACGGTATCCATTACCGGAAATGAACAAGTATGTTCGGCTCAGAATATTACAGTAAAGGCGGATACATTATTTAAGGCTCAGCCGGTTTGTAAAGAAGACGTTTTATTCTTGCCGGGAGGTCCCGGACATAAGCAGTATAATGAATGTAAGCCGCTTTTGAAACTGCTTGAAAAGCACCACGCGGAAGGCGGACGGATTGCTGCAATCTGTGCAGCACCGAGTATTTTAGGACACCTTGGCATATTAAACGGAAAGAAGGCAACGGCATTTCCGGGCTTTGAAAAGGATTTAACAGGGGCAGAAGTGCTTACCGCACCAGTTAAAGTGGTGACAGACGGCAATATTACAACGGCAAGAGGCATGGGGGCTTCTATTGAACTCGGACTTGAACTTGTCAGACTGCTGATAAGTGAAGAAAAAGCACAGGAAATCGGACAATCTGTGCAGTATCTGGAAAAGCAGGCATAAGAATCATGGAAAATGAATACTTAGACAGTTACGAAAGAGCCAAAAGAGCGGATAGAGAGAGAAGAAGTCATGCCAGGCAGATGAAGCGCAGACGGCAGAAGCGTTTAAAAATGATAAAGGGAGCGATAACGGCTGCTGTTGCCGTCGTAGTTGCAGTATGCTGTATTTTGTATACAACCCGCGGCGAAGGCGGTGGTCAGGCAGATGGCATTAATTCACAGCAGATGGCGCAGGATGCCATGCAGGCACTGGCACAGATTTCAGAACCGGAACAGAAATTCAAATATCCGTCCGTCAGTGAAAATTATAAAGAAATCGTTTCGGAAGAAGTCAAAAGTCCGTATGTTGCATTACTCGACGTAGAAAACAGTCAGGTAATTGCAGGAAGGGGATACAACGAAAAGATTTATCCGGCTTCCATGACAAAGGTCATGACGCTGATTGTTGCGGTAGAGCAGCTTCAGGATTTAAACCAGACCTATGCGCTGTCGTATGAGCTGCTGGACCCGCTGGTGCGTGAGCAGGCATCCCGGGCGGGATTTGATCCGGGTGAAATGGTTACGGCAAAGGATTATCTGTATGGACTTGTACTGCCGTCAGGTGCAGATGCGGCGGTAGCCCTTTCGATTATGACAGCCGGTTCAGAAGAAGCATTTGCGGATTTAATGAATCAGAAATGCAGTGAAATCGGCTTGAAAAATACACATTTTATGAATGCATCGGGGCTGTATGACGAACAGCAGTATACAACACCGGTTGAAATGGCAATGATTATGCAGTATGCAATGCAGAATCCGACATGCGCAGAGGTGCTTTCAACGTACCAGTATACCACGACACCGACGGCTCAGCACCCGGAGGGAATTAAGCTTTCCAGTACGATGTTTAGCAGAATGTATGGTAATGAAGTCGAGAATGTGACCATCATGGCAGGAAAGACAGGATATACGCAGGAGGCGGGAAACTGCCTTGTAAGCTATGCACAAAAGAACGGGCATCACTATGTTGCATTGACAGCCGGGGCATCTTACAAATGGCACGTCATTTTTGATGATTTTGAAATTTATAAAACCTATCTGCCGTAGTTTTTACAAAAATTGTCATAATAATTGATTTACGGCTGCACATACTAATACCAAGATAAGCAACGAAAAAAGTTCTTATCTAAAACAAATATCATGGAGGTGCAGTATTATGACAAACTCTAATTCTAATTCAAAAACAAAGAAGGAAGCACAGGACGCACTTGACAGATTCAAGATGGAAGTTGCCTCAGAAATCGGTGTAAACTTAAAAGAAGGTTACAACGGTGATTTAACATCAGCAGAAGCAGGTTCTGTTGGCGGTAACATGGTTAAGAAGATGATTAAAAGACAGGAAGAGCAGATGTCACAGGGCAAGTAATCTGTCGGTAAAAAGAAGATTGTGCCGGTGACACAAAAAAGAAAAGCCACAGTTTCCACGGAAATTCAAACCTTGAATCACCGTGAAATGCTGTGGCATTTCTTTATGTTGTATAAGAGTTTAAAAGCCTTCTTCGCGCCGGGTTTTGCGCAGTGCAACGCGGCGTTCGGCAGCCTCCCATTTTGCCTGCTCCTCAATGGAAGAAACTGACAGTCGCGGAACGCGGACAGGATGGTCGTTTTCATCAAGGGCAACCATAATAAAGAAGGCGCGGTTGACAGGATAACGTTTGCCGTTTTTCTTTTCCACGTAGGTGTCAATGCGTACTTCCATGGAAGAATTGCCAACATGGGTCAGATAGCCGATTAAAACGATGACATCACCCAGATAACATGCTTCCTTAAATTGTAAGTTGTCAATGCTTGCCGTGGTAACGTTACATTCGCAGTGGCGTTTGGCAACAATGCCTGCAACTTCGTCAATCCACATTAAAAGCTGTCCGCCAAAAAGTCTTCCAGCACCGTTCATATCACGGTTACATAGTAAATGTGAAACCTCTGTGCGGGAAACTTCAACTGATTTTTCTTTTATCTCATTCATATAAATCCCCATTCCCATTTTTTTTATCTGTCATCCGGACAGATTTGATAGTATTCTTACTATAACATAAACACAGGCGGTTCGTGAAATAAAAAATAAATAAATTGAAGAAAAATTTTACTGGTAAAGTAAAAAAAGTTATGTTATAATGCCTAATATGTACGTTGTACGCTAGAAAAATTTACATATATCTTTAAGGAGGAAATAGTAACAATGAGTTTTAAAGTAGAACAGATGGAAGAAAAGAACATGGTCAAACTCGTAATCGAGTCAACAGCAGAGGAGTTTGAAGCAGGTTTAAATAAGGCTTATAATAAAGATAAGAACAAGATTTCTATCCCGGGTTTCAGAAAAGGTAAGGCACCTCGTAAGATGATTGAGCAGATGTATGGTGCAGAAGTATTCTACGAAGATGCAGCAAACGCTATCATTCCTGAAGCATATGCCACAGCAGCTGAAGAAAGCAAGTTAGAAATCGTTTCACAGCCTAAGATTTCTGTTGTACAGTTAGAAAAAGGCAAGCCATTCATCTTCGCAGCAGAAGTAGCTGTAAAGCCGGAAGTAGAACTTGGCACATACAAGGGTGTTGAAGTAGAAAAGGCTGATACAGAAGTAACAGATGCAGACGTAGAAGAAGAATTAAAGAAGGTTCAGGAACAGAACTCAAGAACAGTAACAGTAGAAGACAGAGCTGTTAAAGACGGCGATATGACTGTTATTGACTTTGAAGGTTTTGTTGACGGTGTTGCATTTGAAGGCGGAAAGGGTGAAAACTATCCTTTAACAATCGGTTCTCATTCATTCATCGACAACTTTGAAGAACAGTTAATCGGCATGAACATTGGCGAAGAAAAAGAAATCAACGTAACATTCCCGGAAGAATATCATGCAGAAGAATTAAAGGGCAAGCCGGCTACATTCAAGGTATCCGTAAAGGAAATCAAGGAAAAGCAGCTTCCTGAATTAGATGATGATTTTGCACAGGATGTATCAGATTTCGATACACTTGCTGAATACAAGGAAGACTTAAAGAAGACAATTTCCGTTCGCAAGGAAAATGAAGCAAAGGCTAAGAAGGAAGACGAAGCAATCGCTAAGATTGTAGAAACATCTAAGATGGACATTCCGGAAGCTATGATTAATACACAGGTAAACAGAATGGTAGAAGACTTTGCACAGAGATTACAGCAGCAGGGCTTATCTATCGACCAGTACTTCCAGTACACAGGTATGACAGCAGATAAGATTGTAGAAGAAATGAAGCCGGAAGCTGTTAAGAGAATCCAGACAAGACTGGTACTTGAAGCAGTTGCAAAGGCAGAAGATATTCAGGTATCCGATGAAGAATTCGATGCAGAGCTTCAGAAGATGGCTGATATGTATAAGATGGAACTTTCACAGATTAAAGAATTTATGGGAGAATTTGAAGGAAAGCAGATCAGAAGTGATATTGCTATCCAGAAGGCAGTAGATCTTATCGTAAATTCAACTGTAGAAAAGTAATTTTCGCGTAAGAAAGGACAGAAATTATGAGTTTAGTGCCTTATGTCGTTGAACAGACCAGCCGTGGAGAACGGTCATATGATATTTATTCAAGACTTTTAAAAGACAGAATTATCTTCTTAGGAGAAGAAGTGACAGATGTATCTGCAAATATTGTTATTGCACAGATGTTATTTTTAGAGGCAGAAGATCCAAGCAAGGATATTCACCTTTACATTAACAGTCCGGGTGGTTCTGTATCTGCCGGATTTGCAATTTATGATACAATGCAGTATATTAAGTGTGATGTATCTACGATGTGCATGGGACTTGCAGCAAGCATGGGTGCATTTTTGCTTGCGGGCGGTGCAAAGGGCAAAAGACTTGCTCTCCCGAATTCTGAAATTATGATTCATCAGCCTTCAGGCGGTGCCAAAGGACAGGAAACAGAAATCAGAATCGTTGCAGAAAATATTTTAAAGACTAGAAATCGGTTGAATGAAATTCTGGCAGCCAATACTGGCAAGTCAGTAGAAGAAATATCTCGTGATACAGAGCGTGATAACTATATGACAGCACAGGAAGCTGTAGCTTATGGTCTTATTGACAGCGTAGTTGAAAAGAGATAGTTTTAAATGACGGGACTGTTGCTTTTCGCAACAGTCCTTTTATAAATTACATTATTATTGTTGGAGGATTTCATGGCAGGCAGAGGTATAGATGAAAAGTTGAGATGTTCATTTTGCAATAAGACACAGGATCAGGTAAAAAAGCTGATATCCGGTCCGAACGGAATTTACATTTGTGACCAGTGTGTAAGTATTTGCAGTGATATTCTTGATGAAGAATTTGAAGAAGAAGAAGATGACGGCAATCCGGCAGAAGATATGGAAATTAATCTGTTAAAGCCAAAAGAAATAAAAGAATTTTTAGATGACTATGTTATCGGACAGGACGAGGCAAAGAAAGTACTGGCTGTAGCGGTTTATAATCATTACAAGAGAATTTTATCAGGGAAAGACGTTGATGTAGAATTACAGAAAAGTAATATTTTAATGCTGGGTCCGACAGGTTCCGGTAAGACATTTCTTGCTCAGAATCTGGCAAGACTTTTAAATGTGCCGTTTGCAATTGCAGATGCAACCACACTGACAGAGGCGGGGTATGTCGGTGAAGATGTAGAAAATATTTTATTAAAGCTGATTCAGGCAGCAGATTATGATATCGAAAAAGCACAATATGGTATTATTTATATTGATGAAATAGATAAGATTACAAAGAAATCAGAAAATGTATCCATTACAAGAGATGTATCGGGCGAAGGTGTACAGCAGGCACTTCTTAAAATTTTAGAGGGTACGGTGGCTTCCGTTCCGCCACAGGGAGGAAGAAAACACCCACAGCAGGAACTGATTCCAATTGATACAACCAATATTTTATTTATCTGCGGTGGTGCATTTGACGGTCTTGAAAAGATTATTGAATCCCGTATGGATAAGAGTTCTATCGGATTTAATGCAGATGTCCATGAAAAGATTGAAGCAGAAGTCGGTGAGATGTTCCATAAGGTACTTCCGCAGGATCTGATTAAATTCGGACTGATTCCTGAATTTGTAGGCCGTGTGCCGGTGGTTGTTGCATTGGATTCCTTAGATGAAGCTGCACTGGTAAGAATTTTAAAGGAACCGAAAAATGCGATTTTAAAGCAGTATCAGGCATTGTTCTCTTTAGATGAGGTAGAACTGGAATTTACAGACGAAGCGGTTGAAGAAGTCGCTAAAAAGAGTTTTGAAAGAAAGACGGGTGCCCGTGGCCTTCGTTCTATCTTAGAGGCAGTTATGAATGAAGTGATGTACGAAATTCCGTCAGATGATACGATTGCAAAATGTGTAATTACAAAGGATGCCGTAGATGGAACAGCAAAGCCTTTGATTGAGTACCGCTCAGAAAATGTTGCAATGTAAAAAACTAAAAGGTTAGGTTTATATGGAAATGAAAAATATAAATTTGCCATTGATTGCATTAAGAGGTATGACCGTGTTGCCGGACATGGTCATACATTTTGATATAAGCAGAAAAAAATCAATTCATGCAGTAGAAAAGGCAATGGAAAAAGACCAGAAAATCTTTCTGGCAACACAGGTTGACCCGGAAGTTTCTGACCCGGAATACGAAGATTTATATCATGTAGGTACACTGGTAAAGATTAAACAGCTCATAAAGCTGCCAAACAGCGTAGTGCGTGTTCTGGTAGAAGGTGTGAAGAAGGGTACGCTTGAAGGTGTTACGCAGGCGGATGGAATGCTTGTGGCAGAGGTTGCAGTAAATGAGCAGCCGCCGCAGGAATTAGACCCGACACTCAATAAAGCCATGCTTACGGGGTTAAGAGAACTGATTCGTCAGTACGCACTTGCCAATCCAAGGATGAGCCGTGACATTTTAAAGCAATGGCTGGGTATGAACAGTGCCAGAAAGCTGCTGGAACGGTTTACAATCGACTATCCGATGGAGTACAGGGAACGCCAGCATATGCTGGAACTGGATTCTTTGGAAGAAATGTATGAATATGCGGGCAAACTCTTGATCGAAGATACGAATGTCAGCAGAATTAAAGAAGAGCTTTCTGAAAAAGTCAAAGAAAAAGTAGATAAACACCAGAAAGAGTATATTTTAAGAGAGCAGTTAAAAGTCTTAAATGAAGAATTAGACGGCGAAGATGACGGTTCTGAAATTGAAGAATTTTGTGCTGCAGTAAAAGAACTGGAAGCAGCTGCGGAAATTAAAGAAAAAATCCGCAAGGAAATCAAGCGTTATAAAATATTAAGCCAGGGGTCAGCAGAAGCGAACGTGGAGCGCGGTTATATCGAAACGCTGCTTGAAATGCCGTGGGATAAGATGTCAGAGGATAACCGTGATTTAGATGCTGCAGCACAGGTGTTGGATGAAGATCATTATGGCATGAAAAAAATCAAAGAGCGTATTTTAGAATCGCTCGCAGTCCGTAATATTACAAGCAAGGGTGATGCACCGATTCTTTGTCTTGTAGGACCTCCGGGAACGGGAAAAACTTCAATTGCGCGTTCTGTGGCAAAAGCACTGAATAAAAAATATGTGCGTATCTGTCTGGGTGGTGTACGTGATGAAGCAGAAATCCGCGGACACAGAAAGACTTATGTCGGTGCAATGCCGGGCAGAATTATTACGGCATTTAAAGCGGCAGGCGTGAAAAATCCGCTTATGCTGTTAGATGAAATTGATAAAATCAGCAGTGATTATAAGGGCGATACGGCTTCAGCGCTGTTGGAGGTATTAGACAGCGAGCAGAACAGCCATTTTGTCGATCACTATATTGAACTGCCGACAGACCTTTCACAGGTGCTTTTTATTGCAACGGCAAATGATTTATCAACTGTCAGTAGACCGCTGTTAGACCGAATGGAGATTATCGAGGTCAGCTCATATACCAAAAATGAAAAGCTGCACATTGCAAAAGAACATTTAGTGCCAAAGCAGCTTGAGAAAAACGGACTGATGGCAAAACAGCTGAAATTTTCCGATAAGGCGCTTGAAAGCATGATTGACGGATATACAAGGGAAGCCGGTGTGCGAAGCTTAGAGCGTGAAATCGCAAAGGTATGCCGCAAGGCAGTGCGCCAGCTCTATCACGGCAACGGAGAATTGAATGAAGAAGTAAAGAGTATCCGCATTACAGATAAGAATTTAAAGGATTTCTTAGGAAAAGTAAAATTTAAGCCGGAGAATATCCATAAAAAGAATGAAGTCGGTATTGTGCGTGGACTGGCATGGACAAGTGTCGGCGGGGATACGTTAGAAATTGAAGTCAATACAATGCCGGGTAAGGGTGAACTGATTCTCACCGGACAAATGGGTGATGTCATGCAGGAATCCGCACGGATTGCACTGACTTATGTGCGCTCTATTACATCAGGCAGGAAGTATAAGGTCGAACAGGAATATTTTGATACACACAGTATTCATTTACATATTCCGGAAGGCGCAGTGCCAAAGGATGGTCCGTCAGCTGGTGTAACAATGACAACGGCGATGCTTTCTGCAGTGACAGGAATTCCGGTTCATGCCGATGTTGCAATGACCGGGGAAGTGACACTCCGCGGCAGAGTGCTTCCGATTGGCGGATTAAAGGAAAAACTGCTCGCGGCAAAGACGGCAGGAATGAAAAAAGTCCTTGTTCCGTCCGAAAACAGAAGTGACGTGGAAGAATTTGATGAAGAAATTACAGGCGGCATGGAGATTGTTTTTGTTTCGGAAATGAAACAGGTACTTGAGCATGCACTGGTTCCCGGGAATCAGGATAAATAGTGAAAATGTATGGCATGAGATGTCAGCAGAATGGAGAGTTGTATGATTATCAAAAAAGTAAATCTGGATATTGTCATTGGTGTTACAAGCGCAATTCCACAAACTGAACTGCCGGAGGTGGCATTTGCAGGAAAATCCAACGTGGGAAAATCTTCACTCATCAATGCGTTGATGAACCGTAAGTCTTATGCCAGAACATCTTCACAGCCGGGTAAGACACAGACAATCAATTATTATAATATCAATGATGCAATGTTTCTGGTGGATTTACCGGGCTACGGCTATGCCAATGCCAATCAGCAGGTAAAAGCAAAATGGGGTAAAATGGTAGAAAAGTATCTGAAAGTGTCCAAACAGCTTCGTCAGGTCTTTCTGCTGATTGATATCCGTCATGACCCGTCAGCCAACGATAAAATGATGTATGACTGGATTGTTGCAAATGGATACCACCCGGTTATTATTGCAACAAAGCTGGATAAATTAAAGCGCAGCCAGATTCCAAAGCATGTTAAAGCTGTCCGCACAGGACTTGGACTTGAAAAAGATGATATATTAATTCCTGTTTCCTCACAGACGAAGCAGGGAATCCCGGAGCTGTGGGAAACGATTGAGCAGTATTTATAGATTGGGTTTTCTATATGCCCCTGCTTCAACGTTAGCACTTGACTTCAGTATGGGCATATAAAAACCCCGAGAGGGAAGCGGAAGCCCGGCAGAATAAGTATTTTTTCATTCACTTATTCTGCCGGGCTTTTATTATAAATATAGTTTTTATTTACATCAGCTTCCGCATAATGAAATCGTAGATTTCCTGACTGCCTTCGCGCCATTTGGAACACATGGCATCGGCCTGTTCTTCTAACGGGACGGCAATGTTTAACTCAATGAGGTTGGTTTTGCCTTCTTTTACGATGCAGTGTACGATGTAGTCGCCGTTTGTGGAACGGTAGTAGTCGGACAGGGTTCCGGTTTCACAGCGCAGTTCGTATTTATTTTCAATCAGATAGACATCGATTTCTTCACGGATTGCATTGGATATTTTGTTGCTGAAAAAGGAAATGGTGTCTTTTCCGGAAGATGTCAGCCGGTACTGGGTGCTGCTTCGGTATGTCAGGACATTAACAAAGCCATCATCTGCAAGGGAGCTTAAAACTTCCTGCAGTGTAAAATAGGTTGTATATTGTTTGTCCAGCATAAAATCAGCAATCTGGCTGTTGGAAAGTGGGAAATTCACTTTACTTAACATATATAAAACCATCAATTTGTATAAAGTAGTTGCTTCTGTATTCATTGATATAACCGTCCTTGACAAATGTTATTCTCTTTAAAATACCGGTTCATCCGGTTCATTACCTGTTTTTTGTTGGCACTCCATAAAGGAGCTTTCAGCAGTTTTTTTGCACCGTCACCCGTCAGCCGGTGAATTACCATATCCGGCGGAAGAATCTCTAAAATTTTCCCAAGGCAATCAAGATATTCGTCTTCCGTCATGACGGTAAAAAGCTTTTCTTCATAATCGCGTGCAAGGTCTGTGCCGGAAAGAACATGTAACAGCTGGAGTTTAATGCCGGAGGCTCCGCTGTGTCCGATATAATCTGCGGTCTGTAACATCATTTCCTGCGATTCAGAGGGCAGTCCGAGAATCATATGCACAATTGTTTCAATTCCGGCATCAGACAGCATTTTCATGGCATCATCAAATACAGAAAGACTGTAGCCGCGGCGGATATAGCGGGCGCTGCTTTCATGGATTGTCTGAAGTCCCAGTTCAACCCAGACCGGTTTTATGGCATTTAATTCAGAAAGCAGTGTAACAATCGCTGGTGTAATGCAGTCCGGTCTTGTTGCAATAGAAAGAATCCGGACGTCATCGTGCCGGATTGCTTCGGTAAAAATCTGTCTTAAATAATCGGCCGGTGCATACGTATTGGTGTATGACTGAAAATAAGCGATATACTGACCGCCGTTATATTTACGGCTGATAAGTGCTTTTTCGGCTTCAATCTGTGCAGCAATGCCTGGAATTTTAGTATGCTGCGGTGTCACAATGCCTCCGGCAAGTAAAGAGGCACTGTTTCCAATCAGTGCCTCTCCTGAAAAATCACCGGAACCGCCTGCACTGCAAAAAATACAGCCACGTGTGTCAATCCGTCCGTCACGGTTGGGACAGGTCATGCCGCCGCTTAAAGAAAGCTTGTACATTTTACAGCCATACGTTTCCTTTAAATATTCGCTTAGTGAATAGTAGTAAGGTTTCATGGACTATCTGGTAATATGGTCTTTTACAGCCTGACTTACGACATCAGCAACGCGTTCATCAAAAGCTTCCGGTAAAATGTTGACATCGCTGACTTCATCCTCAGGAACTAAATTAGCAATGGCAAGTGCAGCAGCCAGCTTCATTTCCTCGGTAATCTGTGTTGCACGGCCTTCGAGTGCGCCTTTAAAGATACCCGGAAATGCGATAACGTTGTTGACCTGGTTCGGAAAGTCAGAACGGCCTGTACCGACCACTTTTGCACCTGCAGCCTTTGCAACGTCCGGCATAATTTCAGGAACCGGATTTGCCATGGCAAAGATAATCGCATCTTTGTTCATGGACTGAACCATTTCAGGAGTTACAATATTCGGAGCGGAAACACCGACAAAAATATCAGCACCCTTTAAAGCATCCGCCAGTGAACCGGTCTTATGTTCAAGATTCGTAACATCCATCATGGATTCCTGCATCCAGTTTAAACCTTCGCTTCCTTTAGAAAGGATACCGGACTTGTCGCACATGGTAACATGCTTAAATCCATATGTAAGGAGCAGCTTTGTAATGGCAACGCCGGCAGAACCGGCACCGTTTACAACAACCTGACAGTCTTCTTTTGTCTTTCCTGTAACCTTTAAACCATTGATAATACCGGCAAGTACAACAATTGCGGTACCGTGCTGGTCATCGTGGAAAACAGGAATGTCTAAGAGTTCCTTTAAACGGGACTCGATTTCAAAGCATCGCGGCGCGGAAATATCTTCAAGATTAATTCCGCCAAAGGCAGGTGCAATATTGACAACAGTCTTGATAATTTCCTCTGTATCCTGTGTGTCCAGACAAATCGGCACAGCATTGACACTGCCGAAGGATTTGAAAAGAACAGCCTTTCCTTCCATAACAGGCATGGCTGCGTGAGCGCCGATGTTGCCCAGTCCTAAAACAGCACTGCCGTCTGATACAACGGCAACAGTGTTTGCCTTAATGGTGTACTTGTAAGCTGCTTCCTTATCCTTTGCGATGACCTTACATGGTTCAGCAACACCCGGAGTATAAGCTAACGCAAGGTCTTCCCTTGTTGCAATATCCATCTTTGGTGTTGTTTCAAATTTTCCGTTCCATTCCTCATGAAGCTGTAAAGCCTTTTCTGCATTTGTCATTATAAATAATACCTGCCTTTCTTAAAAATCCAAAGATACTTTAAATCATACCATATACAAAATCTGACGGCAATATATTTTTAGAAAAAGAAAGGTTTGAAATTATGACAAAAAGGTGTATAATAGAGAAACAGTAATGAGATTTTCATAAGTGGTGCTGATTCAGTAACCGGATTCCCTGTTTATATTTGTTATATTTATTTATAGGAATGGAATTTATTTTAGGAGAGTATTAAGATATGAGAGAAAAACTTCAGACATTATCTTTAGTTGTATTACGTGAGTTTGCAAAGGATAAAAAAATCAAAGGAATTACAGCGATGCGCAAGGCAGAGCTGATTGATGCAATTATTGAAGCTTCAGGTGGAGAAGAAGCACAGGCAGAAGCATCGGAAAAACAGAATACCGAAGCACAGAGTACACAAAGACAGGAAGAACACCAGGAGGTTCAAAGTACGGCAGCACCGGCAGCACGTACCGGAAGAAGTGAAGAAACACCGCGTTACACAAGAAACGATAATGCACAGAGAAGCAATGAGCGTCCGCATTATGAAGAACGCCGTGAATACCGCCACTATGAAGGCAGACAGGATTATAAAAACGACAGAACGGAATACAGGAATGACCGTCAGGACTACAGAAGTGATATGAAATCCGATGAACCCGATGCAAACGGAATCCTTGAAGTCCTCGCAGAGGGATATGGATTTATCCGCTGTGAGAATTTCCTGCCGGGTGAAAATGATGTGTATGTATCGCCGACACAGATCCGCCGCTTTAATTTAAAGACAGGTGATATTATCAAAGGACCGAAGCGTATCCGTACACAGAATGAAAAATTTTCAGCGCTTTTATATCTTGAGTCTGTCAACGGATTAGATCCGATGCTTGCAACCAAAAGACCGGCATTTGAAAAACTGACACCGATTTTCCCGAATGAGAGAATTCATTTAGAGAAAAATACAAATACCGTGGCAATGCGCATGGTAGATTTGATTTCTCCGATTGGCAAGGGACAGCGAGGCATGATTGTATCACAGCCAAAGTCCGGTAAGACAACCCTGTTAAAGCAGATTGCGACAGCCGTAACCAAGAACAACCCGGAAATGCACCTGATGATTCTGTTAATTGATGAACGTCCGGAAGAAGTTACGGATATTAAAGAGTCCATTACAGGGGATAATGTGGAAGTTATTTATTCTACATTTGATGAACTGCCGGAACGTCACAGACGTGTATCTGAAATGGTTATCGAGCGTGCAAAGCGTCTGGTGGAGCAGAAACAGGATGTTATTATTTTATTAGACAGTATTACAAGACTGGCAAGAGCCTATAATCTTACTGTACAGGCAAGCGGACGAACCTTATCCGGTGGTCTGGACCCGGCGGCACTGCATATGCCAAAGCGTTTCTTTGGTGCGGCAAGAAATATGAGAGAAGGCGGAAGCCTTACCATTCTGGCAACGGCATTGGTTGAAACGGGCAGTAAGATGGATGATGTTGTATTTGAAGAATTTAAGGGAACGGGTAACATGGAACTGGTACTTGACAGAAAGCTGTCTGAAAAGAGAGTGTTCCCGGCGATTGATATTGCAAAGTCCAGTACACGACGTGAAGATTTGCTGTTAAGCCGCGAAGAACAGGAAGCGGTAGATATTATGCGGAAGGCGTTAAACGGACTAAAGACAGATGAAGCAGCAGAACGCATCTTAGACTTATTTGCAAAGACAAGAAATAATGCAGAATTTGTACAGACCGTCCGCAAGAACCGTTATATATAGAAACCGGAGGTTTATGAAAGGACGGACCGGTCTGTTAAAATCAGAAAAAAATTTTAAAAATAATGCTTGCATTCATAATATCCTTATGATACAATAAGAAAGCTGTTTATCACAGATAAAGAGATCACTTTGTGAGATTCGTCTCACAATGACAATACTTATTTAAATATTAAAGAGGTGAAAATCATGAGAGAAGGAATCCATCCAGAGTACCATCAGGCAAAGGTTGTTTGCAACTGTGGTAATGAATTTGTTACAGGTTCAACAAAGGAAGAAATCCATGTTGAAATTTGCTCAAAGTGCCATCCTTTCTATACAGGACAGCAGAAGGCATCATCTGTTCGCGGACGTATTGATAAGTTCAACAAGAAGTACGGCGTACAGAACAATTAATCAGAACATAAGGTTGAGGTTGACCAGACCTCAACTTTTTTGTTATTATGGTAAAAAATATGCTTAGAGGTGTGCGATGAAACCATCAGGAATCGGCGGACAGGCTGTTATTGAAGGAATTATGATGCGCAATAAGGATCAGTATTCCATTGCAGTCCGTAAGCCAGATAATGAAATAGAAGTAACAGTCAGAGATTGTAATCAGCTGCAAAAGAAACATCCGTGGCTGAATTATCCGATAATCCGGGGAGTATACAGCTTTGTGGATTCTTTAGTAACGGGAATTTCCACAATCAATTATTCGGCTTCGTTTTATGATGATCCGGCAGAGCAGAAGAGTACAAAAGCCGATGAAATCGGAAGGGCTGTTTTTAAAGATAAATTAGAAGCGGTTTTAATGGCGTTTACGGTTATTTTATCTGTTGTATTTGCAGTAGGACTGTTTATGCTCATTCCGTATTTTGTATCCAGACTGCTGACACCTTATGTTTCTTCTCAATTTTTGTTGAATTTTATAGAAGGTCTTGTGAGAGTTGTCTTATTTATTTTATACATACTGGCAATTTCACAGATGAAGGATATTAAAAGAACATTTATGTACCACGGTGCAGAGCATAAGTGTATCAACTGCATTGAGCATGGCGCAAGACTGACACCGGAAAATGTAAAAAACAGCTCGCGTTATCACAAGCGCTGCGGAACAAGCTTTTTGTTTCTGGTGATGTTTGTCAGTGTGATATTTTTTATATTTATCAGAATCGAAAATACGGCGGTGCAGCTCGTTTTAAGAATCCTGCTGATTCCGGTCATTGCGGGAGTTTCATATGAATTAATCCGCTGGGCGGGCAGAAGCGAAAATGTATTTATCACAGCACTCAGCAAGCCGGGGCTGTGGCTTCAGAAGCTCACGACCAAAGAACCGGATATGGATATGATTGAAGTGGCGATTAAAGCAGTAGAAGAAGTCTTTGACTGGGAAGCATTTTTATTGGATTATTATAAGGATACCGAACAGCCGGTAGCGGAAATGGCAGCCAACGAAGCTTCTCTTGCGATTACATCGACCATTACGACAGGTGCGGATCGGAATACACGTTCCTTAAATCCGGATGAAGTTGTACAGGAAAATACACAGCAGACGACACAGCCTGAAAAAGAATATATTGCACCGGATGATACGGATATATTAGAAGGCGGTCAGATTACGGACGCAGAGGGTGCAAAAGAGCAGGAAAAGAATCCGGACAGCACTGAAAATTCAGAACAGCAGTCCGAAACCGGCAGTCCGGCAGAAAATAAAGAAAAGTCTGAGCCGGAAAGTGAAAATGCAGATATAAAACAGCAGTCAGAATCACAGGAATCAGAAGCCGGAGAAGATGATGAGGACGATGATGAACTGCCGGAGGGCTTTGAAATTATAGAAGACCCGCAGGAATCTGTGGACACGGCAGCACAGCAGGCATCCGAAAGTAATCTGTCAGTAGCAAGCGATAAGGGGCTTGAAGAAGGCGACGGCTTTGAATTTATCGAGGATGAAGAAGACGAAGATTACGCAGAGGAACTTCCTCTTTTCAAAGAGAGAGTGGATAAAAAGTGATGTGCAGGGATATGATGATACAGGAAAATCTGACCATATCCGGCGCGGTGCGTGAGGGTGCAAAAAGACTGAAACAGTGCGGCATTGAAAATGCAGACTACGACAGCTATGCCCTGTTGTCTGAAATCAACGGCATGGACAGGACATATTATCTGATGAATGGATCAAAGCTGCTTACCCGTGTAGAACAGGAACGTTTTTTTGACTATATTGAACGTAGAAGCAGTCATGAGCCGTTGCAGCACATTTTAGGCAGGGCATTTTTTTACGGACATGAATTTAAGGTCAGTCCCGATGTACTGATTCCAAGACCGGATACGGAAGTGCTTGTGGAGCAGGTGTTAAAGGTCTGTACGGACGGTATGACAGTTGTAGATATGTGTACCGGTTCAGGCTGCATTCTGCTGTCTGTTGCACTGGAACGAAAGCTTTCAAAGGGTATCGGTGTGGATATTTCCGGGAAGGCACTTGCGGTTGCAAAGGCTAATCAAGAAGCCCTTGCACCGGAAAATGTGACACTGATTCAGAGCGATTTATTTGAAAACGCAGGAAAGTATCTTATGGAACAGTCCGTGGATATTGTGGTTTCCAATCCGCCGTATATCTGTACAGAGGTGATTGACAGTTTATCGGAGGAAGTGCGCCTGCATGACCCGGTGCTGGCATTGGACGGACATGAGGATGGATTATATTTTTACAGAAAGATTACAAAGCAGGCGAAAGGCTTTTTAAAACCCGGCGGCCGGCTGTTTTACGAAATCGGCTATGACCAGTCTGCGGCAGTCGAAGCACTGCTTTGTAAAGAAGGCTATACACAGGTGTCAACCGTAAAAGATTTGGCGGGACTTGACAGAGTCGTTATGGGCAGATTATAAATAAAGAAAGACAGAGAACCGGAAAGAAAGGATAAAATAGATTATGGATATGTTTGACAGATTGGAAGATACCGTAAACCGTTATGAGGATATTACGGCAGAACTGGGAAATCCGGATGTGGTTAATGACCAGAACCGTTTTAGAAAGCTGATGAAAGAGCAGAGCAGTCTGGCTCCGTTAATTGCTACGTATACAGAATACAAAAACTGTAAGCAGACAATTGAAGACAGTTTACAGCTTTTAGATGAAGAATCCGATGAAGAATTAAAGGAACTGGCAAAAGAAGAATTAAATGAAGCGAAAAAACGCGTAGAAGAACTGGAAAATGAAATTAAAATTTTACTTCTGCCAAAGGATCCGAATGATGACAAGGATATTATCGTTGAAATCCGTGCGGGTGCGGGCGGTGATGAAGCGGCACTTTTTGCGGCAGAGCTGTTCCGTATGTATACCCATTATGTAGAATCAAAGGGCTGGAAGGTCGAAGTTGTCAACGCGGATGAAACAGGCATTGGTGGTATGAAGGAAATCGAATTCATGGTAAAGGGACAGGGTGCATACTCTGTTTTAAAATATGAAAGCGGTGTACACCGTGTACAGCGTGTGCCGGAAACAGAATCCGGCGGACGTATCCATACTTCTACGGCTTCGGTTGCAGTTATGCCGGAAGCAGAAGAAGTAGATATCCAGATTGATGAAAAAGATATCCGTATCGATGTTATGCGTGCTTCCGGAAACGGCGGACAGTGTGTCAATACAACGGATTCCGCTGTACGACTGACCCACTATCCGACAGGCATTGTTATTTATTCACAGACAGAAAAGTCACAGATTCAGAATAAAGAAAAGGCATTTGCTCTCCTGCGTGCAAAACTCTATGATTTAGAGATTCAGAAGGCACATGATGCGGAAGCAGATGCGAGAAGAAGCCAGATTGGTACAGGTGACCGTTCTGAAAAGATTCGTACTTACAACTTCCCACAGGGACGTGTAACCGACCACAGAATCGGTCTGACGCTGTATAAGCTGGACAAGATTATGGACGGCGATATCCAGGAAATCATCGATGCCTGCATCGCGGCAGACCAGGCAGCTAAATTGGCGAAAATGGGTGATGAATAAAACTGAAATTTATATACTATAAAACGGCGTGAGACATCTGTCCCACGCTGTTTTTCTCGTTTCTGCCGAAAAATAGACACATGCCAACTGCACAGCGGATAAAGGATACGATAAGATGACACCATAACTACCAGATATTTACACAGGCAAAAGGAGGAAATTTTATGGTGAGAATATTAAAAAAGTTCAATCGGAAATCCACCCGGAGAAGTAGAAGTAAGAGAAGTAAGGCAGCAGCGATAGCCCTGACAACGGTAATGGCATTGTCGGCAGCGGTCGTATTTACCGTACCGAAGGCAGAGGCGGCAAACGGTCCGTGTGATGAAGGGGACTGGGCGTATGCCTATATTGCAGTGGGTAACAGCGAAACCAAAGACAACATATTTTCATCGCAGGGAAGCAACGCAATTGACGGGGTATCCTACGATAAGGCAAGCAACACATTAACTTTGAACCAGTACAAAAATGCAGACAATTATATTGCAACCAACATGATGGGGGATGATTTTAAAATCCGCCTGATAGGTGAAAATGAAATAAGCAGTATTGTCGCATACGGCGATGCGTGGGGCGGATCTGTTACAATCTGCGGGGACGGTTCGCTTACGGTAAACCCGAAAAAACAGGAAGACTACGGTGTGCGCCTTTATGCAGAGGGAACGGCGTCCGTGCTTTCCGTGGAAAATACCTGTAATGTGACGATTTATGCAGGACAGGCAGGAAAAGTGCTTTACACGACAGGAAATCTTACGGATAAGGTAATAAAGGATAACGGGACATTGCAGGAAACAACACAGTATCAGATTTCACATCCGCTGGATATTGCAAAAATTTATGCAAAGTATTATGCGTATGACCCGTCAACAACCAATGTAGTTTATACCAACGGAGATTCTTCATATTACACTTTAACCTATTCATTAAATGAGAATGACGAAATTACGGCATATAACCTGTATCAGCTCACGAAAAAAGAAGCGCTCGGTGACATTTATTATGCGGTAAAGATAGGAAGCTATGACACAATGCCGGAAGGTTACAAGCAGACTGTTTTAGACACAGACATCTCATATTATGATGCGGCATGGGGCAGTGGAGGAACAAGTAATTTAGTGATCAATACGGCAACAAATGAAAAGTATGCAATGGTATATGACTATGATTCTGAAACCGGAAGTTCTGTTTACAGAATCTGCGCATTGCGCGATTTCTTAGGAATGGATGAACAGGGAAGAGATGAAGTATGGCTGGTTGATTATGACAATCCCGTGTCTGTTATACCGGCGGCATCAAGGGGGCAAGACGAACAGCTTCCTGACGGTTTCAAGTATGATGGAGAGGAACAGGAAAATGTTTTTAATATCGAAGTGTCTGCGGATAAACTGACATTTACGGCAAAGACAGATGTCGGTGATAATGAAAATCCGGCTCCGGATGAAAATAAAAATGGACTGCAACAGTCAGCAGATGGTAACTGGTATTATTACACAAATAACAATATTGATTACAATTATAACGGTTTAGCAGCAAATGAATATGGCTGGTGGAAGATAACCAATGGAACAGTAGATTTCAACTATACAGGAATGGCAGCAAATGAGTATGGCTGGTGGTATGTAAGCAATGGAACAATTGACTTTGGTTATACCGGAATGGCAGTAAATGAATACGGCTGGTGGTACATGACGAATGGAGCACTGGATTTTAACTATACCGGAATGGCAGTAAACGAATACGGCTGGTGGTACATAACCAACGGAGCATTGGATTTTAACTATACCGGAATGGCAGTGAACGAATACGGCTGGTGGTACATGACGAATGGAGCACTGGATTTTAACTATACCGGAATGGCAGTAAATGAATACGGCTGGTGGTACATGACGAATGGAGCACTGGATACTAACTATACCGGAATGGCAGTAAATGAATACGGCTGGTGGTACATGACCAACGGAGCATTGGATTTTAACTATACCGGAATGGCAGTAAACGAATACGGCTGGTGGTACATGACGAATGGAGCGTTGGATTTGAATTATACCGGATTAGCAGTAAATGAATATGGCTGGTGGTATATGACCAACGGAACAGTAGACTTTACGTATAACGGTCTGGCTGAGAATGAATATGGTGTCTGGAATGTAGTAAATGGACACGTAGAAGTTTAAAATGATATGATATCAGGGTCAAAAGGTCTAAACCCACATGAGCTTGCTCATAGGTGGGTGAATGACCTTGTGACCTGCCCAAATATGAGCATAAAAGTGGGATGATAGTTCCACGATATGCGAATATTGGGTAGGATTGTGGGAGTGCGCAGCACGGAACAATCCGTAGATATCATAGTTGGGGGCTTTTGTTCCACACCATTTTTTTGCGGTTCATGAAATAAACACAAATCAATCATTTTTTCATCACATTCCGTTGATATATTCATACCAATGAATCGCAGGAAGCTGCGGAAAATCAACAGAAGAAAGAATATCGGGACAGTGACAATCCGGTAGATGAGGAAATGAAGATGAAAAAGAAAATCAGTGCAAAAATACTGGTACTGGCAGGCATTTTATTTGCCGCCGGCATTGCAAGCGTATTGTTAGGCTTTTTATTTATCCACAGCATGAATAAGAAAAGCCAGAAAATTTCCAATGAGTGTATGGAAGCCGTTACTTTAATGGCGGACACATCGACCTCTATTGAAAAAGTGCAGAAATACGCAAACAGTTCGGCGGCATTCAGAATGCAGAACCAAATGGAAAAGAATAACAACAGTTCGGCATCGGACAGTACACAGAATACGTCAGATGTCATGCCGCAGGCAGAAAATATGCAGGCGGAAAATGCACAGTCTGAGAGCGGACAGTCAGAAAACATGCAGATGATGCAGGGTGACAGCCAGCAGGGCACGCAGGATACCACGGGCATGTCAAATCAGCAGAACACCGTATCAGGCGGTTCAGGCGCGCAGGCGGCGGGAAATGCGACAGACAATGCTTCGGATATGAAGACCAATATGGAAAATGAAATCCAGAATCTGACGGCATCTTTTGAAGCCTTAGAAACAGCGGTGAAAGCATTCGGTAATGCAGAAGTGTTAGCCGGTCTGGAAGAATATGAAAGCGTATATGAAGAATACAGCACTAAAATCCAGTCCGTATTAAGCAGTGACAGCAACAGCATGGATGATTATTTTGAACTGACAGCAGAGGGAGACGACAGTATTACTTCAAGACTTGAAACAGCGGCAGATAATCTCAATACATTAATCAGTGCACAGGTCAGTGAAGCATCAAGCCAGTTAAATGAGCAGTACAGCCAGTCTATTATGGTATATGCGGTTATTCTGGCAATCATGTTGATCATTGGCGCAGCCATTATCGTGATGATTATGTTTATTATCAAGCCGTTAAAGTCAGCAAACCGCCAGCTGAATGATATTATCAAAAATATTGAAGAAAGTAATGGTGATTTAACGGCGAGAATTGAAGTGAAATCCGAAGATGAAATCGGGGAACTGGTTGACGGAATCAATTCATTTATTGAAAAGCTACAGCTGGTTATGAAAGATATTAAAAGTAAATCCGATGCCCTACAGGAAGCTTCCGCAAATATGAACTGTCAGATTACGGCAGTCAATGACAATGCAGGCAGTGTATCCGCCGTTATGGAAGAAATGGCAGCGAGCATGCAGGAAATCTCAGCAACGGCAGAACAGCTCAGCGCAGGGTCAGACAACATTTTCCATGCAATTGTGAATGTAACGGACCAGATTACAGAGGGAAATGAAATTACTGCCCGGATTCAGAAAAAATCTGTGCGCTACCGTGAAGATACCGAGCAGGGAAGACAAAGCACAAACGATATGGTAGCACAGATTAAAGACGGTTTAAACCAGTCGATTGAAAACAGTAAGCAGGTGGCACGGATTCAGGAACTGACAGAAGACATTTTAAGCATTTCATCACAGACCAATATGCTGGCACTCAATGCTTCGATTGAAGCAGCAAGAGCCGGAGATGCCGGAAAAGGATTTGCAGTTGTTGCAGAAGAAATCAGGGAACTGGCAGAGGACAGCAGAAAGATTGCTAACAGTATTCAGGAAATCAGTCTGGTAGTAATTGACAGTGTAAAAGATCTGACAGGCAATTCGGGAAAACTGCTTGCTTATGTCGATGAAAGTATTCTGGCAGACTATGAAAAATTTGCAGCGATTACCAATGAATACCGTGATGATGCGGCAAAGGTCAACGATATTCTGGAAAATTTTGCGGTAAATGCAGAAACACTCAAAAATACCATGGCAGAAATGAATTCGGGTATCAGTGACATTTCAACGACGATTGACGAAAGCAGTCAGGGTGTCAATGATGCGGCAGACAGTGTCGGCGGTATTGTGGATTCTATCAATGATATTGAAAAAGATGCTGAAAAAAATACGGAAATCGGACAGAAGCTTCAGAATTATGTCGAAGTGTTTAAAAAGTTCTAACGATTCAATATGAAAGCTTAGACTGTCAAATGGGGCGTGTGACTCCTTAAACGAAGAAATTAGAACCACCGGTAAGGCGGCAAAAAAGAGTGAGTATATTAAAACGTATTCACTCTTTTTTTATTGTCAGTGGCAAAGCAATATGATATAATTTTTAATTATAAGAAAAATTGCGTGAAAATATAGACAAAAAGGAAAGTATATGAAAAAAACATTGTCGGCGCTTATTAAAATCAGTTTTGCATTGGGCTGTGAAAATGATTTTGACACATTGTTTGCAAAGAAAGGCTATTCATCCATTCAGGAGGTTATTAATGAACAATTATAAAAGTTTACAGGTGTGGATGAACGATAAAAAAGTAGGTACGTTGGCAATGGCGGCAGGATATTCAGGAAATTGTAAATGAAGAACTAAAAGACTATATTTAAAATGCAGGACACAGAAAAGGAGAACAAACATGATGAATCCGGCAGCAATGATGAAATTAATGAATGCAAAAAATAAATTTACGGTAAACCATCCGAAATTTGCAGCGTTTTTAAAGGCAGTTTTTTCAAGAGGAATCGAAGAAGGAACGGTGATTGAAATAACTGTGCAAAGACCGGGCGAAGCACCGATAACATCGAATATTAAGGTGAAGGACAGCGATTTGGAACTGCTCCAGAGCTTAAAAGATATGGGAAACTAATTTAAAGCAGGAAATTAAAGGCAAAAAGATAAAGGATAAAAAGGGGGAGAAAAAATGGCAGTCATTGGCATTGATTTGGGAACAACAAACAGTCTGGCGGGCGTCTGGCAGGACGGAAAAGTAGTGCTGATTCCGAATGCATTTGGAGAGTATCTTACACCATCCGTTGTCGGCATCGGAAAAAATCAAGAGGTATTTGTGGGCAGTGTGGCAAAAGAAATGCTTGCAACACAGCCGTATGATACGTTCCGTGAATTTAAAAGAAATATGGGCACAAATTTTCTGTACGGAAACGGCAGAAAAAAATACCGTGCAGAAGAACTTTCGGCATTTGTATTAAGAAGATTAAAAGAAGATGCGGAAAAGTTTCTGGGCGAAGAAGTGACGGAAGCGGTTATCAGTGTGCCGGCGTATTTTGACGATAATAAGCGCAATGCCACAAAAAATGCAGGCAGACTTGCAGGATTAAAGGTAGAACGTCTGATTAATGAGCCGTCAGCGGTGGCATTAAAGCATCATACGGCAGAAAGAGGCGCAGAAAGCTTTATCGTGTTCGATTTCGGCGGCGGTACGTTAGATGTATCTTTGGTGGAAGCATTTGACAATGTCGTGGAAATACAGGCAGTTGCCGGAGATAATTATTTAGGCGGAAAAGATTTTAATGAAATCATTGCGCAGGATTTTTATGAGCAGAATCAGATTTCAGAAGCATATTTAACGAAAAATGAGCAGGAAAATGTTTTAAAAGAGGCAGAGGCAGTAAAAAAAGAACTGACCGATAAAAATGAAGCAGAGCGGCAGGTGTATATTAAAGGCGAAGCCTATACGCTGAAAATGACCAATCAGAGGCTGATCCATCTTTCAGCGGAGCTGTTTTCAAGAATGGCAAAACCAATCGCAAAGGTCATCAATATGGTGGGAATCGAATTAGAGGAACTCGACAAAGTCATATTGGTCGGTGGATCGTCCAAAATGCCCGTGGTACAGCAGTATATTAAAGGACTGCTTGGCGACAAAGTGCCTGTGGTACTGGAGGAAAATCCCGATGAGAGTGTAGCATACGGTGTCGGCATGGCAGCGGCGATTAAAGAGCGCACCGGTGATATTAAAGATATGCTTTTAACGGATATTTGCCCGTTTTCGCTCGGTACGGAACTCTATGACGGCAGTTTTTCGCCGGTTATTGAGAAAAATGAAACACTGCCCTGCAAGCGGACGATGTATTACACAACGGTCCGTAACAATCAGATAACCATGAACTTTCCGATTTATCAGGGAGAAAATATAAAGGCATCGGACAATTTAAAAATTGGGGAAATAAACTTAAAAAGACTGCCGAAAGCACCGGAAGGAGAACAGGTTGTCAAGGTGACGTTTATTTATGACATCAATGGCATTTTAGATGTCAATATAGAGTCATCCGTTGAAAAAGTCCATAAAGTCATCGTCAATAAGCAAATCGGACTGTCGGAAAAAGAACTGGAAAAACGGGTGGAGCAGTTAGAAAAAATGCCGTTACACCCGTGGGAAAAAGAGGAGAACCGTCTGTTATTTGAAAAGGCGGAAAGACTGTATGAGCAGACGACACCAAAGAACCGTCAGGTTATTCAGGAGTGCCTGCGGTATTTTAAGGAACTTCTGATAAACACAAAAGGCAGAAAAGTACGGCAGGAATATGTACGCATTATGGCGATATTGGACTATATAGAGCAGAATCAGGTCGATTTCGGACCGTATGATGAAACGTTCTGGCAGAAAGAAGAGGAAGATACCGATGAATAAATCTATATGGGAATGGCTCGAAATTGAGCCGACAGGAGAAATTTCAGAGATTAGGGCGGCGTATGCCCGTCAGGTAAAAAAGTATCATCCTGAGGATACACCCGAAGAATTTGAGCAGCTTCAAAAAGCTTATAAAAGTGCGCTCAGACAGGCAAGAGCGGCAAAGCGGATGGAAACGGTGCCGCAGTCGGTACAGGAATCCCAAAAGTCCGGCAGCGGTTTTGAAAAACGGGATATGCCGGGATTTTTTGAAAATGCGGGAATGACAGAAGAACCGAATGTGCCGTCATGGGAAAATACAGGCAGTATGTCCAGTGTTACATCAGAACCGGGAACAACACCGGATTTGGAAATTGCCGGTACGCCGGATGAAGTTGAATCTGAAATTGTATCTGATTCTGAATATGATTTTGCGGAAGTCGGAAAGGACGAACCGGAGCAGCAGTGCTTAAAAGAGATTGAATATATCATTATGAATCCGTATCTGAGAAACACGGAGGAAGCATGGAATATATTTTTTAACCGGGAACGGTATAGACAACTGTTTAAACAGCAGGAATTCTGCGAAAAAATGCAGGACAGAATCTGCCGGATGTGGGGGCTGCAAAGAAAAACACTGTTTCTTATTGAACAGCAGTTTAAAGCAGAAGGCTATGAGCAACTGATAGAGAAAAAAGAGTGGAAGCAGAAAAAATCTTTTATAAGAAATTTACACATTATTTCCTATAAAAACAAAAAGACACAGAAACAAAAAAATTTAAACAAGCTGCTGGAGAACCAGACAAACGGGTTAGAAGATTATATGGATCTGTATATGAATTATACGTCTCAGAGCTACGGTGCGGTATACGAAGAATACCGGATTAACCGGTGCCAGTTTAAGCAGATGCTCATTTCCATAATAATATTGATTTTATTTATGATAATAGGTATCTGTGCGAACCGGTCCGTACAGAAAAGTGCAGCCCAAAAAAGGCAGGAACAGCAGCAGGAGCGTTACGTTGATGGGCTTAAAAAATCCGTAAAAGTACAAAAAAGTAACCAATAGAATAGATAAAAATATTATAAAAAATATTAAAAATGCACAAAAAACGTCGAAATTTTTCGGCGTTTTTTTTGAACTAAAATGTTGCATTTTATCGAAAGATGACTATAATAATGATTAAGAGATCAGTACTGTGAACAATAGAATATTTAAAGTAAGGAGGGAAAAGCTATGATTAGTTTTTTCATTTGTCTGCTTCTTTTAATCGGCGGCTATTTTGTCTATGGTAAGGTTGTAGAGAATACGTTTGCACCGGATGACAGAGAAACTCCTGCGGTAAAGATTAACGATGGTGTTGATTATGTAGTAATGCCGCAGTGGAAACTGTTTCTGGTACAGCTCCTCAATATTGCGGGCTTAGGACCAATCTTTGGTGCGATGCAGGGTGCTTTATGGGGACCGGTTGTATTCTTATGGATTACTTTCGGTACAATATTTGCCGGCGGTGTACATGATTATTTTTCAGGAATGCTTTCAGAAAGAAACGAAGGTGCTTCTATTTCAGAAGTCTGCGGTATCTATCTGGGCGGATTCATGAAGAATGTTATGAGAATCTTCAGTGTGGTTTTACTCGTTATGGTAGGTACCGTATTCGCAGTAGGACCGGCCGGATTAATTGTTACATTATTTAAGAACGGCAATGTATCAGGAATTGTTGCAAGTACAGAATTTTGGCTGTGGATTATTCTTGCATACTATTTCATTGCCACATTTATTTCAATTGATAAGATTATCGGACGTATTTATCCGGTATTCGGTATCTGCTTAATCATCATGGCATTAGGTGTTATTATTGGTGTCTTTACACATTCAGATTATCAGATTCCTGAAATCTGGTCACACTTTACCAATATGCACCCGAAGGGAACACCAATCTGGAGCGTTATGTTTATCACCGTAGCGTGTGGTGCGATTTCCGGTTTCCATGCAACACAGTCACCACTGATGGCGCGTTGTATGAAGTCTGAAAAGCAGGGACATTTCGTATTCTATGGTGCGATGGTTGCAGAAGGTGTTATCGCATTAATCTGGGCAGCAGCAGGTTGTTCAATCTATGCAGTAACAGATGGTTTAAGTACTGGTTTAAGTGCCATTCTTGCAAATGGACAGTCCGCAGCAATTTACGATGTATGCTCTAAGACAATGGGCGGTGTCGGTGTTGCCCTTGCAATGATTGGTGTTATTGTATGCCCGATTACATCAGGTGATACAGCATTCAGAAGTGCAAGACTGGTTCTTGCAGACTGGTTTAAGGTTGACCAGTCTAAGTTTACAAAACGACTGATCTTATGTGTACCGCTTTTAGCAGTTGGTGCAGTTGTCGGACATCTGGATTATACAATCGTTTGGAGATATTTCAGCTGGACAAACCAGACACTCGCTATGATTGTATTGTGGACAGCAAGTATGTTCTTATTCAGAGAAAAGAAGAATTACTGGATTACCGTAGTACCGGCAACCTTTATGAGTGCCGTATCTATGACCTATTTCTTCTATGCACCGGAGTGCTTGAACCTCGGTACAACAGTAGCTTACCCGGCAGGTATCATTTTAGCAATTGTATTCTTTGGCATCTTCATGTATGCAACAAAGAAACAGCCAAAAGAAGCTGCATAACAGTAGGCGTTTAGAAAATCTGTAAATGCATTTTACAGAGGTACATAAAAGATAAAATAATTTAGATTAAAGGGGATGCCACATGAAAATAGTTGAAAGCAGACGATGTTTCGTGTGGCTCCCCGTCTTTATTCTTTGGTGAAATAATAGAAAGAATAGAAAGGACACACCAAAGAAACAATGACTGAAGGAAGGGGCTGGTTGTATGTTGTGGAAACCACGTTGTTTAGGAAAAGAATCGCTTGAAAAGGAAGAATTGGCGCAGGATAAAAAGCATTGTAGAAAGTTTGGACCATGCGGAGTGGGAGAAAAAGCGATTTATCTGAACAGTTTTTATTTTGAGAGAAGATATTACATTCCGCTCACTTCCGTAAAAAGAGTATTTAAAAGAGTTGCGATGAGCAAAGGCGGATTCACAGGAAAGGGATTATTTGCAACGATTCCGTATCTGGTTGTGGAATATGACAATGGCGAAGAAAAGCAGTGCAATTTCAAATTTGAAGAAAATGTCGATTCTTTATTAGCCTATTTAAAACAGACACATCCTGAAATCCGGCTTCACAGCGCAGAAGCGGAAAAAAGACTGAAAGAAAAAGAACGTCTTGCAGCAAAGAAAAAAGCAAAGGTTCTGACAAAAGAAGCACAGGAGAATATTGCCGTATTAGAGAATTGTATGCAGTATCTGAATAAGAATGAAGAATTAAGTATTGCATTAAGTGCAGGGGCAAAAAGAAAAAGAGTGTATGACAGAAGTAATCCGGCATATAAATGGGTAGCACTCAGCATTACGCTGTTGGGAGCAGCGGCATTGCTGTATGGTATCTACGCATTGATTACACATGCTGGATTTGCAATGTATTTCCTGTTGTTTGGACTGGCTTCCATTTTCTTCTTTTCCAGTGCCAATGTTTTACCGACTGCAAGAAACAATAAAAAGTACATTGAAACACATTTGGAACAGGCTGTTGATGAAATGCAGCAGTACATCAGACAATATCCGGACTTTCCGGTTCCGGCATGGTATGCACATCCGGTCGTGTTAAAGAGAATGATTGATATTATGCAGGAAGGTCGTGCAACGACCATCGAAAAGGCACTTGAAGTTTTAAAGAGTGATTTAAAAGCATTAAATTCCAGCGTGGCAGTAGAGCAGGAAGAATATGATGAAGTTATGGCAATCAAGCCGATGTTTTTAATTCGTGAGTATCAGTAAAGTAAACTGACCATAAAACAAAAATAAACTGGCTATATAAATAAAATTCAAATTGGTGCTTTCATAATTGCCAGTAAAAGCTTATTCTTATCCGAAGCAAAAGGAACGGAGGATGAGGATGATGAAAAAGTCAGGAAGTATTATTGAAGCAGTTGCAGGCGCTGTGATTTTTGTAATCGGTCTGGTATTGTGTTTTCACAATTATGTACAGAAGGGTAATACGGCATATGCAGTATCATTATTAGTTGCAATTGCAGGTGTGATTGTATTGATTGCGGGTATTTGTAATATCGTGTCCAAGGGAGAGCGTAAACCGGTTGATACAAAGGTATTGGCGCAGGCAGCGCTGTGTGCAGCATTATGTTATGTAGGTGCAACATTTATTAAAATTGATGTTCCGGTCGGAACAGAGAAAACAATGTTTCACTTCGGTAATGTATTCTGTGTTTTAGCGGCATTGTTAATCGGTGGTGCATGGGGCGGTTTAGCCGGAGCAGTCGGTATGACAATCAGCGATTTGACAACGGCGTATGTAACGAGCGCACCAAAGACCTTTATTTTAAAGCTTTGTATCGGTCTGATTGTAGGATTTGTAGCACATAAGCTGTTTCATCTTTCAAAAGACCATTCAGCAAAGTATGTAACCGTTGCAACGATTGTATCAAGTGTATGCGGTATGGCATTTAATATTGTGGCAGACCCGGTTGTGGGATATTTTTATAAATCCTATCTGCTCGGTGTTCCGCAGGACCTTGCCAAGGCACTTGCAAAAATCGGTGCGATTACAACATCGGTTAATGCAGTCATAGCAGTGATTGTAGCAACGATTATTTATCTGGCATTACGTCCGGTAATGAAAAAGACAGGAATGCTTCGGGAATTGTAAAAAAGTTGGAAACTGACATAGAATAAAAAGAGGAACGATATGATAACAGATGAGGTAAAACTTTGATAGTATCATATCGTTCCTCTTGTTTTATACTGACTGTTTAGAATATAGAAAGTGCGTGATTAAAGCGGTTGCACGATAGGTTGTCCTTTAATTGTAATTAAGATAGTAGGTGTTCTTGCCCAGTTCTTTCGCCTGATACATCGCTGCATCAGCACCCTGTACCATATAGCTGTAATGCAGCTGACTGCCGTTTTCAGCAAAAATGCCGATACTGCAGGGAATAGACATTCGTTCACCGGTTTCTAAGTTTATAAGACCTTCCTGTAGTTTTTCAAAAACTGTACGGATTTCATTTTCAATAGTTGTCTTTGAATCGACTGCGGCAAGGCAGAAAAGAAATTCGTCACCACCGTTTCTGCCGACAATTCCGTTAATGTTTTCTTTTAAAATAGAGGCAACAAAGCGGATAACGCGGTCGCCTTCCTGATGTCCGTAGAGTGTATTATAGTCACGGAAATTATCAATATCCAGAAAGCCGACGGCAATGCGGGTATGTGTGTCGTTTGCCTGTTCAATCATAGCATGTATTTTATTTTCAATGGCATTTTTATTGAAAAGCTGTGTCATCGGGTCTAACTGTGTTTTTTTGGTAAGATATCGTTGATATTCCTGCTGATGTACTTCATTGGCTTCAGCATAGGCTAATAGTGCATTAATTTTATTGGATAAATTACCAAGTTCATCATTTTTATCATACGGAATACGTAGTGCATAGTTTTTTTGCAGCTGGACATTTTCAAGCGTGCCGGAAATCAGGTGTACCGGTTTGGTTATTTTTTTCGTAATCAGGTAATGTACCAGTAAAAGGACAACGGAAGTCCAAAGAACTGTTGTGCCAAGCAGGATGCGGTAGGCAGTTTTCATTTTCTGATAAGAACTTAAATCAATAGTAATAAAAATTATCCAGTCTGTGTAATGAACCGGTGCATAATATATCGCGTATTCATTTCCGGAAACGTTAAAATAAAATTGTCCGGAAGTGTTAGAATGATTGGTGCAGGATAAATGTTCAGTAATTTTCTGCCATATGGCGTTGTCATTGGCATCAGTCAATGAATCGGAAGTAGATTCATCCGGATTGCCGGCAGTGATAAAAAAGTTATTGTTATCAATAAGATAGAGCAGCCCGTTTTCCCATAAAGTTGTATTGGAGCGGTAGTTGTCAAAGTATGAAGTGGGAATTTCTTCTACAACATAGCCAATTATGTTTTGTGTATTAAGGTCAAAAATACCGGAGTATGCAGCAACAACAGTAGTCATTTCACCATCAATTAACCGCTGGTAGGCATCGGAAATTATGAAATTGCCGTTTAAAGAGTCTGAATCAGCATGGGCAAAATAATCTGAAGTTGAAGCAGTAATATTTTCACTGGATGCAACAATGTTAAAATTGGTATCTATAATGAAAAGACTCTGTAAAAAATCACAATGGATTTTTCGCTCCCATAACATATTATTAATATAGGAAATGGAATCATCATCTGAAATGCTGCCATCCAGACTGGAATGAACAGCATCCTGTATCATTTCATACTGGGTAATCATATTAATCGTATCTCTACGGGCTTCACAAAAACTCTCGATACTGGATATGGTAGATTCACTGATAAAGCGCAGATTTTCCTGCATCATGCTTTTAGTGTTTTTATTATTCTGTACAATCATGACAGAAGCAAAAATATAAAGCGGAATCAGTGAAGCTGTCAGCAGGATAATATATAAAGTGTGTTTAATTTTCATATGAAATCCTTTCATTTGGTCTGCAATAAATAATAGTAATGATTATCAGATAATAGTATATTGGTACTATAATATAGTATTTTGGTAGGAATGTCAATGGAGAATACAGGAAATCATAAAACTTTAACAAATTAGATTTTATAAACAGTGTATGCAGTTTCAAAGAATGTCAATACTTATATCTTGAAAGAACGAATATACCGCAATTGCGGTAGGAATGGAGAGGAAAATGAGTAATAACATGGATTTGGGGTATGAGATGTTCTGCTATCAGTGCGAGCAGACGGCAAACGGAAAAGGCTGCACGAAAATGGGTGTCTGTGGAAAGACACCGGAAATCGCAAATTTGCAGGATTTGCTGATTTATCAGGCAAAGGGAATCTGCTGTTATGCAAAAAAATTATTGGAAACAGGGGAACATGCGCCTAAAGAAGTGGTGCGTTTTTTGGAAAACGTTCTTTTTACAACGCTTACAAATGTAAATTTTGATGCAGATGTACATGTGGAATTATTAAAGGTATCGCAAAACATTAAGGAAGAATTGCGGGAGCAGACAGAGACAGAAATCAACCGCCCGGCAGCAGTTTATAATCTGCCGGAAACCAAAAGTGAAATGTTAAAAGATGCGCCGATGGCAGGAATTATGTATGACAAAGAACTTGACGAAGATATCCGTTCATTAAGACAGACGATTCTTTATGGATTAAAAGGCATCAGCGCATACGGACATCAGGCAAGAGAACTGGGATATTACAGCACACAGGTCGATGATTTTTATATTTACGGATTGGAAGCACTTACAGACGATGCGTTGACGGTGGAAGAATTAATTCGGATGACGATGCGTACCGGTGAAATGGCATTAGAGGTAATGAAACAGTTAGATGAAGCGAACACAAGCGTTTATGGCAATCCGTATCCGCATAAGGTGAGTGTTCGTAGAAAAAAAGGACCGTTTATCATCGTATCGGGACATGACTTTAAAGATTTGGAAATGCTGCTGGAACAGACCAAAGGCACAGGTATTAATATTTATACCCATGGGGAAATGCTGCCGGGTCACGGCTATGAAGGATTGAAAAAATATCCGCATCTGGTGGGCAATTTTGGCGGTGCATGGCAGGACCAGCAGAAAGAATTTGACAATCTGCCGGGCTGTATTTTAATGACAACAAATTGTCTGATGCGTCCGCGTGAGGGGTATAAGGACAGGATTTACAGCACCAATGTTGTCGGCTGGGAAGGAGTAAAGTATATTCCTAAAAAGGAAAACGGCGAAAAGGATTTTCATGAAATCATTGAACAGGCATTGGCACTAGGTGGATTTTCCGATGATGAAGAAGAAAAGGAAATTACAGTGGGTTTTGCACATCAGGCGGTGCTGACCTGTGCTGAAAAGATAGTAGAAGCCGTAAAGGACGGAACAATCCGCCATTTCTTTTTAATCGGCGGCTGTGACGGCGCAAGACCGGGAAGAAATTATTATACGGAATTTGCAAAAATGGTGCCGCAGGACTGTGTGATTCTGACACTGGCATGTGGAAAATACCGCTTTAATAAGCTGGACTTTGGTGAAATTGCCGGACTGCCGCGTCTGATGGACGTCGGACAGTGTAACGATGTTTATTCGGCGGTACGCATTGCCACTGCACTTGCCGATGCGTTTAATACCGATGTAAACGGACTGCCTCTTTCCATGATTGTGTCCTGGTATGAGCAGAAAGCAGTAGCGGATTTGCTCGCACTGTTAAGCCTTGGCGTCAGAAACATTTATTTAGGACCGACACTCCCTGCCTTTTTAAGCCCGAATGTATTGCAGTATCTGGTGGATACGTTTCATATCCGTGCAATCAGCAACGCGGAAGATGATATTAAGACGTGCCTGAAGCAGAATATTGCATAAAGCACTTAGAATTTTCGAGAGTTGTTTATATTATGGGAAATAAACAACTCTCAAAAAATCTTGTTATGGAAAGAGAACAACAGCCGGAAATTTTAAAATCCATATTAGATTAGGCTTCAAAAAAACAATAAAAATACAAAAAAAAATAAAAAATTTTATTGCATTTCAAACTAAATTGTGATAGTTTTAACACGATTAACTGAGAGACAATTATAAAGCTGGGGAATTTCAGTCGTTTCTGAGCTTTTTACAATGGAATTCAGTAAAAAAATTCATTCAAAAAACGAAAGAAAGGGAAACCATATGGCAAAGTTAAAAAAATGGATAGGTAATTTAAAAGTTGCAGAGAAATTGAAGGTATATCGGATGGCGGTATTAGTTATGACAGCGTTTTTCGTACTGGTGGCACTTGTATCGACATTAGTGATTCGTTCGAATATACGTCATATTACGGAAGTGTGGTCTCCTTCACTTGAGTATCTGCAGGAATTAGAAACAATGACTGCTAAGTATAGAATCAAGCAGTATCAGCATCTTGTAGAATCAGATGCCGCAGCGATGGCTACGTGTGAAAAAGAAAATGATAATATAGAAAGTCAGATTAAAGACGCGACAGCTAAGTTAGGTGAGATAATTAATTCAAATAAGAAAGCACAGCAAGGAAAAGCCGATTACGAAAAGGCAACTTCTGCGTGGGAAGAATACTTATCAACTTCAGATGAAGTATACAAATTGAGTAGAGATAATAAACAGGCTGAAGCAGCGAAGATTATGATCGGAAGTGCATATGAAAGCTATATGTCATTTGTAAAACAATTAAATACATTACATGATGATTTCCAGGTGGAATTAGATAATGCGAAAACACTTGCCAACATCTGTACTATTATTATTTTTATTGTCATTATTGTAACAGGAATCGCGATTGCAGTAGTTGCAACAGTTATCGGAAAGATAATTACAGATTCAATAACAGAACCGGTACAGCAGATAGATGCAGCAGTTGCCAGTCTTAGAAAAGGTGAACTGTCTAATATAGAAATGCTTACTTACGAATCAGATGATGAGTTCGGAGATACAATAAGAATGCTGAAAGAAGCAATGAATATTCTTTCAGATTATGTCCGTGAGATTTCTCAGGAGGTTAAATTGATAGCTCAGGGTGATTTGACAAGAAATGGTGATGATATTACACCGTTTCTGGGTGATTTTTCAGAATTGAAAGAGTCACTTGTATATATTTTAAAACGATTTAACAGTACATTGTCAGAAATTAGCGGTATTGCTGAACAGGTTACACATAACGCAAAGGAAGTTGAAAGTGCATCAAAGTCTTTATCAGATGGTGCAACGGAACAGGCCGGAGTTATTCAGGAATTGAATGCAACAATAGATACAGTTGTTGACCTTGCTGTAGATACTGCAAAGGAAACAAAAAATGCATCTGAACGTGTAAAAGCTTCTGCGAACAAAGCGAATGAAGAAAAGGAAAAAATGAATGTTCTGTTGACAGAGATGGAACATATTACAGAAATATCTAAGGAAATAGGTAATATTATTACAGATATTGAAGATATTGCTTCACAGACTAATTTGTTAGCTCTTAATGCTTCGATAGAAGCTGCCAGGGCAGGTGAGGCAGGTAAGGGCTTTGCGGTAGTAGCAGATCAGATAGGAAAACTTGCTGCAGACAGTGCGAAGTCAGCGGTAAATACAAGAGATTTAATAGATAAAACTTTAGTTGAAATTCAACGAGGAAATTCAGTTACAATTACAACGGCAGAAGCTTTCAATCAGATTATTTCGGACATGGATTCGTTTGCAGAAATGGCAGAGAATACAATGGAGAAAGCCAATGCACAGGCAGAGTCATTAGAGCAGGTCGGACAGGGAATTGAACAGCTTTCAGGTGTTGTACAGAGTACAGCAGCATCATCAGAAGAGAATACAGCAATTAGTATTAATCTCTCAGAGGGTGCAGATAAGATGAATGAGCGTGTAAACAGATTTAAGTTATTCTAAAGGTTAAAAGAGAATTATAATGATATTGGGGCATAAAAGACCTGATTCCACTTATGAGCAGGTTCATGTGGGGTTAGGACTTTTAACTCTGGTATTTTATGATACGATTAGGAAAGAAAGGTTCTTGTTGTGAGTGAGAATATATTTAAGGTATTTGGTAAGCTGCCAAAAGAAACTTTATTAGAAATAATCGCAAAATGTATGGATGATTATCTATATGTATATGATTTGCAGAATAATACAATAGAATTTTCTGAATCGGCTGTGAACCGTTTTAAGATATCGGATAATGTTATGAATAATTTTACTAATGATGTTTTACAGTTGGTTTATGAAGAAGACCGTAAGATGCTCCAGGAGCACCTTGCGGCTATATATGAAGGAAAAGAAAAGGTACATAATCTTCATTACAGATGGCTTGATAAAGAAGACATGCCGGTATGGATTAACTGCCGCGGTATAGTGATTGATGATTCACAAGGGAACGCACAATATTTGGTTGGCTGCATGAAAGAGACTGGCAATCAAAGAAGAGCAGATAATGTCACAGGATTGCTTGGAGGTCCTGAATTTAATGCCTATATGCGCTCGCAGAAGACACACCTTTCTAAGGGATTTCTTATGCATATAGGAATAGATGATTTTGGAGCAATCAATAGTTCACGTGGAGCGGCTTACGGCAATTATATTCTGAAAAGTGTAGCTGACTGCATGAAGGAATGTCTTTCTGATAAACAGAGGATATATCATCTTGTAGCCGACCAGTATGTGATTGTTGATTTGGAACATTCTTCAAAGGACTATGCCGCGGAGCTTAAGAAAAAGATAGATGACAGACTGTATAAGTTTATAGTATCTGAAAACTACGAGGCTGTTTTTTCGATTTCTGTTGGTGTTGTGGATGCGGTAACATTTTGCGAAGGCTACGAGGAGTGCCGCAAGAAATTTGCATTTGTCCTTAAAAAAGCCAAAAAAATGGGAAAAAATGGATTCTATATATTTGATGATAACGACTACGAGAGCTTTTTAAGAACAGGAAAGATAGTAGCGGCACTCCGTAATTCTGTTGTGAATGGATTCAACGGCTTTGAGGTGTATTACCAGCCAATTGTGGATTGCAGCTCAGAGCGGGTTATTGGTGCAGAGGCGCTTATGCGTTTCTCAATGACCTCTGAAGAAGATACGGAGACAGTTTCACCAGTAGACTTCATCCCATTACTGGAAGAAACCGGGTTAATTATCCCGGCAGGAAGATATATATTAGATGAAGCAGCGAAAACATGTTGTGAAATGCAGCAATATATTCCTGATTTTAAGATGAATATAAATGTTTCATATGTTCAGATTATGCATGGCAATGTTGAAAGAGATATATTGGATGTGATTAAAAAATATGATTTACAACCGGATTCCATATGTATTGAAATGACGGAAAGTGGATTTATGGATATGACACCGGTATTCTGTAAGTTCAGGAAAGCGTTGGATGAGAACCATATCTGCTTTGTAATAGATGATTTTGGCACAGGGTATTCTAATTTCCATTGTATACGTGATATGAATCCCAGCTATGTGAAAATGGATAGGGATTTTACTGCAAAGGCGATGAATGATGCAAGAGATTATGAATTGTATAAAAACATCATTCCGATGGTACATAGTATTAATGTCAGGATATGTGCAGAGGGCATTGAAAAAAAAGAATGGAGCCTTAAAATGAAAGAAATGCAGGTTGATTATTTACAGGGATACTATTATGGCAGACCCTGTGAAAAAGAACAGTTTATTCAACGATATAAATGTTCATAACAGCCGCAGGCTTTTTGACGGATCATCTGGTACACAAAAAAATTAAAAAAAATTAGCACTCGCCTATTGACAGTGCTAATAATAAGTGCTATAGTACAACTAGAACAAAGGAAAGGAACAAATAAAGAAATTGAATTTGTTTTAAAACATCCCGGTTCCAGAGTAACAGGTAAATGAGCAGCGATTTTAGAAAAGGAGAGATGACTTATGTTAATGCCTAGTATTTTTGGAGAAGATTTATTTAATGATGATTTTATGAATGGATTTAAGTTCCCGGATGTAGACAAGGTTCTATATGGTAAGCACGCTTCTAATGTTATGAAAACAGATGTCAGGGAAACGGAAAGCGGTTATGAAGTAGATATTGATTTGCCGGGCTTTAAGAAAGATGAAATCAGTGCCAGCCTTGAAAATGGCTATCTGACCATCAGTGCTTCTAAAGGTCTTGACAAAGATGAAGAAAAGAAAGACGGCAAATATATCCGCAAGGAGCGCTATGCTGGCGCAATGAGCAGAAGCTTCTTTGTTGGTGAAGACCTGACACAGGAAGATATCAAGGCAAAATACGAGGACGGTATCTTAAAACTTTCTGTTCCAAAGAAAGAAAAGGCACCGGTCAAGGGTGATAAGTATATTGCCATTGAAGGATAACCTGTAACTGCAAATTGTGACTGTACAACTTATAAGGCATTTTGATGAAATGTCAAAAATGCTGATAAATAACCCTATATAATAGGTAGAAAGACTCCACAGCCGGAGAAATTCATAGGCTGTGGAGTCTTTTTATTTAATACAAAACTATCAGGGGCAAAAGCCTAAAATCATTGCGGTTGTCAGGCGCAAAATATAGTGGAAGATTATGAAAAATACGAACAAAAATATGTGATACATGCACAAAAAATAAAAAGAAATACATATAAAAATAGCAATTGCGCACAAAAATAAAATATGATATAATAATGGAAACTAAAAAATAAAAAATAGTTTCCAACAAAAGTACTACACAAAACACAAACGGAGAAGGAGGGAACGATGAAAGAAAGTATACAGGAACAAAAACTGCAGCAGAAGATTTTAGAGGGTACGATAGAAGCCTTTAATCAAAAGGGATTGAAATTCACCATGGATGACCTTGCAGGAATCCTCGGCATGAGCAAGAAAACCATATATACGGTCTTTTCAGACAAGAATTCTCTGTTTCTTTCCATGGTTGATTACCTGTTTGATACGATAAAGGAAAGCGAGCGTGCCATATTGGAAAATGAAGCATTGTCCACAGTGGAGAAAATCAGGGCAATTCTCGGTGTCATGCCGGACAGCTATAAAGACATTAATTTTGCGAAGCTGTATCTGCTCAAGGAAAAATATCCTGAAATATACACAAGGGTAGAACAGCGGCTGGAAGGCGGCTGGGAAATGACGATGGGACTGCTGGAACAGGGAATAAAAGAAGGATGTATCCGTCCCGTGAATTTATCCATTTTTAAATTGATGATGGAAGCCGCACTGGAGCAGTTTTTCCAGCGTGATATTTTAGTCAACAGTGGACTTTCCTATACGGAAGGGTTAAGCGAAGTGGTTGGCATTTTACTGGACGGAATCGAGAAAAAGGCATAGAAAGGGGCAAGGTTATGGAAGACAAATCAAAAATGATTTACGGCAATGAAATCGGCCGCAAGGCATACAGAAATGCCATTCATTCTAAGAAAAAATTTATCAAAAAATATGGCGATGATACCGGCACAAAATATCCGGTGCGGCTTCGTAAAAATGCGGTGCTTGGCGATACGCTTGGCATTGTCGATGTGCGTGTTGCCAAAAAGCACGGCACAGCCGGAGAGAAAAATCAAACGATACCGTTTGATACGGAAAAAGGCATTATTGTGGGAAATATCCGCATGGGCTTCGGTCATTACCGCATTTCCATGGCGATTGCTTCGGCGGCACATGCAATGGGCTATGTACCGTACTGGATGGATTTGAATTCTTATGAAGATACGACCTGTACAAAGGTTATCCGTGCGCAGAATGATTTATACTCACTGGGGTCAAGATTGTCCCAGAAAAGCCGTCTGTTTAACCGGTTTGTCTGGGAACCGATGAATTACGAGGGCTTTAGAAAGCTTTCTTACAATGCATCAGACCAGAAAAATGCGGAACTGATGGCAGCTGTATTTGCAAATGTGCCAAAAGAAATTCCGGTCATTGCCACACATGTATGGCCGGCGCAGGCGGCGGTGCATGCGGGCATGAAGCGTGTTATCAATGCCGTGCCGGATAACTGGCCAATGGCATTGCATTTGTCAGAGGGCAGTATTCATACGGTGCAGACGCGTTTTGCCTACCAAGGCTACCGTATTTTAAACGGCATGGATAAAAACAAAGTGTTAAATCCAATGCCAAAGGACAGCCTTGTGTATACAGGCCACTACATTGACCATGAGCTGGTGCAGGGAATCGAAGAAGACTGTGCGGCAAGGCGGGCGCGCAAAATGCAGAAAAAACCGATGCGCTTTCTTTTGACGATTGGCGGTGCGGGTGCGCAGAAAGAAATTTTTGCAGAGATTATCCGTTATTTAATACCGCATATCAGGGACGGACGTGCTGCACTGTATGTCAATGTGGGCGATTATAAAAATGTATGGGAGCAGTTAAAGGCAGAAATTCCGCAGATGAAGACACTTTCTTGTGAACATTTTAACAACTGGGAGAATACAAAAAAGTTTGCAGAGGAAGCCCTGACGGGAGAAGTCACGGGAATCCACGGATTCTGGCATGAAAATATATTTGAAGCGGTTTACTGTACCAATCTTTTGATGAGAAGCTGTGATGTGCTGGTTACGAAACCGAGCGAACTGGCATTTTATCCGGTGCCGAAGCTGTTTATCAAGCGTGTCGGTGGACATGAACAGTGGGGTGCAGTCCATTCGGCAGAAATCGGTGACGGTACGCTGGAATGTCGTGACACCGGTCATACACTGCAAATGCTGGAGTTGTTTTTAAATGAAGAAACGCTGTTATTTCAGATGTGTAACTGCATTGAAGCCAATAAAAAAGCAGGCATATATGATGGGGCATACAAGGCGGTGGAACTGGCAGCCGCAGAAAGTAGGTAAGGTATGTTAAGTAAAAGGGAAATGGCTTCTTACGGACTGGGTGCCGTGGGAAAAGACATGGTTTATATGTTTTCGGCAAGTTATATTTTGTATTATTATCAGGATATTTTAGGTGTCAGCGCGATTGCAATGGGCATGATTTTAATGGCGGCGCGCGTGTTTGATGCGTTTAATGACCCGGTTATGGGGGTTATTGTGGCAAAGACAAGGACACGGTTCGGGAAGTTTCGTCCGTGGCTGTTTGTGGGAACGGCGCTCAATGCCATCGTGTTGTATCTGATGTTTGCGGCACCGCCTGCATTGGACGGCGGCGGGCTGGTAGCCTATGCGGCGGTTACATACATTTTATGGGGTGTGACCTATACCATGATGGATATTCCGTACTGGTCCATGATTCCGGCATTTACGCAGGGAGGAAAGGAACGTGAAAATCTTTCCACGCTCGCACGTTCCTGCGCCGGGGTCGGTTCTGCACTTGTAACGGTTATCACTATGCAGTGCGTCTACTTTTTCGGAAACGGCAATGAAAGAACGGGCTTTAAGTGGTTTGCCCTGATTTTATCCGTATTGTTTTTTGTATTCATTCTGATTACCTGTCTGAATATCAAAGAAAAATCAACGGTTGATGTCGATGCGCCGTCCATAAAGCAGATGTTTAAGGCATTACTGCAAAATGACCAGGCAATGACGGTTGTTATTACCATTGTGCTGATTAATACATCGGTATACATTACGTCCAATCTGGTGATTTACTTTTTTAAATATGATTTCGGCGGTGCGGACTGGTACAACGGCTATACGCTGTTTAACACCTTTGGCGGTGCAATACAGATATTGTCGATGATGATTCTGTTTCCGTTACTGCGTAAATTTTTAAATACAATCCGCATTTTTTACGTGAGCTTTGCCATGGCGATAGCAGGATATTTAGTGCTGCTGGTGCTTGTATTTACAACAATGTCCAATGTATTTATACTGTTTATTCCGGCATTTTTCATCTTTGCGGCAAACGGCATGTTACTGGTGCTTACAACCATTTTCCTTGCCAATACCGTGGATTATGGTGAATTAAAAAATAAGCGCAGGGACGAGAGCGTGATTTTTTCTATGCAGACATTTGTTGTAAAATTAGCTTCCGGTGTAGCGGCACTGGTTGTATCCGTGTGCCTGTCGCTGAGCCATTTAAGTCAGGATACGGCAGTTGTGGCGGGAGAAGCCGCACAGGCAGGCGGTTCGCTGGTCGGACTGCGTATGACAATGACGGTGCTTCCGATTGCAGGACTGTTACTTGCTGTGTTTTATTTTCACAAGAAATATATTCTGACAGAGAGTAAAATGGAGGAGATTAACAATACACTGCGGGCTTAAAAGGTATATATGATAAAGAAAGGATTTCCGATATGATTATGATAGAAAAAAATCTGTATGCACTGCATACACGGCATACGTCTTATGTATTTTGTGTCATGGAGAGCGGACATCCGGAGCATTTGTATTATGGAAGGCGGATTCATGCACAGCAGACCGTAATGATGGAAAAAAGGGCATTTCTTCCGGGCAATACGATTGCGTATGACAGCAGTTTTGAAAATCTTTCATTGGAGGATTGCTGTCTTGAAATGTCATCTTACGGAAAAGGCGATATCCGTGAACCGTTTATTGAAACAGAATATGCGGATGGCAGTACAACGGCGGATTTTTTGTTTGAGAGCGCACAGATTTCCGAAACAAAATGCGGCTTGCAGACACTTCCGGGTGCATATGATGAAAACGGCAAATCCGAACAGCTCAAGGTCGTTCTGGCAGACAAAGAAGGAAAAACAAAGCTGGAACTGTATTATGACGTATACGAAGACTGCGATGTGATTACAAGGCGCGCTGTTTTTAAAAATGAAGGAGAACAGCCTGTGAAGCTTAGGCGGCTGATGAGCATGCAGCTTGATTTACACAGGGCAGACTATGTGCTTTCAACATTTCACGGCGCATGGACACGGGAAATGAACCGCAGTGAAGCCGTGCTTGAAACCGGAAAATATGTCAATGAATCCTTTACGGGAACGTCATCGAGCCGTGCCAATCCGTTTATCATGCTTGGCAGAAAAGAAACGACCGAGGACACCGGAGAGTGTTTCGGAATAAATCTTATTTACAGCGGCAGTCACTATGAAGCTGTAGAGGTGCAGGCAGGACGTACAAGAATCGTTTCCGGTATCCAGCCGAAAAATTTCTGCTTTACGGTTGGCACAGGTGAAGTTTTTGAAACACCGGAAGCGGTGCTGACCTATGCGGCATCAGGTTATAATCAAATGAGTCACCAACTGCATGATTTTGTGCAGGAGCATGTTGTTCGCGGCACATGGAAACGGAAACTGCGCCCGGTGCTGTTAAACAGCTGGGAAGCGGCGTATTTTGACATTAACGAAAGGAAACTGCTACGCCTTGCAAAGGCGGCAAAAGAAGCGGGAATCGAACTGTTTGTCATGGATGACGGCTGGTTTGGAAACCGGAATGACGATAAGAGTTCCCTTGGGGACTGGTATGCCGATGAAAAGAAGCTGCCGGGCGGACTTTTGGGAATTGCGCAGAAAATCAAAGCACTTGGACTGGATTTTGGTATCTGGGTAGAACCGGAAATGGTGAGTGTCAACAGCCGTTTGTATGAAAAGTACCCGGACTGGGCAGCTGCCGTTCCCGGCAGGAATCATTCCGAGGGCAGAAACCAGCGGATTTTAGATTTAGCCAATCCGCAGGTGCAGGAATTTGTCATTGAAGAAATGAGCCGTGTTTTTTCCGGTGCGGATATTTCTTATGTCAAATGGGACATGAACCGGATTTTCAGTGATGATTATTCACCGTATCTGCCGCCGGACAGACAGGGTGAAGCAGCACACCGCTATATCTGCGGGCTGTATCACTGCATGGACGTATTGACAAAACGTTTTCCGGATATTTTATTTGAAGGCTGTGCGGCAGGCGGCAACCGCTTTGACCTCGGCATTTTGTGTTATTTTCCGCAAATCTGGGCAAGCGATAATACAGATGCGGTCAGCCGCGCGCAGATTCAGAACAATTACACTTACGGCTATCCGCCGTCCGTGCTTAGTTCACACGTTTCAGCAAGCCCGAATCACCAGACACTGCGCCGCACGCCGCTTGAAACACGCTTTGCCGTGGCGGCTTTCGGGAATTTGGGTTATGAATGTAATTTCTGTGATATGTCCAAAGAAGAACTTGAGGCGGTGAAAGCACAGATTACCTTGTATAAAGAAAAGCGGGAGCTGTTCCAGCGGGGAATTTTTTACCGCGGCAGAAGTTTTTCGGACAGGGATATCCGTGACAGCAGTGTACTGTCGGCGGGCGGCGGCAGTCTGATGGAGTGGAGCTGTGTCAAAAAAGATACTTCCGAAGCGGTCGGATTGCTGATGAATAAACTTGCGGTGGCAAACACGCCGCATACATGCTTTTATGCAAAGGGATTAGACCCTGAAAAGCAGTATCATTTTTACAATCGTGCGTTAAAGTACAATATCAAGGATTTCGGGGATTTGGTCAACACCGCATCGCCGGTGCATATCCGTCAGGATTCCCTGATACAGCACCTCGCCGCCAAATGGATTAAAATAAACGGTGAGCGGGAGGACTACCATGTATTCGGCGATACGCTGATGTACTGCGGTGTGCGCTTAAAGCAGGCATTCTGCGCAACGGGACTGAATGATGAAGTGCGTTACTTCCCGGATTTCGGCGCAAGGCTTTATTTTATGGACGAAGAAAAAACACGGTAAGTATGATTTTTACGAAAAAAGCAGTTGACAGATTTTATTTTCTGTGTCTATAATGAAAAAAACGAAATACTTCGGTAGGTGAGGTTACCACAGGGATTTGGATTTTCCTAAGGTTGCTGCCGCAAATTTGTGGAGACACAAATCGTTGGTCAGCAGGCTATGTCGGTTTAAGGCATAACCTAATGCAACTAATATGCCCTGTGATGCTAAAGCTTGGACGACGGAAGCACAGCGCCAGATAAAGAAACAGGTGCGCAAAGATTAAGATTGAATTTCAAACTCCGTCGTCAGACGGAGTTTTTTTAGTATTAAAGGAGGTGAGGCAAATGGATTCGGGCGTCAGTTATCATTCGGAAAATTTACAGAATACGGATACGACAGAAGGGAGCATAGAAAATGGAGAAGAACATTTTTATGGAACTTCTGGCAGCAAGAGAATTCAAAGCAATCAGAAGCATTTTAAATGTGATGAATGCAGTAGACATTGCCTCACTGCTGTCAGAATTTGAAGAAAAGGAACTTGCACAGGCATTCCGTCTGATTCCGAAAGCAAAGGCAGCCGAAGTTTTTGCCAATATGAGCAATGCAACACAGAGCTGTCTGATTGATGCTTTCACGGAAACGGAATTAAAAGAAATCATAGACGATATGTTTATGGACGATACCGTGGATTTACTGGAAGATTTACCGGCAAATGTCGTAACAAGGATTTTATCCAATATCAATCCGCAGAAGCGTGCGCAGATTAATATTCTGCTGGATTATCCGCAGGACAGCGCAGGCAGCATTATGACAACAGAATATGTGTCACTCAAGCGCACCATGACCGTAAAGCAGGCAATGGCACATATTAAAGAAGTAGGAATCCACAAGGAAACGATTTATACCTGCTATGTGCTTGAAGCGCGCAGACTGGTAGGCATTGTGACCGCCAAAGACTTAATGGTGGCAGATGACGACAAAACGATTGAAGAACTTATGCGGACAGAGATTATTTTTGTGCATACGGGCGATGACCAGGAGCAGGTCGGACAGTTATTTTCAAAATATGATTTGCTGGCACTTCCGGTTCTGGATACCGATGAATGTATGGTCGGAATCGTTACGGTCGATGATGCACTCGATGTTGTGGTTGATGAAGCGACAGAGGATATATCACTCATGGCAGCAGTCAATCCGAGTGAAAAATCTTACTTTGAAACACCGGTGCTGACACATGCCAAAAACAGAATTGTGTGGCTTTTGGTGCTGATGTTATCCGCTACGGCAACGGGCGTGATTATCACACACTATGAAAATGCGTTTGCGGCAGTGCCGATTTTAGTATCCTTTATTCCAATGCTGATGGATACAGGCGGTAACTGCGGTTCACAAAGTTCCACGCTGATTATCCGTGGGATTGCACTGGGAGAAATTACCTTTCGTGATATTTTTAAGGTGATGTTTAAGGAATTCCGGATTTCAATTATTGTCGGTGTGATTCTGGCACTGGCAAACGGGCTTAGAATCCTGCTGATGTATAAGAACTTTTCACTGGCGGTTGTCATTTCAATTTCACTGGTTATTACAGTTATTTTTGCAAAGCTTATCGGCTGTATTCTGCCACTGCTTGCAAAGAAGCTGCATTTTGACCCGGCAATTATGGCATCGCCGCTGATTACAACGATTGTGGATACCTGTTCAATACTGATATACTTTAATGTGGCAACGGTGGTATTCCATTTATAATTAAGGTAAGTGCAAATATGTGAGGACACGGACAGAGAACAGATTTTTATCGGATACGAAAATTACCGTGGATTGCGGATAAGAACGGGTATGACATACATATTTTGCAATATACTAACAGAGTAATATGGTGCAGAGGTGCGAAAAAATTTGAAAAGCACTGAAGAAAAATGCAAAAAAGTGAAAGGAGCATGACAAGTGGCACAGGATATAAAGACTGCGGACATTGCGATTATCGGTACAGGACCGGCGGGCATTTCTGCCGCTATTACCGCAAAAATCAGAAATAAAGAGATATTTTTGTTCGGCGCTGAGCCGGTGAGCAGTAAGGTGGCAAAAGCACACCGGATTTTAAATTATCCGGGACTGCCTGCCGTTTCGGGAGAGGAGCTGGCACAGGCATATAAAAGACATTTGGACGAATTGCAGATTGCGGTTACGAAAAAAAGAGTTCATGCCGTTTATGCAATGGGCAGTTATTTTGCCATTCAGGCAGGACAGGAGCAGTACCGGGCAGACAGCGTGATTTTAGCCTGCGGCATGACGGCGGATAAGCCGTTTCCGGGTGAAAATGAATTTTTGGGACGCGGCGTCAGCTATTGTGCAACGTGTGATGCACAGTTTTTTAAAGGAAAGACGGTCGCAGTTATCGGATATACTAAAGAATCCGTTGAGGAAGCACAGTATTTAGCGGAAATTGTGGGAAAAGTGTTATACTTTCCAATGGGCAAAGAAGCTGTATTGCCGGGGCTTTCCGGTAACATTGAAATCTGTACGGAAAAGCCGGCAGAGATTACCGGCACGATGAAAGTGGAGCAGTTAAAGACTGACGGAAAGCTGTATCCGGTGGACGGCATTTTCATTTTACGGGAAGCCGTCTTTCCGGGACAGCTCGTTCCGGGCTTAAAGACCGAAAAAAATCATGCCGCCGTCAATCTGCAGATGGAAACGAATGTGGCGGGATTATTTGCCTGCGGCGATATTGCGGGAACGCCGTATCAGTATATTAAAGCGGCGGGACAGGGCAATGTTGCGGCACTTTCGGCAGTGTCTTATTTAAACCGTAAAAAAGAAACTGTGTGATGACCGTGTGCTTAGGGCGCAAAGAAGTGTGTGAAAGACCTTGTATTTCAAATGCCGGATATGGTATGATAAGAAGAAGTGAGTTTAAGGAAAAGTCTAGGAGGCAATTATGAAGGTTACACCGGTTAAAGGAACAAACGATTATCTTCCAAAGGAAGTGGAAATCAGGGATTATTTACAGCAGAAGATTCTTGAAGTCTATCTTGCCAATGGATTTGAACATATTATTACACCTGTAATTGAAGATATTGAAAATCTGGATAAAAGTGATGGCGGAGAAAATCTGAACCTCATTTTCAAGATTATGAAGCGTGGCGATAAGCTGGATAAGGCACTGGCATCAGGCGTGACTTCGGAAAATGAGAATGTGCTTGCGGATATGGGACTGCGTTATGATTTGACACTTCCGCTCAGCAGATATTATGCGAATAATAAAGACAAGCTGACACTTCCGATGAAATGTATCCAGATGGACCGTGTGTATCGTGCAGAACGTCCGCAGAAGGGCAGATTAAGAGAATTTATCCAGTGTGATATTGATATTATCGGTTCAGAATCCAACGATTCGGAAATCGAACTGATTTTAACAACCACAAAGGCATTACAGGCAATCGGCATGAAGAATTTCAAAGTTAAGTTAAACGACAGAAGACTGTTACGTGCCGTATTAATGCAGATGGGCTTTGCGGAAAATGAATTAGACAGTGTGTGCATTACATTTGATAAGCTGGATAAAATCGGCATGGACGGTGTAGAAGCAGAACTGACAGAAAAAGGATTTGCAAAAGAAGCCATTACAAAGTTTACACAGTTCCTTGAAAAAAATGATTTTAGTCTGGATTCTTTAAAGGATATGCTGGAAGATAAAGAACCGGCAGAGAGTCTTGAAAAGATTATGACAACAGTGAAGGCACTTTCAGCAGGGGCATACGATGTGGTCTTTGATTTATCACTGGTCAGAGGACAGGGATACTACACAGGAACCGTTTTTGAAGTGGAAAGCATTGACTTTAAGGGCGCAATCGCAGGCGGTGGAAGATATGACAATCTGATTGGCAAGTTTTTAAACCAGTCCATTCCGGCAGTCGGATTTTCAATCGGATTTGAGCGTATTTTCTCTATCCTTATGCAGAACGGCATTGAAATTCCGGACGGCAGTAAAAAGATTGCCGTATTATATGAAGACGGACATTTAACAGAAGCTGTCAAGACAGCTGAAAAGTTAAGAAGTGAAGGCATGATTGCATCCCTTTATATAAAACCGAAAAAGACCGGTAAGTTTTTAAGTAAATTAGAGGAGCGCGGCTATGCCGGATTTTACAATGTAGAACAGGCAGAAGAAGTCAGCTACTTTGGTGCATAAAAGGAAAAGAGCTGTGGCACAAAAATCAGAAATCCTGATTGCGTGCCACAGCCTTTTTATTGTATCGTGCATTTATCGAGTGCTGTCTGAATGGCATTCAGAAGCATTGTAGCGGTGTATTTGTTCTCAGCGGGATATGTAATATTTTTGGTAGAACCGCTTTCAATTACGGAAGCACACAGTTCGGAAAAGGTGCTTTCCAAAGAAGGGTAGAGCGTTGTAACCGGTTCGGATAAGTTTACGAGTGCAATATTCTGAATACTGTTTTTATCGACTGTCACTTCGATATCTACGGCGTTGCCGTTTAAAGAAACACCGGCTCTGTAAACACCCGGTGTATAGCAGGCGGAAACACCCGCAGAAACAGATTTGGCACCGTTGACAGAGCTGGCTGCGGCATCTTTAGAGCCGCCTGCAAGCGATGAAATCATAAAAATCAGTAAAAGAATGGCAATCACCGCGGCAATGGCACCAATCAGCAGTTCACGGCGGTGTAAAACAATAATTTTTGTCTTTGAATTCATATCCACACACTTCCATAATTGTTATCATTGATGGTATACTATATGCAGAAAATGATTGAATCATGACAGAATAATCGCCGGAGGTTCGGCAGAAATGAGGGAAATATGTCCTTACAGTTTATTACAGGGGGAAGCGGTGCAGGAAAATCAGAATATTTAAGCCGTTTAGTCTGTGAAGAATCTGTCAGAAGACCGCATGACAATTTTATTGTGGTTGTTCCTGAACAATATACTATGGAAACACAAAAAAAACTGGTGCATATGCATTCACGCAAGGGGATTTTAAATATTGATGTTGTCAGCTTTGAACGCCTTGCATACAAGGTATTTGAAGAACTGGGCGGCGGAAACCGTCCGGTATTAGACGATACCGGAAAGAACCTGATTGTACGGCGCGTACTTGAAAAAGAGAAGAAAAAGCTGGATTACTTTGGCAGCAGTATTGAAAAAACAGGTTTTGTTTCGGAGTTAAAATCCGTGATTTCCGAACTGCTTCAATATGGTATTACACCGCAGCAGCTTGGTGAAATCGGAGAGAATGTCAAAGAAAAGCAGCAGCTCTCCGCAAAATTAAAAGATATCCGTCTGGTTTACAAAGAATTTATGGCATTTTTGTCAACCAATTATATTACGTCTGAGGAAATTTTAGACGTATTATGCGGACTGGTGGAAAAATCAAAGCTGATTGCCGGTTCGGAAATTATTTTTGATGGATTTACCGGGTTTACACCGATTCAGTACAAACTCATGCGTCTGTTGCTGGTATACAGCAAAGGTATTAAAATATCAGTAACGATTGATAAAAAGGAACGTCCGACAGGACATGAAAGCTGGAACAACCTGTTTTTTATGAGTAAAGAGATGATGAACCGTCTAATTGCGATTTGTGAGGAAGAAGGAATCAACGTTGACGATACCGTGTGCGTGGACAGGGACATCAATTACCGCTATGAGGGTGCGAAGGACTTAGCATATCTTGAAAGAAATCTGTTCCGCTATAAGGGCGGTGTGTACACCGGTACACCGGAAAATATCCGCATTTACGAGGGTAGTAATCCCAAAGAGGAATTGCAGTATATCGTATCCGAGATTTTACAGCTGACAAGAAAAGAGGGCTTTCGTTATCGTGATATTGCCGTTGTTACGGCAGATTTGGAAACATACGGAAAAGTTGCCGCCAATATGATGAAACAAAATGACATTCCGGCGTTTTTGGATTATAAACGCTCTGTCGCCGCCAATCCGTATGTGGAAATGCTTTGCAGTGCCTTGGAGATTGTAGAAAAAGGATATCCGTATGACACGATGTTCCGATATCTGCGTACGGGGCTGACCGGCATTTCAAGACATGACATCGATATGCTGGAAAATTACTGTCTGGCGGTAGGTATCCGCGGCAGCCGTGCATGGCATGAACCGTGGAAAAAGAAAATGAAAAGAAGCACGTACCAGCCGGAACTGGAAACGTTAAATGCCCTGCGGGAGCAGATTATGGCGCCGTTTTTGAATCTGGAGGCGGTTTTAAAGGATAAAGAAGCCAATGTGCGGGCATATGTCACAGCCGTTTATGAATTTGTGACGGCTCTGCACAGTGCCGAGCAGATAAAGGCGCTTTCGGAGTGTGAACCTGCCGGCAATGAATATGAACAGCTCTATGCAAAGGTGCTTGAATTGTTTGACAGGATTGTGGAACTGCTCGGTGAAGAAAATGTTTCATTAAAGGAATTTAACAGGATTGTAGCGGCGGGCTTTGAAGAAATGAAAGTGGGACTGCTTCCGCCGACCTCCGACTGTGTGATGATTGGTGATATCGAAAGAACACGTCTTGACAATGTCAAAGTGCTGTTTTTTGCGGGAGTCAATGACGGTGTTGTGCCAAAGAAAAATGAAAATTGCAGTGTGCTGTCGGAAACCGACCGCAGTATACTGGAAGCACAGGAAATCGTACTGTCACCTTCTGCAAGGGAAAAAGCATTTATACAGAAATTTTATCTGTATCTGATGATGACAAAGGCTTCACACCGGCTGTATTTATCGTATGCAAAAAAAAGCAGTGACGGAAAGACGGCACTTCCGTCATATTTAATCCGTAATGTAAGACGCATGTTTCCGGATGTGCGCATAACGGATGCCGACGGGCAGGATGGACAGTTTGTCTATTTAAAGATTCCGAAGCAGGATATTGAGTGGAATACGGAAAATTATATTAAGACGTTGAGTGAAAATGCGGCGCTTTTGTTATACGGAACACAGCTAAAGGGTAGTATTTCGGCATTTGAAACGTATGCTTCCTGCCGTTTTGCGTATTTTCTGGAATATGGCTTAAAGCTTTCACAAAGAGAAGAATACCGTTTTGCGGTACAGGATTTCGGTACGGTTCTGCACGGTGTTTTGGAAGATGTGTCGCGGCAGTTAAAAGAGGAGAAAAAATCCTTTTCCCTGTTATCCGATGAAGAACGAAAAAAGCGCGTATCCGAAAGCGTTGTGCGGATTGCTGCAGAGTACGGCAACACCATTTTAAAGGATAACAGCCGTAACGAATACATGATTAAAAGGCTCACCGATTTGGCGGACAGGACGGTCTGGGCAATCGGAAAGCAGTTAGAACGCGGTGAATTTGCACCCGATGCATATGAAATGAACTTTTTAGTTGATGAGCATGAGGTACTTGGTGACAAGTCGCTTTATATGCAGGGCAAAATTGACCGCATTGATATTTGTGAAGATGATAACAATGTTTATGTGCGCGTGGTGGATTACAAAACCGGCAAATCGGATTTTGATTTGTTAAAGACATTTTACGGCTTAAAATTACAGCTTGTAACATATATGAAGGCGGCACAGCGCATCGAAAAGAAGCGGCACCCGGATAAGAATATTATTCCGGCGGGGATTCTTTATTACAATATTGACAATCCGATTATAGAAGTACAGAGCATGCCCGATGAAGAAGATGCAGATTATCGTGAAGCCGTTGATGAAATGATATTGGAAAATCTGCGTATGAAAGGTGTTGTCAATGAGGATACGGAAATTATCCGTAAAATGGATGACCGCGGAGGAAAGTCGGCGGTTATTCCGGTTGCGTTTAAATCAAACGGGGAGCTGGATATGCGAAGCCACATTTACAGCACGCAGAAGTTTGAACAGCTCACAGACTATGTCACCGAAAAGTCGGCAGATATGGCGGCGGGAATTTTTGGTGGAAATGTGGACGTTAATCCGTACCACACGCAGAAGGAAGATGCCTGTACATATTGTCCGTACCATGCGGTATGCGGTTTTTCACCGGATATTCCGGGAGGGCAGTCCCGCAGCTTAAAGACATTCAGTGATGAGGAAATATGGAAAAAAATCAGGGAAGGAGTTGATGAAAATGGCAAACCGCTGGACAGAAAAACAGTTCAAGGCAATCCGGACAAACGGCTGTAATATTTTAGTTGCTGCCGCCGCAGGTTCGGGTAAAACGGCGGTGCTGGTAGAACACATTATCCGAAAAATCACGGCAGAAGATGGCACAGACGTGGACAGAATGGTCGTTGTAACCTTTACCAAGGCGGCGGCGGCGGAAATGAAGCAGAGAATCCGTGAGGCGCTCGATGCAATGCTACAGGAGAATCCGGGAAACGAGCGGTTAATCCGTCAGATGACGTTGATTCACAATGCCCCGATTACGACGATTGACAGCTTCTGTTTAAATATTGTGCGCAATTATTTTACGGATATTGAATTAGATCCGGGTTTCAGGATTGCGGACGAAGGTGAAATGAAGCTGCTTGAAAATGATATTATGGAGGAGATGCTGGAGGAATATTATGCTTCCGAAAATCAGGTGTTCTTTGATTTTGTCGATGCGTATGGAACGGGACGTGACGATACGAAAATCGTGGATATTATTTTAAAATTATACCGCTTTGCAAGAAGCTATCCGTGGCCGGAGGAATGGTTTAAAGACTGCCTGTGCATTTACACGCAGGCAGATATCGACACGGCAGAACAAAATGCCGCAATCGGTTATCTTTTTGATACGGTCAGAAGACGTTTTAAAGACTATGACAGACAGTATGAAAAACTGGAAAGTATCTGCAATGAGCCGGACGGACCGCTGATGTATGCAGCAGCAGTACAGTCTGACCATGCGGGAATCCGTCAGATTCTGGATACGCAGAGTTATGAAGAACTGGTGCGTAAAGTGCGCCTGCTGTCTTTTGAAACGCTTGGAAGAAGCCGCAGTAAGGATATTTCAGAGGTAAAGAAGGCAGCAGTCAAGCAAATCCGCGATGAATATAAGGCTTATGTGACAAAGACGTTACAGGCGAAATTATTTACAAAGGAATTTGCAAATTTATTAGAGGATATTCGGGAAAATAAACCGGCAGTTGAAATGATGATGACACTCGCACAGGATTTTTACAGGCGCATGGATACAGAAAAGCGTGAAAGAAATGTCATTGATTTTAACGATATGGAGCATATGGCGCTAAACATTTTAGTCAAAAAAACGGAAAACGGCATGGAATACACCAAAGCGGCAGATGATTTAAGCGCATATTACGAGGAGATTCTCATAGACGAATATCAGGACAGCAATATGCTTCAGGAGGTTATTCTGACTGCGGTATCTAAGGGAAAATACAATGAAGCGGATAACAATATCTACATGGTGGGTGATGTGAAGCAGAGCATTTACAAGTTCCGTCTGGCGTGTCCGAAGCTGTTTATGGATAAGTACAGTACATATACCGATACGGACAGTCCGAATGTCAGGATTGAACTGCAGACCAATTTCCGAAGCCGCGAAAATGTACTTGAATGTACGAATGATGTTTTTTACAGGGCGATGAATCCTTACTTTGCAGAGATTGAGTATGATGACAGGGCAAGGTTAAATGCCGGGTTTGAGTATCCGAAATATCAGGCGCAGAATGAAAATGCGATGACATTTGCAGATGATCCGGATACGATGATTTATATGATTGATATGAATCAGGAAAAACTTTCCCCGGAGGACGAAGACCGTTCCGCAAGAGAGCGTGAAGGCGCTGCTGCCGCGGCTTTGATTCAACGGCTGACACAGCCAAAGGAAGACGGCAGTTTTTATATGGTTTATGATAAAAATGCCGAAAACGGCTACAGGAGAATCCGTTACAGTGACATCGTGATTCTGACAAGGACTGTCAGCGGCTGGGCGGATACATTTGTCAATGTGCTGATGAATGAAGATATTCCGGCATATTGTGACGCGTCAGAAGGATATTTTGATGTGCGTGAGGTCAAACTGCTGTTATCGTATCTTGCCGTAATAGATAATCCACTGCAGGATATTCCCATGGCGGCGGTCATGCTGTCCTTTTTTGGCAGATTTACAACGGAAGAACTCACACAGATTCGCATGAAAGACACCACAAAGCATTTGTATGACGTCATGCAGGAAAGCGATGATGAAAAAGTCGTGCAATTTTTAAAACAACTCGACAGTTTCAGGGAAAAGGCAGAGCGTTATCCGGTCAGTGATGTTTTGTGGGAGCTGATGTATGATACGGGATATTACCACTATGCCGGAACAATGCCGGCAGGTACTCAGCGGCAGGCAAATCTGGATATGCTTTATACAAAGGCGGCGGCATTTGAAAAGACCAGTTACAGCGGACTGTTTCAGTTTCTGCGCTATATTGAGCGCCTTAAAAAATACGAGGTGGATTTTGCGGAAGCTTCCGTGCTTGGTGAAAATGAAAATCTGGTGCGTGTGATGAGTATTCATAAAAGTAAGGGGCTGGAATTTCCGGTTGTCATTCTGGCAGGAATGGGAAAGAGCATTAACCAGATGGATTCCCGCGGGGAAGTGGTCCTGGATACGGACTTTGGTGTCGGAACAAATGTGGTACATTTAGATAAACGTATCAAGAATCCGACTCTGTTAAAATCAGCGGTATCACAAAAGCTTATACAGGAAACAATCAGCGAGGAACTGCGTGTGCTGTATGTTGCCATGACAAGAGCGAGGGAAAAGCTGTATATGATTGGCACCGTAAAAGACGCACAAAAAGCAGTAGAGGGCTGGCAGGCGGTTTCAGATGAATTGCTTGCCGGAGGCTGGTATTCGTACTCGTATGAAGCCGGTTTGAAAAATTATTTTGATATGGTCATGCCGGCAGTATTGCTGCCGCAGAATCTGCGTAAAGGGACGTTTCAGATTGTGGAATTTAAGAAAGAAGAATTGCAGGTAAGTGATGATATTTCAATGGAAGTATCACAGGCAGAGACGGATATTTCAAAAGAAGCAGGGCAGGAATTAGAAAAACTGCCGGATTATCCGTATGCCGATGAACCGGTTATGAAACCGAAGGTCACAGTGTCGGAATTAAAGAAAATGCAGCAGGATTCGGATTTTGCAGAAACTGCCTATATGCCGGAAAGCTTAAAACAGGCAGTGGATGAACAAAATGAAGATGAATTATTGCCGGAATTTATCGCAGGCAGGAAAAAGACGTTACAGGGAAGCCGGAGAGGTACAGCATATCATCGCGTGATGGAATGTATGGACTATGATACAAAACCAGAAAATACTGCTGTAAAAGCATTTTTAAAGCAGCTTGTAGAGGAAGAAAAGCTTACCAAACAGCAGGCAGACAGTATCCGTGTATCCGATATTGTTGCATTTATGAAAAATCCACTGTTTGAACGGATGAAACGGGCAAAACAGGCAGGTGTTTTTCATACGGAACAACCGTTTGTCTTTATTGATTTATCCGAACAGTCTGATAAATCAAAACAGGACGATACGAACCAGCCGGATAAAAACAATGGCGGACAGTTGATTCAGGGTGTTATTGATGTATATTTTGAAGAAGATGGAAGTCTTATTCTGGTGGATTACAAAACGGATAAGGTGTCAAAAAAAGGCGGTGAAGACGAATTGCGCAGGCGGTATGCACTCCAGTTAGAATACTATGCAAAAGCGCTGTCGCAGCTGCTTCAGAGACCTGTAAAGGAAAAAATTATCTATTCATTTTCATTGGGGAAAGATATAGAGCTTGAATAATTTTAATATCATCGTGGAAAACAAAGACAAGACCGTGTTTGTTTTCCACGATTTTTTAGGAAATAAAAGCACAAGAATTAGGAAATCTTTGCAAGCTGTGTACTGTGCTTCATAATGACATCCTTCATAACAAGGATATCAGACTGGATTGATTCAAGCTGGTTTATACCCTGGGAATATCTTTCATATGTAGATACATAGCAGGACTCAATCGTGTTCAGACGTGGAACAACATTCTGTTCCAGTGTGAGGTTAATCTGCGTAAGCTGTGACTGCAAAGAATCCCTTGTTTCGGCGATTTCGGTACGGAGGGAGCTTTGCAAAGAATCCCTTGTTTCAGTAATCTCAGTATGCAGGGCTTCGCGTGTTTCGGCGATTTCGGTACGGAGGGAACTTTGCAAAGAATCCCTTGTTTCAGCAATCTCAGCATGCAGGGCTTCGCGTGTTTCGGCGATTTCGGCACGGAGGGAACTCTGCAAAGAATCCCTTGTTTCAGCAATCTCAGCATGCAGGGCTTCGCGTGTTTCGGCGATTTCGGCACGGAGAGAATTCTGCAGGGTTTCCCGTGTTTCGGCGATTTCAGTACGAAGAGAACTCTGCAGGGAATCCCGCGTTTCGGCGATTTCAGCACGAAGAGAATTCTGCAAGGAATCCCTTGTTTCAGCGATTTCGGCACGGAGGGAACTTTGCAAAGAATCCCGCGTTTCGGCGATTTCAGTACGAAGAGAATTCTGCATATTTTCCAGCATACCAGATATTTCCCCTAATAAGTAGGTTACGGTTTTGTTGGATAACTCGTTTGACATATTTTCACCACCTTTCGTATTCTTAGTATACAGATAATAACATACTATAACGCATTTGTCTATATTTATTTGACCGTAATTTCAGATGAAATTTTTATGAAATTTTTAAAGGGCATTTTGTTTTCGGATAACAGTTGTCTTCAAAGAAGGGGTATAGTATAATAATACAAATTGTTTTAATCGCAGATAAAAAATCACTTAGGAATGGAGTTTAGTATGGAAACAGGAAAGGTCATTGAGGCTGCAATTGCTTATTTTGAAAATGATATTCGCAGAATCAGCCATTTGCTGAAAGTATATGGTTTTGCAAAGGCGATTGGAGAGAAGGAACAGCTGGATTTATTTACAATGGAATGTCTGGAAACCGCGGCAGTGCTTCATGATATCGGCATTAAAATATCAGAGGAAAAATATCAATCCAGTGCAGGAAAGTATCAGGAACTGGAGGGACCACCGGTGGCTGCTGTAATTTTAAAGAAACTGGAATTTCCGGCGCCGGTGACAGAGCGGGTGGCATATCTGATTGGACACCATCACACCTATGATAAAATAGAGGGAATGGATTATCAGATTTTAGTTGAGGCAGATTTTCTGGTAAATATCAATGAAGACGGCTTGGACAGCAGTAAGCAGGGGCTGGATTCTATCCGGAAAATCAAAGAAAATATTTTTAAAACGAAAACAGGAACTAAAATATTAGAGTCTATATATCTGAGTAAAGTAAATTAAAAGAAATGGAGAAAAAAATGGCAAATCAGGTCAATAGCAGTACATTTAAAAAGAATCAGTCACAGAAGAAAAAGAATCCGTGGATACCGCTGGTTGTTATCGTAGTTCTTGCGTTGTTAATGGTTTTGTTAAACTATTTTATGTTAGATGTAACCAATGCGGTATATCAGACCCAGCAGGAAACCGTACAGACAGAATCAGCTACGGCAGAGTAAAGCAACAGTCAATAAAAGCAAACAAAAAGGAGAAATTTCTAAAATCAGAAATTTCTCCTTAATTTTTTACGCAATATTTTTATGCGGTAATTGTTGTTCCTGTCTTTCCGGCAAGACTTGATTTTGCCTTGTCAAGGTTTGAAATAACGGCCTTTCTTTCGGAATCAGCAGTTACGAAACGAATGGAAGCGTCAACCTTTGGAAATGTTGTCTTTGCAGGGAAATGACCGGCTTTGATATAAGTGTGTAAGTCGGAAGCAGAAACCTGTTCAAAGACTTTTTCATTTGGTGTTCCTTTTTCAATTGTAAGATTGTCGTATGCTGTCAGGAATAATAAAGTCTGTGCGTTGACCAGTTCTGCCAGTTTGGCAGCAGTGTAGTCCTTTTCAATAATGGCGCTGGCACCTTTTAAATGTGTTCCCTGCTGTAGTACAGGAATACCACCGCCGCCGGCAGCGATTACAATCTGGTCTGCATCAAGCAGTGCCTTTACGGCATCAATTTCATAAATGTCGATTGGCAGTGGAGCAGCGATAATTCTTCTGAATTTACCCGGTTCTTCTTCAACAACATGGTTGCCTTTTTCTTCCTCGGCTTCGGCTTCTTTTTTTGACATAAATCTGCCAATGATTTTGGAAGGTTCGCTGAATGCCGCATCAAACGGGTCTACACGGACCTGTGTAATGATTGTAGAAACAGTTTTATAAATGCCGCGGTTTAATAATTCCTCGCGGATTGCATTCTGTAAGTCGTAACCGATATATCCCTCACTCATTGCACCGCAGACGGACATCGGGGCAACGGTTCTGTCGTCTGGATTTAAACGGGCAAATTCAGTCATTGCAGTCTGAATCATGCCGACCTGCGGACCGTTGCTGTGCGTAATGACAATCTGATATTTTTCTTCTACTAAATCTGCAATTGCAGCAGCAGCTTTTTTAACATTTTCCTGCTGTTCCGGGAAAGTTTCACCAAAAGAATTTCTTCCGAGAGCAACAACGATTCTTTTCTTATCCATATTAATCCTCATTTCTGCGCACGCTTTGTAATTCTAAGTTGTATTGCACATAACAGGCTTGTGCCAAGTGCGCAAAGTCACAAATCCTGCAAATGAATTCTGATACTTTATTATAAAATATTTGCAGGGAAAAAGCAAATATTATCAAGCATGAAAAATAAACAGCATTTTTGGCAGATGAGAAATCGCCGGGTGCAAGTAGTAACATTGAAGATATTTACCATATAATAAATACAGATAGGTGGAGGGTAAATAGCTTTGGCGGTATTTACATCGCAGATTTATGACAAAGCTGCTCGAAAGTGAGGAGTTGTATGCAGACAGGAGTTGCAATTGTAGATACAGGAATTTACCGGCATAGAGATTTTGGCAGCCGTATTACCGGTTTCGTTGATTTGGTTCATGGGAAAAACAGCGTTTATGATGATAGCGGACATGGGACACATATCGCGGGAATCATAGGCGGGGACGGGAGTGCATCCCGTGGACGGTATAAAGGAATTGCCCCGCATTCGGCACTGATAGGCGTAAAAGTTCTGGATGCACAGGGAAACGGGAAAATTTCAGATGTGGTGGAAGGACTCCGATGGATTTTAGAACAGAGAGAGCGGTATAATATCCGGGTTGTTAATATTTCGTTCGGAACGGTACCGGACCATGATGTGCAGGAAGAAAAACAGCTTAACCGGCAGGTGGAACAGCTATGGGATGCCGGAATTGTTGTGGTAGCGGCGGCAGGAAACAGCGGACCGGACAGAAATAGTATCACCGCACCGGGAAACTGTAAAAAAATTATAACCGTCGGTTCGTATGACGATACCAATTTTTCGGGTGTACGCGGAAGGAAAGTGCGGTATTATTCCGGCAGAGGACCGACGGAGGAATGTGTGATCAAGCCAGAGGTTGTTGTGACAGGATCCAATATTATTGCGTGCAGCAACCGTAAGGATGCATATGCAAAAAAAAGCGGAACATCAATGTCTGCTCCCATTGTCAGCGGAGCAGTTGCCAGACTTTTAGAGGAAAGACCGGACTATACACCGAAAGGTGTAAAAATGCGGCTGTTAAAGTGCTGTGAGACTATTGCCATTCCGGAAAATCAGCAGGGTTTCGGCGTACTGAACATAGTGAAATTTATAACGAGTGGGTAAAATAGTGTATGGTCATATGGTTTATTTGAAAAAAAACAGGATTTAATGTGATAATACTTATAATTATAAAAATGTGTTATTATAATACAGAATACATTTTTCAGGGGGAATGAGTACAAAAGAAACTGGAGGAGGAAAAATGTACGTTTGCTATTCTAGAAGCAAAAACGAAAGTCATGCAAAAGCCGTTTTGTATCACTTGGAAAATTGGGGATTTACAATGCCTGAAGAAGACGGAGAGAAAAATATTATGAGGGAGGTGACGTATGAACAGGAATGTGAAAGTATCGCAAGGCATCAGGAAGCCGTAGTAGTTTTAACACCGCAGCTGATACAGGATATAACAGCTCTTGTGGAGCTGGATATTTTAAAAAGCAGCTTTGAAAAGGGCAGAATTAAAATTGTTGTATTTTTATACGGGGTTGAATCTTCTACACTGCCGCAAAGACTTTCGTGGCTTGGAAAGGCACAGCTTGTGCGGGTTACGGGAATGGAATCGGTATTTGAGGGAATGTGCCATGCAGTGGCAGTGCGGATTGAGGAGGAGCTGTTTAAACAGGGTGATTTTAACAGCTGTAAGAAGAAATTTTATGCGTTTTTGGCACGGGATGCGTATTTAAAACGCATTTTTCGTGAGTATACAAGTCTGGAAGCGTATGCCGCAGGAACAAAGATTGTGCTTATTTATGCAATGTACTGTTATATTGAAATGAGGTACACAACAAGGATAACGGAGCCGTTTTACGGCAATTGTATCCGTAAACTGTATGAAAATGTAGATTATTATACACAGTGGGGAACATTGCAGTTAAGAATTGCGGAACGCAGTCTGTTTTTAAGCATTTGTCATATGAAAGAAATACCGGAAGAAAAAGCAGTTTAGATTTATGCGCAGGGAAAGAAGATAGGGGAAATAAATAGAACTTGACAAAAGAGTTAGACAGGGCTAACATTATGAAAGAAGTTAGCAGTGTCTAACTCTTTTTATGTTACGATAAATGAACATAGTCGGTAAGGAGAAATTTATGTTTTTAGAGATTGAACAATTACGGAAAAGTTATGGAACGGGTGAAAACAAAGTGGAGGTTTTAAAAGGGATACAGCTTGGTGTGGAGAAAGGGAAAATCTGCGTACTGCTGGGACCTTCCGGTTCGGGAAAATCTACACTGCTTAATATCGTAGGAGGCATTGACACGGCAGATTCCGGCAGTGTTACCGTAGCAGGCGAGGTTATGCAGGGCATGAACGACAGGCAGCTGACAGAATACAGAAGAAAGCATTTAGGCTATGTATTTCAGGCATATAATCTTATCGGAAATCTGACGGTACGTGAAAATATCGAAGTCGGCGCATATTTAAGCAGCCAGCCGTTAGATATTGATGAACTGCTTGATGTGCTGGGACTGACAGAACATCAGAACAAAATTCCGAGCCAGTTGTCCGGCGGTCAGCAGCAGCGGACGGCAATCGGCAGGGCAATCGTGAAAAATCCGGATATTCTGCTCTGCGACGAGCCGACCGGCGCTCTTGATTATCATACCTCAAAGGATATTCTGGCACTGATTGAGCGGGTCAATCAGAAATACGGCAATACAATTGTCATAGTCACCCACAATGACGCGATTAAAAATATGGCAGACCAGATTGTAAAGCTCAAAGACGGTCAGATTCAGGATGTTGAAATGAATGCCGCTAAAGTACCGGCGGAGCAGTTAGAGTGGTAAAACGGGGAGGTAAACAGCATGAAAAATCCATTGCGAAAGCGTTTTTTAAGGGAATTAAAGCAGGATTTCGGAAAATATGCCGTGATATTTTTGTTTATAACACTGACAATCGGGTTTATTTCAGGTTTTCTGGTCGCTGATAACAGCATGACCCATGCATACGATGAAAGCTTTGAAAAATACAATATTGAAGACGGCAATTTTGAATTGGAACAAAAGGCAGATGCGGTGCTGCTTAAAAAAGTAGAATCAGAAAATGATGTGGTGCTGTATGAGAACTTTTATAAGGAAGTACCAAAAGCCATCTCAAATGCGACACTGCGTATTTTCGGCGAGAGAAATGATATAAACCTGGTGTGTGTCATGGAAGGCAGAGCACCGCAGAAGGATGGAGAGATTGCACTCGACCGCCTGTTTGCCGAAAACAGGGAATTAAAAATCGGGGATTCGGTTGTTCTTGGCGGAGAGAAGCTTGAGATTGTAGGAACAGTGGCACTGTCCGATTATAGCGCGCAGTTTCAGAACAATTCGGATATGATGTTTGATGCAACAAACTTTGGTGTTGCCATTGTAACGAAAGGTCAGTATGACAAACTGGATGCGGGAACGGAGCATTTCATATATTCATGGAAAAATAATAAGACGGATTTGACGGATTCACAGCAGCGTGATTTGTCCGATGACATTTTAAAACAGCTCGTTTCCCTGCGGGCGGGCATTACCAATATTACACCGGCAGTAGAAAATCAGGCCATTCATTTTACGGGTGATGATATGGGCAGTGATAAGAGCATGATCCAGGTACTTTTATATGTCATCATGGTTATTCTGGCATTTATTTTCAGTGTAACGATTGCAAGCATTATTGAAAAGGAAGCTTCTGAAATCGGTACAATGAGGGCGCTTGGCTTTACCAGAGGTGAACTGCTGCGTCACTATATTACACTTCCGGTTACGGTAACACTGATTTCCTGTGTGCTGGGAAATATATTGGGATATACAGTATTTAAAGATGTCATGGCAGGAATGTATTATCACAGTTACAGTCTTCCGACATATATTACATTGTGGAATCCTTATGCATTTGTGATTACAACGGTTGTGCCGTGCATGATTATGATTGTGGTCAATACAATTGTATTGTATACAAAGTTAAAATTATCACCGCTTAAATTCCTGCGCCACGATTTAAACCACTGGCGTGAGAAAAAGGCAGTGCGCCTGCCAAAGGTTTCTTTTATGGCAAGATTCCGGATGCGTATCCTGATTCAGAACAAGGTAAATTATCTTGTGATGTTTTTAGGCGTAACATTTGCAAGTCTGCTCATTTTCTTCGGACTTTTGATGACACCGCTTTTAGACCACTACGGTATGCTGGTAGAGGAAAATATGATCAGCGATTACCAGTACGTGTTAAAAATGCCGGTGCAGACGAAAAATGAAGCTGCGGAAAAGTATGCGGTCAAGTCACTGATACTGGATAAAACCGACAGAAAATTAAAGGAAGAAATCAATGTCTACGGCATCCGTGAAGATTCAGATTACATTACAGGCATTGAGTTACACAAAAACGGCAACGGGGTCTATGCTTCTGAGGGTATTTTAGAAAAATATAAACTTTCAGTCGGCGATATGCTTGCGCTAAAAGACGAGTACAGCGATGACACCTATGAATTTGAAATCCTTGGCACGTATCCTTATCCGGCATCCTTTACGTTATTTATAAGCAACAGCCGGTTTGAAGAACTGTTTGACAAGGAAGAAGGCTATTTTAACGGATATTTCAGCAATGAAGAACTGACCGATTTGGACAGTAAGGCAGTAGCGGCAACGATTACATATGATGATATGACAAAGGTTGTGCGACAGTTAAAGGATTCCATGGGACAGATGTTCCCGCTGATAACAGTATTTTCCGTATTTATGGCAGTCCTGATTTTCTATCTGCTGTCAAAAATTGTGGTGGAAAAAAATGCAACGGCAATTTCCATGCTGCGTATTTTAGGGTATAATAAATCAGAAACCGCAAAGCTGTATATGATGTCCACCACGATTGCAGCCGTGATTTCTGTATTGTTAAGCCTTGGCATTGCGGCTGTTGTGATGCGGATGCTTTACGACTATTTTATGCAGGAAATGGCAGGCTGGCTTACCTACTACGTGGACCCGGCAAATTATGTGTGGGCAGTTGTACTGGGAATGGCATCATACGGTGTTTCAGCGGCGTTACAGTATCGCAAAATAGGAAAAGTAGGCTTAGAAGCAGCACTCAAGAGAGCAGATTTATAAAAACGACATTGCAGTGCTTAATTTGTTAAGAAAAATTTAAGAAGAATCAAAACTCCTTTCTAAGATTTCCTTCCTATACTACATGCATGCTTAGAAAAGGAGGAAGCAATGGAAGCTAATATATTAGTTGTTGAAGATGAAAAAGGAATACGGGATGCCATAACGATTTACTTAAAAAATCAGGGGTATTATGTTTATGAAGCCGAAAACGGCGTACAGGGACTTGAAATGGTAGAAAATCACACCATTCATTTGGCAATCGTAGATATTATGATGCCGGTTATGGATGGAATTACCATGACGATGAAGCTGCGTGAAAAATATGATTTCCCGTTGATATTTTTAAGTGCCAAATCAGAAGATATTGATAAAATCACAGGGTTAAATATCGGTGCAGACGATTATATCACAAAGCCCTTTGGCTCAATGGAACTGCTCGCAAGGGTCCATTCCAATCTGCGTCGGTATGAACAGATTTTGCAGTTAAAAAAAGCAGCATCCGCGTCCCAAAAAGAAACAGAAGAAGCGCATACGCTGACAGCAGGCGGACTGGAACTGGATTTGTATACAAAACAGCTGACGGTGGACGGAAAAAATGTAAAGCTGACACCAAAAGAATACGCGATTTTGGAGCTTTTAATGCGTTCACCGGGCAGGGTTTATTCGGCAGAACAGATTTATGAAAATGTCTGGAAAGAGGAAGCTATAAACACTGAAACCATCATGGTACATGTCCGAAAGCTGCGTGAAAAAATTGAAGTCAATCCCAGAAATCCACGGTATCTGAAAGTGGTGTGGGGTATCGGTTACAAAATTGAAAAATAAAAACGTTTGCAGGAAGGAGAACGTTTATGGAAAAGAAGAAAAAAAGAGTATTTGTGCTTGGACTTGTGGCCCTTTTAAGCGTGATATCAATCGGCATGATTTTGCTGTGCCGGAATATTCAATCAGAAAATCAGGGTACGCAGACAGTAGATGTCAGTGCAGTCAGCAGGGAAATGCTGCTGTTTATGCTTGATCAGACACGTGTTGTCAATAAAGACTATTCCGTGCTGTCGCTGGGAGAAGATGTTCCATACAGTATCCGTTCAGAACTGGAATATGTTATGGAAGAAGAACTGCTTACAGCAAGGGCAGATTTTATCAACTCGCCCAATTTTGCATATCGTATTACCAATACGGCTACCGGCGAAAAAACAGAGGGCGGCGATACGTCACTTTTTGTAAAAGACCATCAGATGTACAGTACATTTACTTATGATGCCGATGGAAATGTAACAAGTACGGGAGATTATGTTTCTACGGATTTTACTTATATGAGTGCATACCAGCTGCTTAAAAACAGTATCTCAATTTCTACCAGCAATGCGAGAGAAACGTATGAGATTTATGGAAAGAGTATTCCAAAATCCCAGATTCAGCTTCGTGTGCCGCAGAATCTCAAAGCTGAATTTGCCATTCCGCAGAATCTGACTGAAAATAATGATATCATCTGGTACAATACCGAGAATCTTGTTCATGGAGAAATGAGCGGCAGATTTTTAGCTGTTACGTGCTGTATGATGGTATTTTTTATCGGTTTATATATTCTGTTTTATCCGGTGAGTGTGGAACAGGAAGTCAACCTATTCGCATTTATGCGAAAAATAAAGGCGGAAATCAAATGGGCATTTTTAGGGACGGTGCTTTGTCTTGCGTACATCGGCATGGCATTTTTGGACGTGTATACCATGACCGGGGAATTGCAGACAGCACTGCAAATGCTTGGAATACCGTATGCAGAGCTTGTGCCTGTTGTGTTACAGTTTATCGGAATGATGCTTACAGGATTGTTTACAGCCATGGGTATTTTTGAAATCAAATATATGCTGACATCAGGTTTTTGCCGGTATTGGAAAGAAGATTCCCTTATCGGAAGCATCTGCGGAAATGTGAAAAGACGCTTTGAAAAGCTTTCAGAGGTGGATTTGAGCGACAAAACAGATACGGTGCTTTTAAAGTATGTACTGATACAGATGGTAATCGTCGGTGTGATTGCGTGCTTTTGGAGTTTTGGTATTGTGCTTTCAGTCCTTTACAGCGTGCTGTTGTTTTTCTATATCAGGAAGAAGCTAAAAAAAGTACAGAAGGATTATCAGGTTTTGTTAGAAGAAGCACACCAGCTTGCAGACGGCAGATTTGATGAAGAAATTACACAGGATGTCGGTATTTTTAATGCGTTGGGCGACGAATTAAAAAATGTCCGTATCGGCTTTGAAAAAGCGGTCAGTGAGGAAATAAAATCGCAGAATATGAAGACGGAGCTGATAAGCAATGTTTCGCACGATTTAAAAACACCGCTGACCGGTATTAAAAACTATGCGGAGCTCCTGGGACAGGACAATGTAAGCGGGCAGGATAAGCAGGTGTATCTGGAAAATTTACAGCATTATATTGACCGGTTAAACAATCTGATTGAGGATTTGTTTGAAGTCAGCAAGGTCAACAGCGGCAATATTGAGTTAAATCCCGTGGAGCTGAATGTCGTTGCACTGATACAACAGGCACAGGCGGAAACGGAGGATTTGTTAAAACAGAAAAATCTGACGGTGATTCTTGATGCACCGGAAAACGGTATTGTGCAGGCATTAGACGGTGATAAGACGTACCGTATTTTTGAAAATCTGTTTACGAATATTGCAAAGTACACACTGCCCGGCACGCGGGTTTATGTGAGCGCCACGGCACAGCCTGAATACACGGAAATTGTATTTAAAAATATTTCAGAAGCACAGATGAATTTTACACCGGAAGAAATCGTGGAGCGTTTTGTGCGCGGGGACAAATCCCGTCACGAAAGTGGAAGTGGCATCGGACTGGCGATTGTGAAAAGCTTCACAGAGGTACAGAACGGAACATTTTCAATCGAGATTGATGGAGATTTATTTAAGGCGGTTGTGCGGTTCAAAGTAAATTGAACTTGCAGAAACGTTGGTATGATTTGCCGGCAGAATGGAGGAGGGTATGAGTATTGATGTTTTAATAGGAATTTTGATTCCGTTTGTGGGGACAGCACTGGGAGCAGCGTGTGTATTTTTCTTAAAAGATCAGATACCGGCGCTGGTGCAGAAGGGACTGCTGGGATTTGCTTCCGGCGTTATGGTGGCGGCATCCGTGTGGTCACTTTTAATTCCTGCGATTGAAATGAGCGAGGATATGGGGAGAATGGCATTTGTTCCGGGGGCAGTGGGAATTGCCGTCGGCATGGCATTTTTACTGCTCATGGACAGACTGGTGCCGCACCTGCATTTAGGAGCGGAAAAGTCGGAAGGGCTGCCTGCCCATTTAAAAAAAACAACGATGCTTGTCCTTGCGGTAACGTTGCATAATATCCCGGAGGGTATGGCAGTCGGTGTGGCATTTGCCGGATATCTGTCCGGGGAAGGAACAATTACGCTTGCCGGGGCAGCGGCACTTGCGATGGGTATTGCCATTCAGAATTTCCCGGAAGGGGCGGTGATTTCAATGCCGCTTCGCAGTGAGGGACAGAGCCGTTTAAAGGCATTTGTATGCGGCACGCTTTCCGGCATTGTAGAGCCGATTGGCGCAGTGATTACGATTGCATTTGCGGGCATTTTAACACCGATTCTGCCCTACATTTTATCGTTTGCCGCAGGCGCCATGCTTTATGTCGTGGTAGAAGAATTAATTCCCGAAGCCTCCGAAGGCAATCACTCCAACATCGGAACACTGGGCTTTGGTGTGGGATTTGTCGTGATGATGATATTAGACGTAGCACTCGGATAAAATTAATAATCGCTTATTCACCGGAGGTTATTTAGAAATATTGTTTAATTTGCAAAAAACTGGAAAAAATAAAAAAAGAACTTACGAAAAGGGGAAAATTCCTTTAAAATGAAGATGATACCAGGGCGGATTGTGGGAGTGCACAGCACGGAACAATTCACAGGTATCACAAATATGTAGGTAAAATGTTGGTTTGCAGAAGAATGGAGGAAACAATGTTTCAGATCGGTGAGTATGTGGTACATGGAAACGACGGAATCTGTGAAGTAAAAGACATTACACAACTGGAACTGCCGGGCGGCAGTTCTAAAAGGCAGTATTATCTGCTGGTTCCGCAAAAGGAAAAGAACGGACGGATTTACAGTCCGGTGGAAAGCAGCAAAGTCCAGACGCGCAAAGTCATTACAAAGCAGGAGGCAGACACGCTGATTCGTGAAATTCCTGCAATTCAGGCGGCATGGGTTGAAAATGAAAAGCTGCGGGAAAATGTATATAAAGAAGCAATCAAAAGCTGTGATTTGCGGGAACTGGTAAAAATTATTAAAAATATGTATCTGCGCAGACAGGAGCGCATTTCAAGCGGCAAAAAAGCAACGGTTTTAGACGACCGCTATTTTAAGCTGGCAGAGGATAAATTGTACAGCGAACTGGTGTTTGTAACCGGTAAAGACAGAAATCAGATTGAGAAACAGATAGAACAGCAGGCAGCGCAGTGCATGGAATCTGTATAGAAGTCTGTTTTATAGCAAAATGGTTTAGAATAAAAAGCACAAGTCTGAATAAAAATTCGGATTTGTGCTTTTTTTCTGACAATTCATATGATATTCTAATAAAAGATGTCAGGCATAACAGGATGCTTTGACAGCATAAAAATGGGAAAACAGGAGGAAGAATGGTAGTAGAATTGATGTTGATAGCATTAATACTGGTGTTATGTATTATTGCGGATAAGTTTTCGGGCAAATTCGGAATGCCTGCGTTAATTTTGTTTATCGGAATCGGTATGCTGTTTGGCAGTGATGGAATTGTAAAGATTCCATTTGATAACTTTGCAGTAACCGAACAGATTTGTACGATTGCACTGGGATTTATTATGTTTTACGGCGGCTTCAACACCAAGTGGAAGGCGGCAAAGCCGGTTGCAGTCAAATCATTGTTATTGTCAACGGCCGGCGTATTTCTGACCGGGTTTCTCACTATGGCATTTTGCTGTGTGGTATTAAAGTTTCGTTTCGCAGAGGGTTTCCTTTTGGGAGCGGTCATTTCCTGTACGGATGCTGCGAGTGTATTTTCCATTTTACGAAAGAAAAAGCTGAATTTAAAAGACGGCGTGGCTTCCCTGCTTGAAATCGAAAGCGGCAGTAATGATCCGACGGCGTATATGCTGACGGTGGTTGGTATTTCTCTGGTAAACGGTGAAAATCTTTCAACTGTGCCGTATGCTATTTTTGCGCAGATTGTATACGGTGTGGCAATCGGTGTTGTGCTTGCCGTATTTGGTATATGGGTGCTGACAAAGACAAGAGTGGTAACAAACGGTATGTATACGGTATTTATACTGGCGCTGGTGCTGTTTGGCATGGGCTTTTCGTCACTGGTGGGCGGAAATGCATTTTTAAGTATCTACCTTTTGGGGATTCTTATGGGAAACAGCAGTATCCGCAATAAAAAAGAAATTATTCCGTTTTTTGACGGAGTGACGGGATTATCCCAGATTGTGATATTCTTTTTACTGGGTCTGCTGTCATTTCCGCACAAATTTCCGTATATCATGGGAACGGCGATTGTTATCGCACTGTTTATCCTGCTGATTGCAAGACCGCTCACGGTTCTGCTCATTTTAAAGCCGTTTCACTGTTCACTGAATCAATGTCTGCTGGTTTCGTGGGCGGGGCTTAGAGGTGCTTCATCGATTGTATTCTCGATATTTGCCATGGCGGCGGGAAATGACATTTCAAGAGATTTATTTCACATTGTCTTTATGATTTCGCTGTTATCTGTTGCGGTACAGGGCACACTGCTTCCGTATGTTTCACGGAAACTGGATATGATTGATGATAAGGCAGATGTCCAAAAGACATTTAATGACTATCAGGAAGAGTCGGCAATTACGCTGATGCGCATGTATATTCCAAAGGGACATAACTGGGAAAATAAGCATATCAGCGAGGTACATATGCCGACAGGCGCACTGGCACTCATGATTAAGCGTGATGATGAAACGATTATCACACGCGGCAATACGCAGATTCTGGCAGGGGACAGCCTGATTTTAAGCGTGCCGACCTATAACCCGGATGATGACGAAGGACTGGAAGAAATTTTTATTGACAAAAATCATCCGTGGGGCAACCAAAGAATTGAGGACCTAAATCTTCCGGAAAATGTCCTGATTGCGCTGATTAAGAGAAATGAACGCAACATTATTCCAGACGGAAAGACGTTTATCGAGCCGGAGGACATCGTGGTTCTCTATAAATAACTTTAAAAAGCACCGAAACAGTAACAGCAGCTGTTTCGGTGCTTTTTTTGTATGAATCATTGTATAAATTTTGGCATAAATTTTTTCGCATAAAAAGGACAGAAAAATTTTTTGAAAAAAGAACGTTGACAACACTATTATCATAGTGTACTATATAACTAGTTCACCGATACACAAAAGAAAGGAGGACAACGAATGGAATTTGAAAATAATATCCCGATTTACATTCAGGTTATCAATCAGATAAAAAAGGATATTATCACAGGAAAGCTTCCAATGGGTGCGAAACTGCCGTCCACAAGAGAACTGGCGGTTTTATATCACATCAATCCGAATACGGCGGGGAGGGTTTATAAAGAAATGGAACTTCAGAATATGTGCTATACCAAAAGAGGGCTCGGAACATTTGTAACCGAGGATGCTGCGGTATTTAAAGCCTTGCGGGAGTCTATGGCACAGGAATTTATCAGTAATTTTGTCAAAGAAATGCAGGATTTGGGATACAGCAAAGAGGAACTGCTGGCAGAGGTGTCGGCGAAATTTTAAAGGAAGCAAAACAGAAATGCAGAATGGAGAGAAGTGTGAAAAATCATAAATCAAAATTTTTCACACAACTATTTGCACCACAGGTGCCGCAAATAGATTCATTGCAGATTGGAGAGGAATATATGTTAAATTGTTCAGATGTTAAGAAAACGTATTTTAATAAGACGGCTGTGGAGAATATCAGCCTGTCGCTTGAAAATGGAAAGATTTACGCTCTTTTAGGACCGAACGGGAGCGGAAAGACGACGTTTATGAAGATGATTGCAGGACTTGTAAAGCCGACAAGCGGAACGATTCTTTATGAAAATGAGCCGATAGGCGTGCAGTCCAAAAGAGAAATCGCTTATCTGCCGACCGAAAGCTTTTTCTACTCCTTTATGACAGTAAAGGATGTGGGAATTTATTACCGGGACTTTTTTGAAGATTTTGATATGGAAAAATACGCAAAGCTGATAGCCGATATGGATTTACGGATGGAGGATAAAGCCAGCAAGCTGTCTTCCGGCATGGCTGCCAAGTTAAAGATTGCAGCAACACTTGCAAGAGCCGCAAAGCTCTATCTGTTAGACGAACCGTTAAACGGTATTGATATTATTGCAAGAGAAAAGGTAGTTACAACGATTTTAAATGCGGTTGGTGAAGAAAGCAGTGTTGTCATTTCAAGCCATCTGGTCGATGAACTTGAGGCGGTAGTGGATTCTGTGATCTTTATAAAAGAGGGCAGAAACATTTTACAGGGTGAAGCCGAGCAGATAAGGGAGCAGCGAGGCAAGTCTATTGTAGAACTTTATAAGGAAATATATGCGTAAGGGCGGAAAGAGAGGTTAAGAGTATGTTAAAGCTGATGAAGTATGAATTTAAAAAGCAGATGTTTTCAAAAATAATTATTGCGGCAATATTAGGGGTACTGACACTGTATTTCGGAATTGCGTGCGTGATAGATAAGGAAACCCATGCGGCAATCGCAACTATGCTGATATTTACCGTTATGGTTTTTGCGGGATTGTATGTGGCGGTAGAAAGCTTGAGCGTATATGATAAGGATTTAAAGACCAAACAGAGTTATATGCTGTTTCTTGTTCCGAAGTCTTCCTATGAGATTCTTGGCGCAAAAATGATTTCGGCGGTACTGCAAATCTTTTTTACCATGCTGATTTACGGTATCGTGGCGGTGCTGTGCGGTTCGGTTTTCCTGATAAAGTACAGCAGTGTCAGAGAACTGATGACACTGGTACAGAACATTTTAGAAATTAATTATTCTGTCAGAGTGGACTGGGGTTTTGCAGTCCAGAAGATTTTGACGGTTTTTGTTACATGGGTATTTATTGTAGTGCTTGGATATTTTGTGGAAACGCTGATATATACACTGGTGCATAAAACTAAGCTGACCTCATTTATTGTTTTTGTGGCATATATTTTATGCTTCTGGGGAGTTGTAAGCGCCGATAATGCAATTTTAAATGCGATAAGCAAATCTTCACAGGTAATGCAAAGCAGTGTGGAAATTCTTTTCTTCCTTGTTATTAACACACTGCTGTATGTGGCGTCAGCATGGTTAATGGATAAAAAGCTGAGTGTGTAAAAATGCGGTATACGGAAAAAATCCGGACGGTGAAAAATCGTCCGGATTTTTTATTGTGCAGATACCGGACTGCACATAAAAAATAATAAAAAGATACTTGACGGATACAACGAGTTAGTGTATACTAACCATTGTAAAGAGGTTAGATAAAACTAACTATGGTTTTATATGGAGGAGAAAGTATGAGCCGGGAGATTTTAAAGCTTGTGCAGAAAATCGACAGCAGTACAGTGGATTTGCAGATGGTTCTGCAATGTGCACCGGTGCTTGCCGGATTAAAGGTTTCCAATATGTTAAGTGTAAGCCGGGCGTTTTATCCGCGTATACTTGAGGTGTTAAAGGAAACGGATATTTCCTGTTATCTGCTGCGGCAGACAGATGAAAAAGTCATTCTTCTGCTGTACAAGGAGCAGGAATTACAGCAGCAGCTTTTAGAAGCGGATACGAGAGCATTTTTAAAATCCTACGGATACACACAGTTTGCGGTAGAAGATGTTTTGGATTTATTCAAAAAGCGTTACTGCGACAATCTGTGTACAACAAAGGATTTTCCACATGAAATGGGTGTGCTTTTAGGATATCCGCTGGAAGATGTAAAAGGCTTTATTAACAACCGGGGCAGGAATTTTCTCTATACAGGCTATTGGAAGGTTTATTCTGATTTACAGCAGAAGGTGGATTTGTTTGGATGTTTTGAACAGGCAAAAGAACAGATGATACGGCTGCTGTCATACGGAATGGATATTCAGGAAATAATAATGATGTTTCATTATGAGGAACTGCGGGAAGCAGTTATCTAAAGGAAGCAGACAAAAAAATATGCACAAACCAGTGCAGGAAATGAGGATGAACATGGCAAAAGTAGTTTATTGGTCACAGACAGGCAACACACAGACAATGGCAGAGGCAGTTGCAAAAGGAATCACAGCGGCAGGCGGCAGCGCGGAATGTGTTGCGGTATCGGATATTACACCACAGGACTTGGCGGGTGAAGCTGTATTTGCATTAGGATGCCCGGCAATGGGTGCAGAGGTTCTTGAAGAATCAGAAATGGAACCTTTTGTGGAAGAACTTGAAAAGAGTGTATCCGGCAAGAAAATCGGTTTATTCGGTTCTTACGGCTGGGGTGACGGTCAGTGGATGAGAGACTGGGAAGAAAGAATGAAAGCAGCAGGTGCAGAAATTGTCGGAGGAGAAGGCGTTATCTGCATGGAAGCACCGGATGATGAAGCAATAGCGGCTTGTGAAAAGCTGGGAAGCCAGCTTATCTAGTCAGATAAGGAGAAAGCATGAGTGTTGTAATTGTTGGGGGACATGACCGAATGGTCAGTCAATACAAGAAAATCTGTAAAGAACATAAATGTAAGGCGAAGGTATTTACACAGATGAGTGCAAATCTGTCAAGCCAGATTGGAAGCCCCGATTTGGTGATTTTATTTACTAATACGGTGTCACATAAAATGGCGCGCTGTGCAGTTGTTGAAGCCGAACGTGCCAATGCGAATATTATCAGATGCCACACAAGCAGCCAGGCTGCATTAAATGAAATTTTAGACAAGGCAGCCGCAGTGTAAAAACCAGATAAAAGAAAATAAAATATGAGGGTAAATGTCTGCAATTCCACAAATGAATGAGGGATTGCAGACATTTTGCGTGCATGATAGAATGTAATGTACATTATATTCACAGGAAAGAGCAGGGTGCAGAAGAATGAATCAGCAGGAACATAAAATTAAAAGATTCTGTATGGCAGTCCTTGCCCATGTAGATGCGGGAAAGACGACCTTGTCAGAGGGGCTTTTGTATACAGGGGGAAGTATCCGTAAAGTCGGAAGAGTAGATAATAAAGATGCATATTTTGATAATTTTGAACTGGAGCGGACGCGCGGTATTACGATTTTTTCAAAGCAGGCGCAGATTTATTGGAAAGACTGTGAGATAACGCTGTTAGATACGCCGGGACATGTGGATTTTTCGGCAGAAATGGAGCGGACATTACAGGTACTGGATTACGCCATTCTGGTTGTCAGCGGCGCAGATGGCATACAGGGGCATACACGGACATTGTGGCGTCTGTTAAACCGGTATAAAATCCCGGTATTTTTATTTGTCAACAAAATGGACCAGCCGGGAACGGACAAACAGGCGGTTTTATCACAGTTACAGCGGGAGTTTAGTGTTTCGTGTGTGGATTTTTCAAAAAAAGACGACAATCCGGACGAATTCTTTGAAAATGTAGCGCTTTGTGATGAATCAGTATTAAATGATTATCTGAATACAGGTAGTATTGAAACGGACGTTATCAAAGAACTGATTGCATCAAGAGAGCTTTTTCCGTGCTTTTTCGGTTCGGCATTAAAAATGACCGGTGTAAAGGAACTGCTTGAAGCGGTGACACTGTATGCAAAACAGCCGGTATATACAAAGGAGTTTGGGGCGCGTGTATTTAAAATCGCAAGAGATGAGCAGGGCGCGCGCCTGACGTATATGAAGCTGACCGGCGGCATTTTAAAGAATAAAGAATTGTTAAGCGGCGGAAAAGATTCGGAAAAATGGTCGGAAAAGGTCAATCAAATCCGCATTTATTCCGGTGAAAAATATACCGCACCGGCGCAGGCGCAAGCCGGTGTGGTCTGTGCGGTAACGGGACTGACAAAGACGTATCCGGGACAGGGGCTTGGCACACAGGCAGGGACGGTTGTTCCGTTTTTAGAGCCGGTGCTTACGTATTGTATTGAACTTCCGGCAGGCTGTGATGCGGCGGTATTTTTACCGAAGCTGCGGGAGTTAGAGGAAGAAGAACCACAGTTACATATTGTATGGAATGAAAAATTACAGCAGATATATGTACAGGTGATGGGCGAAGTCCAGATTGAAATTTTAAAAAGCCTGATACAGGAGCGGTTTGGTGTCAGCGTGGAATTCGGCACGGGAAGCATTGTCTATAAAGAAACCATTCAAAATACGGTAGAGGGTGTAGGACATTTTGAACCACTGCGCCACTATGCGGAGGTTCATTTACTTTTAGAACCGCTGCCGCGGGGAAGCGGGCTTGTCTTTGCCGCAGACTGCAGTGAGGAACAGCTCGATAAAAACTGGCAGAGACTGGTGTTGACGCATTTGTATGAAAAAGAACATTTAGGTGTGCTGACCGGCAGTGTTATTACCGATATGAAGATTACGTTAAAGGCGGGAAGGGCACACCAGAAGCATACCGAAGGCGGTGATTTCAGACAGGCGACATACCGTGCGGTGCGGCAGGGCTTAATGCAGGCAGAAAGTGTGCTATTAGAACCGTATTATGAATTCAGGCTGGAAATTCCGGAAACGGCAGTCGGCAGGGCAATGACGGATATTGAAAGGATGTGCGGCACATTTGCGTTACAGCAGACACACGAAGCAGGTATGGCAGTGATTACGGGAGAAGCCCCGGTTTCTACGATGAAAGACTATTATAAAGAAGTGGTTGCCTACAGCAAGGGTACAGGCAGGTTGTTCTGTAACCTGAAAGGTTATGAAGTCTGTCACAATCAGAATGAAGTTTTAAAAACATGCGGCTACATTGCACAACGGGATTTGGACAATCCGGCGGATTCTGTCTTTTGTGCGCACGGTTCGGGGTTTGTAGTCGGCTGGCAGGAAGTGCCGGAGTATATGCATCTTGAAAGCATTTTAAAGGAAAAGCGTAAAGACGAGATGCAGCCGCAGAAAGCTGCTGCAAGAAGCGTGTCGGATGAGTGGATTGGCACGGAAGAAATTGATGAGATTTTACGCCAGACCTATTATGCCAATAAAAGGGATAAGTCCATGCCGCGTACCGGTACGAAAAAAAGAACGATTACCCGCGTGGATACACTGCCAAAGACTTCGGGAATGACAGTACGCAGCTATGATCAGCCGGCACAGAAGGAGTATCTTTTAGTAGATGGCTATAATATTATTTTTGCATGGCAGGAATTAAAGGAGCTGGCGGCTGTCAATATTGACAGTGCGAGAGGCCGGCTTTTGGATATTTTGTGCAATTATCAGGGAAGCCGCCAGTGTGAGCTGATTGTTGTATTTGATGCGTATCGTGTGAAAGGACATGTAACAGAGTTTATGGACTATTACAATATTCATGTGGTCTACACAAAAGAAGCTGAAACGGCAGATGCTTATATTGAAAAATTTGCACATGAAAATGGCAGAAAATATAAAGTCACGGTTGCAACCTCGGACGGGCTTGAACAGGTGATTATCCGAGGGCAGGGGTGCCTTTTGATGTCGGCAAGGGAGTTTGAAGCGGAGGTTAAAGCAAGGGAACAGCATATCCGTGAAAACTATCTGACACCGTAATTTCGTTTTTTAAAGCACTTTCATAAATAAGATTTGTAAAAATAGTTTGCAATTTAGGTAAAAATTTAGTAAATCTACTAAAAAATGTATTTCATTTAGTACAATCTGCACATATAATACACAATATGATGTACCTAACCAATACATCATCATAAACCTATAAAACTTTTTACAAAATAAAACTAATTGGAGGGTGTTTTATGAGAAAAACAGTGAAAAAGCTTACTGCGGTAGGTCTTACCGTAACGTCCGTACTCGGACTGGTAGCCTGCGGAAGCAGTAAAGGAACAACAAGCCAGGGAACATCAGAAAACAAAGAAGTAACAAAGCCGGATACATTTACCGTAATGTGTGATGGTACAGTTGTTACAGAAACAAATGGAGCAGAGGCATTTTACAAGCAGTTAAATGAAGCAACAGGACTTGATATTAAATGGACACGTCCTGACCATGCAAGCTACTATGATGCCGTAGCCAATGCATTTAACTCAGACGATACCATGCCAGACGTTGTACTGCTTTCATCTGATTATTATGCACTGTATGCATCAAACGGTTTCCTTTGGAATATGACAGATGCATGGGAACATTCAGAAACAAAGAATTCCGGAAGATTAATCAGCACAGCCGACAATGTTCTTTCCGCACTGATGGTAAACGGTGAAGATGGAACAAAGGCAATGTACGGATTATCTCTTTACCGTGGTAACGGATGTTGTACATATGTAAAGAAAGCATGGCTTGACAAGGCAGGCATTGATGCTTCCAAGGTAAAAGATGTACAGATGGATTTTAATACATATTACGGCTATTTAAAGCAGATGGCACAGACAATGGGACATTATGTTATTTCTTCTCCTGGTTTTATCCATCCGGAAGCACCGAATACAAACTATCTGCCTGAATTTTATCAGAAAGCACAGTATACTTTCTACAAGGATACTTCAGGAAAATATGTAGATGGATTTGCCCAGCAGGAAATGAAAGAAGCTCTTCAAAGAATCCAGACAGCCGTAAATGACGGTGTTATTGATAAGGAATCCGTAAATAACTCAACAGCCAATGCAAGAGATAAGTTCTATTCAACAGACCCGTCAACAGAAACCGGTGTATTTACATACTGGGCAGGTACATGGGCAAATACGTTAAAGACAAACCTTGCAAACAAGGGCTTGGACGATGAACTTATTGCCATTAAGCCAATCAAAGAACTGGGTGCGTATACAGAAAGAATCGCACCATGCTGGTGTATCACATCAGCCGCAAAGAATCCGGAAGGAATCTTTAAGTATTTCATTGATAAGATGTTAGACGGCGGCGATGTACAGATGCTTTGGACACACGGTGCAAAGGGTACACACTGGGATGACAAGGCAGAAACTGTTACGGTAGAGAAGAAGGAAGACCAGCCAAAGACATACACAGAAGGACAGTTCCATTACCTTCCGGGTATTGAAAAACCGGATCAGTGGCAGACAAAGAACCACATTGACCCAATCCTTTCTATTGCAAACTTCACAAATGGTTATGTAGGTGAATCCTTAATTCCTGAAGTTGCAAGAGAAAACGGTGAATTCTTCGCTGAAAACTCTCAGGTAGCCGTACCGCTTCCGATGACATCAGAGTTATCTAATAATATCGGTGATATTAACACAGCAAGAACATATGTTATTGCACAGGTAGCTTTGGGTTACATGACAGTAGATGAAGGTATGGATTACTACAACAAGACAGTCGGTTCATTAAGCAATGCTGTTTTAAAGTCATTAAATAAGTAAGTAAACCAACTGAATAAATGAATAAAAGGCTGCGGTTTGGTGGTGGAATACCACTGGGGCGCGGCTTTTTTAATTGTTTTTATAAGGCTGTTAAAATTATTTAATTATTTGATAAAAAAGTTAAATACTTGCGGTCATAATTTGTAACTGCCAATATAAGTGATTTTATTTACAAATTGATTATGATATAATAAAGTAAAATATTAAGTAAACACGAAAAAAACAGAGGAGGTTATTTATGGAGTATAGCGAGGTACAGCAGATAGCAAAGAAAACGATTGAATATGCAAAGACGATAATAAAACCGGGTATGAATCTGTTGGATTTAAGAGATTTATGTGAACGGAAAATGCTAGAATTAGGCGCAGATTCTTTTTGGTATTGGGATATTGGTGCGTTTGTTTTTGCAGGAGATGAAACAACAATATCGGTGTCGGGAAAGCAATATGTTACAAGTGACAGAACGATTGCGGAAAATGATATTGTAACGATTGATTTAAGTCCGCAGTGTGAAAATATTTGGGGGGATTATGCGAGAACAATCATATTGGAAAATGGTGTGGTAGTCGATAAACGTGAAATATCAAATGAAGAATGGAGAAAAGGTTTACAAATGGAAGACCGGCTTCATCATGAATTAACAGAGTTTGTAAATACAGAAACTACATTTGAGGAACTTTATTATCATATTAATGAGATTATTTTAAAAGCTGGTTTTGTTAATCTCGATTTTATGGGGAATCTGGGACATTCCATTGTAAAAAATAAAAATGACCGTGTGTATACAGAAAAGGGTAATACTCAAAGAATAAGTGAGGTAAAATATTTTACGTTTGAACCGCATATCAGTATTCCGGGTTCAAAATACGGTTATAAAAAAGAAAATATATATTATTTTCAGAATGGAAAACCGGTTGAACTGTAAAACAGATATTTCAGCAGCATTACCCAAAAACACGGACACAATTCACATGGATTTAATGACAGATGAAGAACTTCATGCAAAACTGCAAAAGGGATATGATGATATAGAAGCCGGAAAAGTACAAAATGCTGTAGAAGCATTTACAAAATTCAAGAAGAAACATTAATATGAATCAATATGTGGTTAATTTGAATTTTCAAAAGTCATTATATTTAGCCACCACCATTCCACAGGCAGAAAACACCCCGCTATCGAAGTCAAGTGCCAACGTTGAGATAGCGGGGTGTTTTCTGCTCCCTTAAATCACCGACTTCCGCGCAATATACGTCGCGGAAATTTCAATCTTCACAGAATAGTATTCATCCGATTCAATCACATTAATCAGTCGTTCTGCAGCGGTTTTGCCAAGATTCTGCTTCGGAACGTGAATCGTGCTTAATGCCGGAATCACACTGGTGCTTAACGGCATATTGTCAAAGCCGATAATCGAAATATCTGCCGGTATTTTATAACCTTTATGCTGAAAAGCTTTCATTGCGCCGATAGCGATGTTGTCATTGTCTGCAAAATAACAGGAAGCAAGCGGCGTGTTTTGTTCCAGCAGTTCCAGCATATCTGCATAAGCGCCCTCTACGGAAGGTGAGAGCAGGTGGACAACCGATTTGGAAGACGGAAGTCCGTTTTTGCGCAGTGCGCGGTAAAAGCCCTCACACCGTTCCTCAAAAGAATGAATCGGATAAGAGGAGTGTAAATATCCCGGTTGTCCGATGTGCTTGTGAATCAGACGAACCGTTGCATTAAAAGCACCCTGCATATTGTTAATCATCACGCAGTCCACATTCGGAAAGTCGCAGTAAGTATCCAAAAGCACAATCGGCACAGTCAGGTTTTTCAGATACATAAAATCAGGCTTCTGCATTTCCGTTCCTAAAATAATCAGTCCGGCACAGTTTGAATAAATGATGTTGTTTAACTGTTCTAAAACGTCCCCTTCTTCATAGAGATTCCGTACCAGCAGTTTGTATTCATGCTGTGCGCAGGCGGTGGCAATACCTTCCTGAACCTGTGTGATAAACGGATTTTCATAAACAACCGCACCGTCTTTAATATAAATTAAAAAATAAATTGTACCGGCTGTTGTTTTTTTCTCTCCGATTTTTGAAAAGTCGTAGTTGCTTACGCGCGCCGCATCTAAAATTTTCTTTCGTGTTTCGGTGCTGATTCCGGGCTTGTTGTTTAAAGCAATGGATACAGCGGACGGCGAAAGCCCCAGTTGTTTTGCTAATTCTTTAGCCGTAATTGACATATGTAAAATCCCTCCACAACATTTTATAAAACTATATAAAATGTAAAAATAATTATATTATAGTATAACCTATTTCCGAAAGGAATTCAAGCGCGTATAATCAAGGACAGGTCTTATGGCATAGGATAAATTATAGGGAAATGGGAGGCGCATATGAAAAAGAAATTTTTGCTGATGGGCACCGATGTCAGACAGCAATATTTAAAAGAAATGTTAGAACAGCAGGGACATCATACAGAATGGATTCAGACACTGACACCGGTTGATGCGGCAGAGTATGATGCGGTACTTCTGCCGGTTTCGGACAGCAGGGCGTATTATGACCAGGTGGCGGATTCCGTGCATGGAGGACAGCTCATTTTCGGCTGTAACCTGCCCAAAAAAGAAACCGGACAAAATTTGGTGGAAAATGTGCCGGAGTTTGTTGAGTATATGCAGGAAGATGACACGGCGTATCATAATGCGGTGGCAACGGCAGAAGGTGCGGTTGCGGAAGCGATTCTTCACAGTACAATCAATCTGTGCGGTGCAAAAAGTCTTTTAATAGGATACGGACGATGCGGAAAAGTACTGGCAGACCGGCTCATGCGCATGTACAGCCGTGTGACCGTGGCAGAGCGAAAGGAAAGCGCACGCGCACAGGCGGAAGCTTTTGGGTTTGACAGCGTGCCATTCCCGTTACTGCCGCATTTGCAGAAATACGGAAAAGAGTATGCGTATATTTTTAATACCGTTCCTAAAAAAGTGCTGACGTCTAGGGAACTTGAAAATGTAAGCGGTGAAGTGACGATTATAGACATCGCTTCCAGACCCGGAGGAACGGATTTTGAGTATTGCCGGGCAAATAAAATGAATGCGGTACAGGCACTCGGTCTGCCGGGCAAATATGCGCCGAAGCGCTCGGCGGAAGTTTTAATGAAAGTCATTGAACAACATATCAATTAAAGAAAGGCAGAATCGGCATGGAAAAGAAGACCATCGGTATAGCCATAACAGGCTCGTTTTGCACCTTTGATAAAATGACAGGTGTCATCAAAACACTGACAGCATCGGGAATGAGAGTAATTCCTATTTTTTCCGAAAATGTACAACATATGGATACACGGTTTGGCAAAGCAGAAGATTTCCGCAAAAAAATCTGTGAGATTACAGGAGAGCAGGTCATTGATACCATTGCAAAAGCAGAACCGATTGGGCCGAAAAGCAGTCTGGATGCGCTGGTGATTGCACCTTGCACCGGAAATACGATTGCCAAGCTCGCAGCGGGCATTACCGATACGCCCGTGTTAATGGCAGCAAAAGCACATCTGCGCAATGAAAAGCCACTGGTGATTTCAATTTCCACCAACGATGCGCTCGGCATGAATTTTAAAAATATCGGCACGCTGATGAATATTAAAAATATTTATTTTGTGCCGTTTGGACAGGATAACTATGAAAAGAAGCACCATTCCATGATAGCACATGTGGAAAAGATACCGGATACAATTGAAGCGGCTTTGCAGGGGAAGCAGATACAGCCGGTCATCGCTTCGCCGTTTTGACAGGGAAATAAACAGGAAAATTAACCCCAAAAGGGTTGCAAAGAATAAAAAATGTCCCAGTCAAAGTGTCAGCGCGCGCTCTCTAAAAAAAATGTGCGTTTAACACTTTGACCGGGACATTTAAACATTTTTAAACCGTTTGACAGATATTTAACAGGTACATTTCACTGTGTCAAAATTAATTTTCTTTATTAAATCATTCTATAAAATCATTCTATAAAATCGTCACATGGTACTCTGTCAGCCAGTAGTGAATCTGCAACAGATAGGCAGTCATCTGCGGACCGGCCATCAGTTGTCCGTACCACGGCTGACCGTAGTCTTTCGGATTGTCTAAAAACTTCTGTACGGCGGTGCGGTCAAGGAGCGGCAGGAGCGGACTGCTTCCGTCGGATAGTACTTCTTTTAAGCGGGCAGACAGCAGATTCTCATAGTACGGATTGTAGGTTTTGGGATACGGACTTTTTTTGCGGAACAAAATTTCATCCGGCAGCAGTCCCACGGCAGACTGGCGCAGAATATTTTTAACCAGTCCGCCTTTTGCTTTCATTTCCCACGGGATGTTAAAAACGTAGGAAACAAGCTTTTTGTCGGCAAACGGCACACGCGCTTCCAGTCCCGTGTTCATGCTGGTTCTGTCCATGCGGTTTAACAGTGTCTGCATAAAAAATCTGATACTTAAATAGCCGATACGGCGGCGGCTCGTTTCTGTTTCATTTTCCATAGGGAGAATATCGACTTCACTGACAGCGCGGTCATAGGCATTTTTTACATAGTCTTCCATACGCAGGGTATTTGCAAAATCCGCATTTAAAAGTGATTTCCGCGGGGCGAGGGTCGGTGTCCATGGGAAAGTGCCACAGTCTAACATGGATTCCCGGTGAAACCACGGATAGCCGCCGAATACCTCATCGGCACATTCACCGGTCAGTACAACCTTGTGCGTGTGGCTTACCTGCTCGCAGAAATAAAGAAGCGAGGAATCAATGTCTGCCATGCACGGCAGGTCGTGCGCTTTTACGGAACGCAGAAGATAATCCGCCTGTGTCTGGTTGGTACATTCCAGATAAGTATGATGACTGTTTAAATAAGAAGCCATTTTTGCGGCATACGGTTTATCCATGGAAGGCTGGAAACTGTTTGATTGAAAATAGTTCTCATTGTCCGTAAAGTCAAAGGAAAAGGTCTTTAACTGTCTTCCTTCTTTTTTTAACTCCCCTGCGCATACGGAAGATACCAGACTGGAATCAATTCCTCCGGAAAGGAAAGTGCAGATAGGAACATCGGAAATCATCTGGCGGCGGATTGCACCGGTGAGCAGTTCACGGACAGTTGCAATGGTTGTTTCGTAGGAATCTTCATGTGGGTGGGATTCCAGCCGGAAATAGGTCGTTTCTCGGACACCGGCACGTGAAACACTTAAATAAGAACCCGGCAGAACCTCATGCACATTTTTATAGACACCACAGCCGGGCGTGTGGGCAGGACCTAAGGAAAAAATTTCATTCAGTCCGTTACTGTCAACAGCGGGTGCAATGCCGGGATAGCAAAAAAGTCCCTTTAATTCGGAAGCAAAAACGAAAGTGTTTCCGGTCTGTGTGTAAAAAAGCGGCTTTACACCGAAGCAGTCGCGAAATAGTGTCAGCGTTTCGTGGCGTTCATCATAAACGGCAAGTGCAAAAATGCCATCCACGTCCTGAATAAAAGACGGTCCAAAGTGAATGAAACCCAGCAGTAAAACCTCCGTGTCTGAAGTGGTTTTAAAATGAACCCCGAGGGTGGTGAGTTTGTGACGTAAATCATCTGTATTATAAATTTCACCATTGTATACAATGTGATAGTGGTAGTCCGAATAAATTTTTGACATCGGCTGTGCGCCGCCCGTAATATCAATAATTGAAAGGCGGCGGTGTGCCAGTCCGCACCGGTTGCAGAGCAGTGTGCCGGAGGCATCCGGTCCGCGGTGTTTTAAAGTCCTTCCCATTTTTGCAAGCAGTATCTGATATTGTTCTTCATTTGATAAAAAAGATGCGTCAGCATCGAAAAATCCGGCTATTCCGCACATAAATCTCCTTTGGCAGGCAGGTCAGTTATATTTTTATAAATCTATGTAAAAACAAAATGAATTATACACAAAAGTCGGGTCAATTGACTATTGAAATGTGTGATATGTCGGTGGTAGAATATATGAATCATATTAGCAGAAATGCCTGCGGAATTGGAGAACAGCATGAAAGAAAGAAAAAAAGTTTTATGGGTTATCGGAGATTCAACATTAAGCAGTTTTAACGATAAATATTACTATCCGAGGTACGGATACGGAACAAAGCTGGCGGCGTATTTAGATGATGCGGTTGAAGTGAAAAATATTGCACTGTCGGGGCGGAGCAGTAAAAGCTATACGACAGAGCCACAGTATAAAGAATTGACGGGCGGTATGCAGAAAGGCGATTTTTTGCTGATTGGCTTCGGACACAATGATGAAAAGACGGAAGAAGCCCGTTTCACCTCAGCACAGGGGGACTATAAAACGGCAGGTTCATTTGCGGCATCTTTATATGATAATTATATTGTACCGGCACAGAAAGCCGGCTGTCAGGTGATTTTATGCACACCGATTGTCAGAAGAACAAAAACCGGTGAATGGAATGCGCAGGATCTGCATGTGACACAGGATTTTGGCACGTATCCGGGCGGAGATTATCCGCAGGCAGTCCGGGAACTTGGAAAAACACTGGGACTTCCGGTTGTGGATATGACAAAGATGACAAAGGCACTTTATGAAACACTCGGAAAAGACGAAACGGTGTATTTACATGCGTGGACGTCTGATAAAGCGGCAAGCGTGGATAATACGCACACCAATGTATGGGGTGCAAGGGTCAATGCGTGTCTTTGTCTGAATGAAGTAAAGAATCAGCAGGTGGCAGGGCTTTCCGAACACATTTTGGATACGGATGAAAAAGAAGTCTTAGACCGTAGTAAATATTTAGTATCCAATCCTGAATATCACCCGGTTGTATTTACCTCGGATTTACCAAAGAGCCGTTTCTGGGAAGATGCGGCAGGCTTTTCGGGTACGGTATTCGGCGATGTGCTTGAAGAAGTATCCAAAGAGCATTTTGTGTTAGAACCGGCAGGTGAAAATGCAGTACATATTGCAGTCAAAAATAACTGCGGAAAGATCGCGGCAGTATCGGACGGCATAGCGATGTATTATAAAAAAATTCCGGCGGACAGACCGTTTATTCTGCGGGCAAAAGCCGTAATTCACGATTATTTTTTAAATGATCAGGTATCCTTTGGATTAATGGTGCGTGATGATTGTTATGTGGATAAAACGACGGCGGATATTTTAGGAGATTATGTAGCGGCGGCACCGCTTTTGCTGACACACGGGGCGCAGTGCTGGAACTGCTTTGCAAGAAAAAGCGGTGAACTGGTGAAGGGTGGAATCTGCACCAGAGCATACAAACCGGGCGATGTCGTTGAACTTCAGATAGAAAGCACACAGGACGGATATGCCTGCACCTTCGGCAAAGAACAGACCATAACAGGCGGATTTGACTTCCAGCTGACCAGCATTGATGCAGAACACGTTTATGCGGGAATGTTTGTTTCAAGAAATGCCGACGTGACATTTACAGATATCGAATTAATTTTTAAGACACCGGAAAATGAATGATGAAAAGAAAGGCGTAAAGAAAATGAGAACATTTGCAAAATCATCAAAATTAGACAACGTTTGTTATGACATCAGAGGTCCGGTCATGGACGAAGCCAACCGCATGATTGAGCAGGGCGTTGAAATTTTAAAATTAAATATCGGAAACCCGGCACCGTTTGGTTTTAAAGCACCACAGGAGCTGGTAGACATGATGCGCGGTAATCTGGAAAATGCGGAAGGCTATTCGGATTCCAGGGGCTTGTTAAAATCCAGACAGGCGATTGTGGAATACTGCAAAAAGAAAAATATCCCGAATGTCGGTGTCAATGACATTTATACGGGAAACGGTGTCAGTGAGCTGATTACACTGTCTATGAACGGATTGCTTGACAACGGCGATGAAGTACTTGTTCCGTCACCGGATTACCCGCTGTGGACGGCATCGGTTACGCTTGCGGGCGGAAAAGCGGTGCATTACCTGTGCGATGAACAGTCTAACTGGTATCCGGATATCGCGGATATGCGTAAAAAAATTACGGATAAGACAAAAGGCATTGTTATTATCAATCCGAACAATCCGACCGGTGCATTATATCCAAAGGAAATTTTAGAGCAGATTGTAGAACTGGCAAGGGAGCATGAACTGCTGATTTTTGCCGATGAAATCTATGACCGACTTGTGATGGATGGCAAACAGCACATTTCCATTGCTTCACTGGCGCCGGATTTATGTGTTGTCAGCTTTAACGGACTTTCAAAGTCCCATCTGATTGCGGGCTACCGCTGCGGCTGGATGTGTATCAGCGGCGACAAGAGCCGTGCAAAGGGCTATATTGAGGGCATTAACCTGTTATCATCCATGCGCCTTTGTGCAAATGTACCGACACAGTCCGTTATTCCAAAGGCACTGGAGATGCTGGATTCGACCAAAGAAATGTTAGAGCCGGGAGGCAGGGTGTATGAACAGCGTGAATACATTTACAATGCGTTAAATGATATTCCGGGTGTGAGCGCGGTAAAACCGGAAGCGGCATTTTACATTTTCCCGAAAATGGATATGAAAAAGTTTCATATTAAAGATGATGAGAAATTTGCGCTGGATTTCTTAAAGGAGAAAAAAATTCTGGTAACGCACGGCGGCGGTTTCCACTGGAATACACCGGATCATTTCAGAATTGTCTATCTGCCGGATGTGGATACGCTGACGGAAGCCTGCACACGAATGAAGGACTTTTTTGCACATTACGTACAGGATTAAAACGAGGAGAAAATATGTTTCGGAAGTTAAGAGCAGAAGCAGAGAGGGAGAATGGAAAAGAAAACAAGCTTATGTTTGACAACAGGGCATTATTTGCTTTGCTGTTACCGATTATTATAGAACAGATTTTAAATTCCTTTATGGGAATGGTGGATACCGTTATGGTCAGCAATGTAGGCAGTGCGGCGATTTCGGCGGTATCGCTGGTGGATTCTATCAATAATCTTGTTATTCAGGTGTTCTCGGCAATGGCGGCGGGGGCTGCCATTGTCTGTTCAAGATTTATCGGGGCGAAAGACAGGAACGGCTGTAACCGTGCGGCACGACAGGTTGTGTTGACTGTTTTTATCATTTCCGTGGCGATTATGGTATTCGGATTGATATTCCGTGTGCCGTTACTGCAGGTGGTTTTCGGTGCGATTGAACCGGAGGTTATGGAAAATGCAATGATTTATTTCCTGATTACGGTGGTTTCATATCCGTTTCTGGCACTGTTTAATGCGGGTGCGGCATTTTTCAGGGCGGAGAGCAATGCCAAGCTGCCGATGTTTGTGGCGGCAGGCACGAATGTTTTAAATATTGCCGGAAATGCCGTTTTTATTTTCGGCATGAATATGGGTGTTGCCGGTGCGGCATTATCGACACTGCTGTCGAGAGTGTTGTGCATGGTTATCATTTTTGTACTGTTAAGACGTAAAAATCAGATGATTGTTTTAGACCACTATTTTAAAATCCGTCCTGAAAAGAACCTGATTTGTCAGATTCTGGCAATCAGTATTCCGTCCGGTGTGGAAAACGGTATGTTTCAGTTTGGTAAGCTGGCAATCCAGTCTACCGTATCAACCATGGGTACGACAGCGATTGCGGCACAGGCGATGACAAATATCTTTGAAAATGTCAACGGCGTATTCGGTATTGGTACGGGAATCGGATTGATGACCGTGGTCGGACAGTGTATCGGAGCGAAACATTATAAAGAAGCAAAATACTATATGGTAAAATTAACCGTCATTGCGGAAGTGGGACTGACGATATCGTGTCTGCTGGTTTATGCGGCGGCACACCCGGTTACGCTTATAGCAGGCATGGAAGCGGAAAGCGCAGCACTGTGTATGCAGATGATTGCGGCAATTACGATTGTAAAACCGGTTGCCTGGGTGCTTTCATTTGTACCTGCATACGGATTGCGTGCCGCAGGAGATGTCCGCTTTTCAATGATAGTTTCCGTAACTACGATGTGGTGTTGCAGGGTTGCCCTTTGTATCTTTCTTGTAAAAGCATTTGGCATGGGACCAATGGCAGTCTGGATTGGTATGTTCGCAGACTGGTCTATCCGCTCCGTAATCTTTTCGGGCAGATTTTTAAGCGGTCGGTGGCTGAAAAAAGCGATGAATTAATAGAAAAATGCCTGCGGAAATGAGGATTAATATGATTAGAGAATTAGCATTAAAGAACCGGTCTTACAGAAGATTTTACGGTGAGAAAAAGATTGATGAAAAGACACTGCGGGAATTGGTGGATATTGCAAGGAATACACCGTCTGCGGCAAACAGACAGCCGCTTCAATACCGTCTTGTGTGTGATGATGAAACAAACAGCCGTGTATACGACTGTCTTGGCTGGGCAGGCTATTATAAGGACTGGGACGGTCCGGTAGCAGAGGAACGTCCATCAGCATATATTATTATGGTGACACCGCAGGATGTAAATCCGCAGTGGGATGAAGGCATTGCGGGTCAGACCATTCTGCTTGCGGCGACAGAGCAGGGGCTTGGCGGCTGTTTTATCGGAAATATCCGGAAAGAAAAGCTTGCTGCTGTTTTAAATCTGCCGGAGAGCTATAAGGTGGATTTGTGCATTGCACTGGGATATCCAAAAGAAGAAGTGGTATTGGAAGATATTGCGGGAGATGGCGACATTCATTACTACCGCGATGACAATCAGGTACAGCATGTGCCGAAAAAGAAGCTGGATGACATTTTAATATAAGAAGTAACGGCAATGACAGTTCTATGGAAAATGGGAATACGGTCTTCTGTTTTCTTGCAATTTTTAAATTTTGTGGGAAAAGTGAAAAAACACGCCTTGGATTCGATAAAATATTGTCAAAATAACCAAATTATGATAGTATATTAGTAAGCTATGTACGAGAAAAGCTGCAAAAGCAGCAGAAAAGAGGTAAGGTTATGAGGTTGACATTTTTAGGGGCAGATCATGAAGTAACAGGCAGTTGTCATTTCTTACAGGCATGTGGGAAAAATATCCTTATCGATTGTGGCATGGAACAGGGCAATGATGTTTATGAGAATCAGGAACTGCCGGTTCCTGCATCTGACGTAGATTATGTATTGCTTACACATGCACATATTGACCATTCGGGACTGATACCGCTTCTGTATGTGAACGGATTCCGTGGAAAGGTCTATACGACAGAGCCGACGGTGCAGCTGTGCGAGATTATGTTAAAAGACAGCGCACACATTCAGATGTTTGAGGCAGAATGGCGCAACCGTAAGGCAAAACGTTCCAACGGTACGTTAAAGGAATTTGTTCCACTGTATGATATTGAAGCGGCAATTAACGTTATGAAGCAATTCGTAGGCTGTGCCTATGAGGATATTATCCAGTTAGATGAAGGCATTAAAATCCGGTTCCGTGATGTCGGACATCTGTTAGGTTCTGCCAGTATTGAAGTGTGGGCAGAGGAAGACGGAGAAGCCCGCAAGATGGTATTTTCCGGCGATATCGGAAATATGAACAAGCCGATTGTGAAAAATCCGCAGTATACGTCCGATGCGGATTACGTTGTTATGGAATCTACCTATGGTAACAGAAGCCACGGTGGTACGCCGGATTATGTAACAGAGCTTGTCAGGATATTTGAAAGGACGTTTAACCGTGGTGGTAATGTTGTGATTCCTTCCTTTGCAGTTGGCAGAACACAGGAAATATTATATTTTATCCGGAAGATTAAACAGGATCATTTAATTGACCGTGAGTTTGATGTATATATGGATAGTCCGCTGGCAATTGAAGCAACCAATATTTTTCAGAAAAATGTGGATATGTGTTTTGATGAGGAAGCGATGGCACTGGTAAAAGGTGGAATCAACCCACTGACATTTCCGGGGTTAAAGTTTGCGGTAACGGGCGAAGAATCAAAACTGATTAATTTTGACCCGAAGCCGAAGGTAATCTTATCGGCTTCCGGTATGTGTGAAGCAGGACGAATCCGCCACCACTTAAAGCATAACCTGTGGCGGCCGGAATGTACGATACTGTTTGTCGGTTATCAGGCAGTCGGTACAACAGGCAGAATTATTGTAGACGGTGCAGATGAGATTAAGCTGTTTGGTGAGCCGATTAAAATCAGTGCGGAAATCGTACAGCTTCAGGGTGCAAGCGGTCATGCCGATAAAGAAGGCTTAATACGCTGGGTATCCCAGTTTGAAAAGAAGCCGAAAAAAGTATTTGTTGTACACGGTGAAGACAGCGTGTGCGATGAATTTACGGAGTGTCTGCGTACAGAGCATGGATTTAACGCGGAAGCGCCATATACGGGAGCCAGTTATGATCTGATTGCAGGCGAGTGGCTGACTGAGGGCAACCGCAAGAAGAGGGAAAGAAGAAGTGTTAATAAGAGGAATCAGGGTGTCTTTGACCGCCTGATTGCCGCAGGAAAGCGTTTGATGACAGTTATTCAGCACAACGAAGGCGGTGCAAATAAGGATTTGGCAAAATTTGCTGACCAGATTAATGCGTTGTGCGACAAGTGGGACAGATAATAAATTGTAAAGCAAACATCTATGCTGGCAGATGAGAAACCGCCTGCACGGATTTTCCATCGCCGCTTTGCAGCAAGTTGCTCAGAAACGAGGATTGTATGAAAAAAATAGTATTCGTGCTGAATCCTCACTCGGGAAAGGCACTGATAAAAAATGCATTACTAAAGATAATACAGGTGTTTTCGGAAGCGGGGTACGATGTGACTGTGTATCCTACGAAGGCACCGCTTGACGGATATGAGTACCTGAAAAAGCGTGAGGGTCAATATGATGTGCTGGTATGCAGCGGTGGTGACGGAACGTTAAATGAAGTGGTACGTGCCGTATTGGAATATCAGGGCGATAAACCGCCGATTGGTTATATTCCAAGCGGCAGTACCAATGATTTTGCAACCAGCCTGAATATTCCAAAGGACATGGTGCGTGCGGCGCAGCATATTGCGGCAGGAGAGCCTGTTCAATGTGATATCGGAAGGGCAAACGGTGAACGCTCGTTTAATTATGTGGCAGCGTTTGGTGCATTTACAGAGGTTTCATATGCGACACCGCAGCATTTAAAAAATCTGCTGGGACATCAGGCATATGTACTGGAGGGTGTTAAAAGCCTTGCGGCATTAAAACCGTACAAAGTAAAAGTTACCAGTAATGAACTTCAGGTGGAAGATTCGTTTGTATACGGTATGGTAAGCAATACAGAGTCCGTGGGCGGTATGCGCGGGCTGGCAGGAACCGGTGTGGACTTACAGGATGGATTGTTTGAAGTGACGCTGATTAAGGAAATTAAAAATCCAATGGAAGTACAGCAGCTGGTGACGGCATTTCTTTCAAAAAACTTTGAAAAATGTGATGTTTTGTATTCTTTTAAGACCAGTAAAATCACTTTTGAATCAGAAGAAGCAATCAAGTGGACACTGGATGGTGAGTATGGCGGAGAGTGGAAAGAAATGAGGCTGGAAGTAGAACCGCGGGCAATAGAGTTCATAATTAAGAAAAGAAAGGAAAAGACAAAAAAACTTAATTAAATGAACACAAAACGAATTTAGCTTAAAAAACAATAAAATAATTGAAAAATGATTTATAAAATTAAGTCGAGGGTTTTGAAAAAGCGCAAATAAAACCCTCGACTTAATTTTTTTATGTTTCAAAATAATAAATATTAAAATAAAAGCAAAAGAATATATAAAATGAAACACAATTTAGAAACAATTTTGAAAAAATCTGTAATATATTGTAAAAAATGACAGTGACACAGAGGGTTTAAAAGCATAAAAATCAATGAAAATGTAGCAAAATAACGGTTATATTGTTAAAAAACACAATAATAGTCAGATAATTATAAAATAAATGCTTAAAAGATAAATAATCAGACAATTTTAAATAAAAAAATATTTACAGATTTTAAAAATAGGCGTATAGTAACCGTAAGATGAAAATCCCCAATAAGTTTACGAAAGGAAGATTAAGACTATGGAGAATCAAACAAAACAGCCTGGACTTTACAGCGAGCAGTTTGAACATGATAACTGCGGTATCGGCGCAATTGTAAGTATTAAGGGCATTAAGACACATCAGACGGTTTCTGATGCATTAAGTATTGTCGAAAACTTAGAGCACAGAGCAGGTAAGGATGCAGAAGGAAAGACCGGTGATGGTGTTGGTATTCTGTTACAGATATCACATAAGTTCTTTAAAAAGGCTGTAAAGCCTCTTGGAATTGAACTGGGAGAGGAAAGAGAATACGGTATCGGTATGTTTTTCTTCCCACAGGATGAATTGAAGAGAAATCAGTCCAAGAAGATGTTTGAAATTATCGTAGAAAAGGAAGGGCTGGAGTTCCTTGGCTGGAGAGAAGTCCCGACTTATCCGAATGTTCTCGGTAAGAAAGCAATCGACTGTATGCCGTATATCATGCAGGCATTTGTAAAGAAGCCGGAAGATGTAAATAAGGGAATTGATTTTGACAGAAAGTTATATGTAGCAAGACGTGTATTTGAACAGACCTGTGAAAATACATATGTTGTATCTTTATCCAGCAGAACAATCGTTTATAAAGGGATGTTCTTAGTCGGACAGTTAAGACAGTTCTTCGGCGATTTAAGAGATGAGGACTATGAATCCGCAATTGCACTGGTTCACTCAAGATTCTCAACGAATACAACACCAAGCTGGGAGAGAGCGCATCCAAACAGATTTATCGTACATAACGGTGAAATCAATACAATCAAGGGAAATGCCGACAGAATGTTAGCCAGAGAAGAAACCATGTACTCTGATTACCTTGAAGAAGAAATGTCAAAGATTACACCGGTTGTCAATACAAACGGTTCTGACTCCGCAATGTTAGATAATACACTTGAATTTTTTGTTATGAACGGTATGCCGCTTCCGCTTGCGGTGATGATTACCATTCCTGAACCGTGGAGCAACAACAAGGCGATGGCACAGGAAAAGAAAGATTTCTATCAGTATTATGCAACGATGATGGAACCTTGGGATGGCCCGGCTTCCATTCTGTTCTCAGACGGTGATATCATGGGTGCGGTACTCGACAGAAACGGTCTTCGTCCTTCTCGTTACTATGTAACAAATGATGGTTATCTGATTCTTTCTTCCGAAGTCGGTGTGCTTCCGGTTGATGAAAGCAGAATTAAGTTAAAAGACCGTTTAAGACCGGGTAAAATGCTTCTGGTTGATACCGTAAAGGGCGAATTAATCGATGATGATGAATTAAAGGAAAAATATGCAACCAAGCAGCCTTACGGTGAATGGCTGGACAACAATCTGGTACAGCTTCATGATTTAAAGATTCCGAACAAGAAGGTACCGGTACATACAAAGGAAGAACGTGCAAGACTTCAGAAAGCTTTCGGCTATACTTACGAAGACTTTAAGACATCCATCCTTCCAATGGCATTAAACGGTTCAGAGCAGATCGGTGCAATGGGTATTGATACACCGCTGGCTGTTCTTTCCAATAATCATCAGCCGCTGTTTAACTATTTCAAACAGCTGTTTGCACAGGTAACCAATCCGCCAATCGACTCTATCCGTGAAAAGGTCGTTACATCGACAACGGTTTACTTAGGTTCAGACGGTAATGTGCTGGAAGAAAAGCCGGAAAACTGTAAGCAGTTAAGAATTAACAACCCGATTCTTACCAATACAGATATTTTAAAGATTAAAAATATGAAGGTAGACGGTTTTAAGGTTGAAACCATTCCGATTATTTATTATAAGAATACCTCGCTGGAAAAGGCGATTGACCACCTGTATGTAGAAGCTGACAGAGCGCACAGAGAAGGTGCAAATATCATTATCCTTTCCGACAGAGGCGTTGATGAAAACCACGTAGCGATTCCGTCACTGCTTGCCGTATCTGCATTACAGCAGTATCTGGTACAGACAAAGAAAAGAACCAGCATGGCGGTAATCTTAGAGAGCGGTGAGCCAAGAGATGTACATCATTTTGCAACACTGTTAGGCTTTGGTGCATCAGCAATTAACCCATACCTTGCACAGGAAAGTATTCAGGAACTGATTGACTTAAATATGCTGGACAAGGATTATTATGCGGCAGTAGATGATTACAATAACGCAATCATCAACGGTATTGTAAAGATTGCGGCGAAAATGGGTATTTCAACAATCCAGTCTTATCAGGGTGCGAAGATTTTTGAAGCAATCGGTATTGATTCAGATGTGATTAACAAGTACTTTAAGGGAACGGTCAGCAGAATTGAAGGTGTCAGCTTAAAGGATATTGAAAATGATGTGGAAACCCTTCACTCAAAGGCATTTGACCCGCTGGGACTGTCTACGGACACCACACTTGATAGTGCAGGCGCACATAAGATGAGAAGCGGAAAGGAAGAACATTTATACAATCCGCAGACCATTCATTTATTACAGCTTGCCACAAGAACGGGTGATTACAATACCTTTAAGGAATATACGGAACTGGTAAATAAAGATACAGGTGTCAAAAATCTGCGTGGCTTAATGGATATTAAGTTCCCGAAAAAGGGCATTAACATTGATGAAGTAGAAAGCGTAGATTCCATTGTAAAGCGTTTTAAGACCGGTGCGATGTCCTACGGTTCTATTTCAAAGGAAGCCCATGAAACCATGGCAATCGCAATGAATATGTTACACGGTAAGTCTAACAGCGGTGAGGGCGGTGAAGACGAAGACCGTTTAACAGTCGGTGCAGACGGAAAGAACAGATGTTCAGCAATCAAGCAGGTTGCTTCCGGACGTTTCGGTGTTACATCAAGATACTTAGTCAGCGCACAGGAAATCCAGATTAAGATGGCACAGGGCGCAAAACCGGGTGAAGGCGGACATCTGCCGGGCAAGAAAGTTTATCCTTGGATTGCAAAGACCAGACTTTCAACACCGGGTGTATCATTAATTTCACCGCCGCCACATCACGATATTTACTCTATCGAAGATTTGGCACAGTTGATTTACGATTTGAAAAATGCAAATAAGAACGCAAGAATTTCCGTAAAACTCGTATCAGAAGCGGGTGTTGGTACAATTGCTTCAGGTGTTGCCAAAGCCGGTGCACAGGTTATCTTAATTTCCGGTTATGACGGCGGTACAGGTGCAGCTCCTAGAAGTTCTATCCACAATGCCGGACTTCCTTGGGAACTCGGACTTGCCGAAGCACACCAGACACTGATTATGAACGGACTGCGTAATAAGGTTGTGATCGAAACAGACGGTAAGCTGATGAGCGGCCGTGACGTAGCGATTGCGGCAATGCTCGGTGCGGAAGAATTTGGATTTGCAACAGCACCGCTTGTAACAATGGGCTGTGTGATGATGAGAGTCTGTAACTTAGATACCTGTCCGGTTGGTATTGCAACACAGAATCCGGAACTTCGTAAGAGATTTACAGGTAAGCCGGAATACGTTGTCAACTTTATGAGATTTATTGCACAGGAACTGCGTGAATATATGGCAAAGCTGGGCGTAAAGACAGTTGACGAACTGGTAGGAAGAACGGATTTCTTAGAGCAGAAGCAGGTTGAAGGAAGCGGTCGTTCCGCAGAAGTCAATCTTTCAGCAATCCTTAATAATCCTTATATTAAGGAAGCCGGAAAGATTCAGTACAACAAGAAGAACGTATATAACTTTGAACTGGAAAAGACGGTTGATGAAAAGGTCCTGATTAAGAAGTTTGCATCTGCATTAGAGAGCGGACAAAAGAGAAGTGTTGAGGTCGATGTAACCAATACAGACCGCGCACTCGGTACACTGCTTGGTGCAGAGATTACAAGAAGATTCGGTGAAACACTTGAAGAGGATACATATACCGTTAAATGCCACGGCGCAGGCGGACAGAGCTTCGGTGCATTTATTCCAAAGGGACTGACCCTCGAACTGGTCGGCGACAGCAATGACTACTTCGGCAAAGGTCTTTCAGGCGGTAAGCTGATTGTTTACCCACAGGCAGGCGCTACTTACAAAGAAGATGAAAATATTATTGTTGGTAATGTTGCCCTGTATGGTGCAACAAGCGGTAAAGCATTTATTAACGGTGTTGCGGGAGAACGTTTCTGTGTCCGTAATTCCGGTGCAACAGCAGTTGTAGAAGGCTGCGGCGACCATGGTTGTGAATACATGACAGGCGGACGCGTTGTAGTACTTGGCGGAACCGGTAAGAACTTTGCAGCCGGTATGAGCGGCGGTATCGCCTATGTACTCGATGAGGATACAAGCCTTTACAAGAGAGTAAATAAGCAGCTTGTTTCCATGGAACCGGTAACGGATAAATACGATGTGCTTGAGTTGAAAGAAATTATTACAGAACACGTAGCTTATACCAATTCAAAGAAGGGCAAGGAAGTCTTAGACAACTTCGGCGAATACCTTCCGATGTTTAAGAGAATTGTTCCACATGATTATAAGAAGATGATGAACAAGATTGTACAGATGGAAGAAAAGGGATTAAGCAGCGAACAGGCACAGATTGAAGCATTCTATGCAGCAATTAAGTAAATGATACGAAGTGAATGACCGAAAGGAGATACCTATGGGAAAGCCAACCGGATTTTTAGAATATGAACGCGTGGAAGCGAAAGCAGTTTCACCGAAAGAACGAATCAAAAATTTTAATGAATTTCATACCCCTTTATCAGAGGCAGAACAGAGAAAACAGAGCGCACGCTGCATGGACTGCGGCGTTCCGTTCTGCCAGTCAGGCATGACAATTAAAGGCATGACATCAGGCTGTCCGTTAAACAACCTGATTCCTGAATGGAATGATCTTGTATACACAGGAAACTGGGAGCAGGCGTACAACCGCCTGCACAAGACCAGCAATTTCCCTGAATTTACAAGCCGTGTCTGCCCGGCGCTTTGTGAGAAAGCCTGCACCTGTGGTTTAAACGGAGATGCAGTCTGCACAAAGGAAAATGAAATGGCGATTATCGAACATGCTTATGCAAACGGCCTTGCAGGTCCAAAGCCGCCAAAGGTAAGAACCGGCAAGAAAATTGCAGTTGTCGGTTCAGGTCCTTCGGGACTTGCCGTTGCAGACCAGTTAAATTCAAGAGGGCATTCCGTAACGGTTTATGAACGTGCAGACAGAGTCGGCGGATTACTGCGTTACGGTATTCCGAACATGAAGCTGGAAAAACATATCATTGACAGAAAAATCAATGTGATGAAAGCGGAAGGTATTGAATTTGTAACCGATGCCAATATCGGTGTCAATATTAAGGCACAGAAGTTACAGGAAGAATACGATGCAGTCGTACTTTGCTGTGGTGCTTCTAATCCGAGAGATATCAATGCACCGGGCAGAGATGCAAACGGAATCTATTTTGCGGTAGATTTCCTGACATCAACCACAAAGAGCCTGTTAGATTCCGGTTTACAGGACGGCAAATACATTTCTGCAAAGAATAAAAATGTCATTGTTATCGGCGGCGGTGATACCGGTAATGACTGTGTGGGAACGTGTATCCGTCACGGCTGTAAATCTATTACACAGCTTGAAATGATGCCAAAGGCACCGGATACAAGAGCGGAGAGCAATCCTTGGCCACAGTGGCCGTTAGTCTGCAAGACAGATTACGGTCAGGAAGAAGCGATTGCCGTATTCGGACATGACCCTCGAATCTATACAACAACCGTTAAAGAGTTCAAAAAAGATAAGAAAGGCAATCTTGAAAAGGTTGTAACCGTGAAGCTGGAGTCTAAGAAGGACGAAAAGACCGGCAGAAGAATGATGGTTCCGGTAGAGGGAACAGAACAGGAACTGCCTTGCGAACTCGTACTGATTGCGGCAGGTTTCTTAGGCACACAGAAGTATATCGCAGACGCATTTGGCGTGGAATTAAACGAAAGAACCAATGTAAAGACTGCGGCAGATAAATTTGCAACAAATGTGGCAGGCGTATTTACAGCAGGCGATATGCACACAGGACAGTCCCTTGTTGTAAAGGCAATCCGTCAGGGCCGCGACTGTGCAAGAGAAGTGGATGCGTATTTAATGGGATATACGAATCTGTAATTTGAAAATCTTATGATGTCAGGGTGATTGTGGGAGTGCGTGGCATAAAACATTCCGCTGACATTATAGGTGTATAAATGTGTTGTGAAAGCAGGCTTGACGACCGGGAGGTTGTCGGGTCTGCTTATGTTTTATATGAAAAAGCGACAAAAGCAACGGAAACCAATCAAAACCAACGAAAAAACACCTACAAAAACTAACAGCCAAAGAGGAAGAAAAATATTATAATATATTGCATAAATATTTTTAAATATTAAAGTTTATATGTGAAAATATTTATAATATAAACTAGGGGGGGGATGCAATATGTTTGTGGTATTTTTGTAACAGAAGATATACATATATGCAAAGGAGATTAAAATGAAAATTAGTTTAAAAAAGGTGATAGTAACGTGGGGAATTGTATTTGGAATTTTAAGTCAATGTGTTCCGGTAACAAGGATATATGCAGCACAAAATGCTTATGAAATTTGTGATAGTGTGCAGCAAAAGATAGATAAAGCTTTATCTATAAATGGAAACAATAAAGAATATATTGATGAAATTATTGAACGTTTTTATCAAGATATTCATACAGATGAAGAAGGGTTTAATGAATATTTGGATATGGCATTGGATTCAATTCTTGATATGGAAGATACAAAAAATGAGAAATATTTGATAGCTTTACGTGATTACATTGAAAAAAATCGTGAGCAACAAAATTCACAAGTTTTAAATGCTAATAGCAGAATTACGGGATATCCAGCAGCAGTAGGAGCATACAAACTAGGAATTGCGATTGTAAGAAATAGAGGGTGTAAATATACGGCTAATTATATGGAACATGCTTTGGAATTTTCAGGGAATAGTTCTCCTTCTACATATGTTCATCACAATGATGATTGGGCAAGAGAGCTGAGCTGTAATTTTTATTTAGGGTGTCAGATTGCAATGCAATTTGAGGAAGAAGTTATAGGGCAGGACAAGGCATATGGAGAAGTGCATGGTTCATTTGCGTTTACTTCTGATAATTCAAGTTTAGATGCATTTGCGGCATTGCATAATGTTGATTATTCTGTTATATTTACAAGAAAAGGTGATGGAACATATTCAGCATTATATAAATTGAGCGATGTATATGATTTTGACTGGTCGGGATATGATAATTTTGAAATAGGTTTTGCTAATAATTATTGTTATATGATGCAGGAAATGAATTGGATTAAGCCATTTCCAATAGATATATTTTATTCTGTATAATTTTTAAAATATTTTTATATAAAAGTATTAAAAGGAAAACGATGAAAAAACGTATAAGGATATTTTTTGGAATATTAATGATGATTATTATATTCAGCGGCTGTACCGGCAAAAAGCCGGCAGAACAGTATGTCAGTGAACAGTTAAACTGCAGTCTGCCTGCCGCAGAAAAAGCGGAAGCTTCCGACACGCACGGCGGATTTCACGGTGAAGGCGAATATGCGGCAACGATCCGGTTTGATGCAATGCATGGTGCAGAACTGGCGGAGCAGCTTCAAAATACAGACGGGTGGAAAGTACTTCCGTTGGAGGAAGAATTAGAACTGCTGATGTATGGCGGAAGCAGGGGCGGCAGCAGTTATGGGTATTATTTTGCGGATAAAGCAGGAATCCCGAAGATTGAGAACGGCTGTTATTATTTTATTGACCGACAGCAGGATACAGAAAGAACGGGCCTTTTATACCGCCGGTCATATAATTTTTCTCTAGCAATATATGATTTAGATGAGAATATACTGTATTATTGTGAGATAGATACATAACATGAATATATAAGATAAATACATAAGGTGTACTGTGCGGAAACAGGCACTACAGAACATTAAATGCAATGTTTTGTAGTGCTTTTTTTACAATTTGTGGTATACTGTTTTAAATAACGGCAGATAAGAAACCGCCTTGATGTTAGCGGTATTATGTAGCAGAACGGAGAATGATATGAATAAAGATTTTTTAGAAAGAGTAATAAGAAGACTTCGGCTGATGCTGCGGATTGCGTTCAGCCGGACGGCAATTATCGTAGTGGCACTGCTGTTACAGCTCTTTGTTTTCTTTGCCAGCTTTTACTGGTTAAAAGATTACAGTACGGTCGTTTATGCGGCATTTGTACTGCTGGGGGCGGTGACGGTTGTTCATATTTTAAATGAAGAAAATAATGCTTCCTTTAAAATAGCGTGGATTATTCCGGTGCTGGTTATCCCGGTATTTGGCACGGTATTATATATCTATATCAACCTCCAGCCGGGAACAAAAAGAATCCATAAGAAGCTCACAAAGATTGAAGATGAAATCCGTCCGTATCTTGCGCAGAATGAAGAAACGGTGCAGGAGTTACAGGAGCAGTCCGCGGGAGAAAAAGGCATTGCGGATTATCTGTATCATGCGGATAATTACCCGGTCTATGCAGGCTGTAAAATGAAATATTATCCAATCGGTGAAGCAAAATTTGCAGACATGATTGAACAGTTAAAGCGTGCCGAGCATTTCATTTTCATGGAGTATTTTATTGTGACAAAAAGCTATATGTGGAATACGATTCTGGAAATTTTAAAGGAAAAGGCGGCGCAGGGTGTGGAAGTCCGCATGATGTATGACGGCATGTGCAGTCTGGCACTGCTTCCGTATGGGTATTATAAAGATTTGGAAAAAATGGGAATCCAGAGTATTCCGTTCTCACAGATTCGACCGGTGCTGTCTACCTACCAGAATAACCGCGACCACCGTAAAATTCTCATTATTGACGGAAAAACAGTATTTACGGGCGGCATAAACCTTGCTGATGAGTACATTAACCGAATTGACCGTTTTGGCCACTGGAAGGATACAGCAGTTATGATTCAGGGGGAGGCAGTGAAAAGCTTTACGCTGCTCTTTTTGAAAATGTGGCATGTGGCAAAGGGAAAGGACAGTATCCCGCAAGAAGAAATCCGAAAATATACGGTTGAAGTATGGGAAAACACGCAGGCTGATGAGATGCGTACAGATATGGAAAGTATGCGGAACACCGATATGCAAAATACGCAGGATAAAAAGCTGCACGCGGGTGGCTATGTCATTCCATACGGGGATGACCCATATGGCGATGAGCGTATCGGAAAGCAGGTCTATATCGACATTTTAAACCGTGCGCGGAAATATGTGCATATTATGACACCGTATCTGATTCTGGATGATGAAATGATAACGGCACTGCGCTACTGTGCGAAGCGTGGTGTGGAAACGGTGATTATCATGCCGCATATTCCGGATAAAATCTATGCTTATCTGCTGGCGAGGACGTACTATAAGCAGCTGTTAAAATACGGTGTAAAGATTTATGAATATACGCCGGGCTTTGTACACGCCAAGGTATTTGTCAGTGATGATATCCGGGGCTGTGTCGGAACGATTAATCTGGATTTCAGAAGTCTGTATCTGCATTTTGAATGTGGGGCATATATGTACAGCAACGATGTATTACATGATGTGGAGCAGGATTTTAAAGAAACATTAAAGCAGTGCCAGGAGATTACAAAGGAGAGCTGCGATAAATATCCGAAAGGGAAAATGCTGGTTGGAAAAATGCTTCGTCTGATTGCGCCGCTGATGTAATTTGAGAAAAACAAAAATGTGAAAAGAATGTAAAATTCATGTAAAAAATTCACAAAAGAAATTGTGAAAAGCAGATAAAAAACCATGACATGCCGAAAAATGTCGAAAAACCGTACTTTAGGTTGTTTTTATCAAATCCATGTAGTATGATGTGGTAGAAAGTTAAAAATATTAGGTGGGTTTAGGAGGAGAACAATGATTACGGTATCTATTTTATTGGATTCAGTAGAAAAAATTCAGAGATTTGTAAGCATTATCAGCAAATATTCCTGTGATTTTGATATTGAATCGGGACACAGCTGTATTGATGCAAAGTCTTTGGTGGGGTTATTCAGTCTGGATATCAGTAAGCCGCTTCGTTTAACGATTAATGACGACGGTACTTTAATAGAAGATATTTTAAGAGATATTCAGGAGTTTATGGAGTATTAATCTATAAGTACAGAGTATTTTATAGGATTTCATATGAGGTTCATGCAGGGCAGAAGATGCCTGCATGAACCTTTTTTGTTTGATTCATGAAAGTTCATGGCACAGGAGATGTTTTCGGCGGCAGCCTTGTATGATGGGATAAAAAGAGTACAAAGGCAGGAGCAAAAAAAATAAAAAAGCCTGTTACCATAAAAGTAACAGGCTCACCCAAACAGTAGTGCAGTCGGCGGGACTTGAACCCGCACGAGCGCAATGCTCACTAGATCCTTAGTCTAGCGCGTATGCCAATTCCGCCACGACTGCAAGACAATCTATAAGAAACTTATAGACAATGCGGAAGAAGGGACTTGAACCCTCACGGCGAAAACCGCCACTAGAACCTGAATCTAGCTCGTCTGCCAATTCCGACACTTCCGCATACATTTAATTGTTGTGCTGTTTTAATAACTCGCCAACAGCAATATTTATTCTATACTATAATTGTAAATCTGTCAACACTTAAATTCAAAAAAATGTAAAAAAATTTAAAAAATTATCAATCCGCATCGATGGAAGACTTGACGTCAGAATCAAAACTGATTATGATGAAAAAAGAAAAGCGGTGATACCGGCAGCGGAAATCAAAAGTATGAAAAGCATGGAAAATATGGAAAGCGGGAAGACGGTTAAAAGATGTATAAGATATTAATTGTGGAAGATGATGAGGTTATTGCAAAGACATTAAAAGTACATTTGGAAAAATGGGGCTATGAAGCAGTCTGTGTGCAGGATTTTAATCATGTCATGGAGTGTTTTGTAAAGGAACAGCCCTCCATTGTGTTAATGGACATCGGACTGCCGTTTTTTAACGGATACCACTGGTGTACACAGATACGGAATATCTCGCAGGTGCCGGTGATTTTTCTGTCTTCGATGTCTGACAATATGAATATTGTCATGGCGATGAATATGGGCGGTGATGATTTTATTACAAAGCCTTATGATTTAAATGTCGTCACAGCAAAGATTCAGGCGGTTCTGCGGCGCACCTATTCGTATTCGGAGCATCCTGGAAATTTGTGTGAGTACCGGGGCGGCATTTTAAATGTGAATGACCAGACCTTTACTTATGAAGGAAAGAAAGCGGAACTGACGAAAAATGAATTCCGTATTTTACAGATTTTAATGGAAAATACGGGGAAGGTCGTATCCCGCGATAAGATTATGGAAAAGCTCTGGGAAGATGAAAGTTTTATTGATGATAACACGCTGACGGTTAATGTCACGCGGCTTCGGAAGAAATTAGAGGAAACAGGCATACAGGATTATATTAAAACGAAAAAAGGTGCGGGGTATCTGATTGAATGAAATATTTGGGAATATATATCAAAGACCGGAAAATGTATTTTTTTCTCACTGCATTTATCTGTGGCGTGACCGCAGTGATTAATTACTTATATTCAGCACCGCTGCAGGCAGGTCTTTATGCATTTAAAATCAGTCTGACAGTGCTTGTGATTGTATGTGCCGCCGATTATGTGCATTTTTATAAAAAACATGAAAATCTTCAAAGACACTGTCACTTAAAGGAAGTGCATGCGCTGGAAGAAGATGCGGCACATACAGCCATTGAGCGGGATTATCAGCAGCTGGTTTTAAAACTGATACAGGAAAAAGCGCAGCTGGCAGAACACATGCAGAAGAAACAGACCGATATGATGGATTATTATGCCATCTGGGCGCATCAGATTAAGACACCGATTGCGGCTGTGGATCTGTTGTTACAGGTGATGGAAGAAAATCCGCAGGAAGTGGCGGAACAGGATATTAAAGAGTTAAAATCCGAACTGTTTAAGATTGATTTTTATGTTGAAGCAGTGATGAATTACCTGCGGCTGGAAGATTTGTCTTCGGATTTCCGGTTTGAAACAACTGCGGTGGAAACCGTTGTAAAAAAGGCAGTGAAGCGTTTTGCGGGACAGTTTATTCACCGTCAGATTACCCTGGCAATGGAAAGCACAGTGAGATTGAAACGGATGAAAAATGGCTGTTATTTATTCTGGAACAGCTGCTGTCTAACGCAGTAAAATATACGCAAAAGGGCGGAACGGTAAAAATCTACGAAAAAGAAACACTGTTAAAATCCGATACGGTGCTTGTTATTGAAGATAACGGCATTGGGATTCAAAGTGAGGACCTGCCGCGTATTATGGAACGCGGATATACCGGTTACAATGGGCGCGGCGCAAGCAAATCATCGGGAATCGGACTGTATCTGTGTAAAAAGGCGGCAGACCAGCTTGGAATTGATATTGAGGTGGAATCAGAACCGTATCACGGAACAAAGGTACTGCTGACGATACGCCAGCACCATACCCGGCACGAATAGAAAGAATTCTTACAAAAGTGTAAGGTTAGGAAGATGAAATGTAAGTTTAAGTTATGGAACTGCATTTCATCTTTTTATATACTGTGAATGTAAGATAACAAAAGCACAGCGGTGCTGGAATGGAGGAAATATGTCATTACTGGAAGTAAGAAATGTAAAAAAAGTATATACAACAAGGCTGGGTGCAAATCAGGTGCAGGCATTAAGCAATGTCAATTTCAGTGTAGAGGACGGAGAATACGTAGCGATTATGGGTGAGTCCGGTTCGGGAAAGACAACGCTGCTTAATATCCTTGCGGCACTGGACCGTCCGACAGCCGGAGAGATTCTTTTAAACGGGAAAAATACCGTAGAAATTAAAAATAAGGAGTTATCGGCGTTTCGCAGGACTAATCTGGGATTTGTTTTTCAGGATTTTAACCTGTTAGATACATTTTCATTAAAAGACAATATCTTTCTGCCGCTGGTGCTTTCAGGAGAACAGTACCCGCAAATGATGCAGAAATTAGAACCGATTGCAAAGAAGCTTGAAATCACGCATTTGCTGGAAAAGTATCCGTATGAAGTATCCGGCGGACAAAAGCAGCGTGCGGCAGTCGCAAGAGCGCTGATTACACAGCCGCAGCTGATCTTAGCCGATGAACCGACAGGAGCGCTGGACTCCCGCTCGACAGACCAGCTGCTGGATTTATTTCAGAGTATTAACGAAGACGGTCAGACCATTGTAATGGTAACGCATTCAACCAAAGCGGCAAGCCGTGCAAAGCGTGTGCTGTTTATTAAAGACGGAGAAGTGTTCCATCAGATTTACAAGGCGAATATGAGTGATGAGGAAATGTACGCAAAGATTTCTGCGGCACTCACGGTCCTTGCAACGGGAGGTGAGCAGGGTGAATAGTCTGTTTTACGCCAAAATGGCAGTGTCCAACATCAGAAAGAACAAAAAAATATTCTTTCCTTATATAATAATGGGAATTTTTTCGGTGATGATGTACTACATGATGGTTTCGCTGATGAATAACGATGGTATCAGGAAAATGCCATATTCGGACAATATTCTGGCACTGCTTCCAATTGGATTGTGGGTTGCAAGGATATTTATCGTTGTATTTCTGTTTTATATTAACAGCTTTCTGATGAAACAGCGGTTAAAAGAAATCGGACTTTACAATATTCTCGGCATGGAAAAACGCCATATTGCAGTCATGATGTTTTTTGAAAATGTTTTTGTTTTTATCACGGTCTTTGTATCGGGCATGATTCTGGGGATGGTGTTTTCCAAACTGATGTTCCTGATATTGATGAAAATGATTGCGGTAAGCAGTGTGCCGAAATTCCAAATGGAAATGACATCGGTGTTTATGACGGGCGGTTATTTTCTGGCAATCTATTTTGTAACATTTTTATACAACCTGTGTAAAATTCATCTGTCGAATCCGGTTGAGCTGCTGCACGGCACGGAAGCCGGGGAAAAAGAACCGAAGACAAAAATTCTGATGACATTGATAGGACTTTGCTGTATCGGTTTCGGGTATTACTTTGCATTAACCACAAAGTCACCGATGGCGGCGATGAATACATTTTTTATTGCAGTCATACTGGTTGTGATTGGTACGTATGCGCTGTTTACGGCAGGCAGTATTGCACTGTTAAAGCTTATGCGCAAAAATAAGCATTTTTATTACCGGACGGGACATTTTTTCAGTATATCCGGCATGATTTACAGAATGAAGCAGAATGCGGCAGGGCTTGCCAACATCTGTATATTGTCAACAATGGTGTTAATCAGCATTTCAACAACCGTATCACTGTATGCGGGAATTCAGACAACAATTGCGGCCAGAAGTCCGAAAGAAATTGATGTGACCGCAAATCTATCAGACTATGAGGATACAGCGGCGGTTGATGAAGAAATTGCGAAGATCAACGAAGCGCATCAGGTTACGGTGAAGGATTATACGGCGGTTCATTCAATGGGAATGATAACGGCTTACGGCGGAGATGGAAAGTATACGCTTGCAGACGGCAAAGGACTGGTAATTGCAGATGAAAAGCAGGGCGTATATATGGAAGTCATTTCGTTAGATGAATATAACACGGTCTGCCATACAGGAGAAACCTTAAAAGACGGAGAAGTTTTACTGTATACGCAAAATAAGGAGTTAAAAGGACAGACATCCATGCAGATGCAGATAGGCACAGCGGTGAATGACTATCAGATTGCATCTTATCTTCCGGAACCGGAACAGGATTTTGGACTGCAGGCTTACAGCGGCGCAGTGAAATGCCTGCTGGTGGTTGTTCCGGGAAAAGAGGACGTGCAAAAGTGGCGGCAGCAGGCACTGGAAGCAGGAAATATGCAGAACCTGCAGTACTGTGTACAGTATAATACCAATCTTTCAAAACAGGAAAGTCAGAAACTGACAGAAGATTTATACCGGATCGATATAGAGAGTGCCTATGTAGAAGCAGAAAACAGCTATGAGATGGCAGAACAGCTGTATCAGATATACGGCGGGCTGCTGTTTGTTGGACTGTTTATTGGAATTTTGTTCTTAATGGCAACGGCGCTGATTATCTATTATAAGCAGATTTCTGAAGGGTATCAGGATAAAAAACGGTTTGAAATTATGCAGAATGTCGGCATGAGCCTGACAGAGGTTAAAAAGACTATCCGCAGTCAGGTATTGATGGTATTTTTTCTGCCGCTTGTGGCAGCAGGGATTCATATTGCCGTATCCTTCAGGATTATCCAGATGATGGTGCGGATGCTGGCGATGGGTGAAACAAAGCTGTTTGGCATGTGTACTTTGATTACGCTTGGCATATTCTGCGTGATATACGGACTGGTATATGCATTTACCGCAAAATCGTACTATAATATTGTCAGGGTAAAGGCATAAAATATGCAAAAAAAATAAAAAAATGAAAAAAACAGTTGACATGAATCAGTGTCAATGGTATTATGTATAGGCGCTGTTGATTACGGCGCTACATAATACGCAGTCGTGGCGGAATTGGCATACGCGCTAGACTAAGGATCTAGTGAGCATTGCGCTCGTGCGGGTTCAAGTCCCGCCGACTGCACTTTGGGTGGCTTGTATCGGATTGACGGTACAAGCCTTTTTTGTGTAATAGGAAATTCTGATAGAATTCCCTATTGCACAAAAGGCACTACGTGCCGGTGATGCGCACTCGCGCGAAGATGTAGTTTGTCGCAAACGACCGCGCTCGGCGCGAGAATGTGCTTTGCACATTCATTTCGATTTATACAGCTATTTGTGCCGTAGACGCTGCAAATAGATTCGGAAGCATTTACGGAAAAGAGGAGAGTTATGAAGACAGTATTGACGATAGCGGGGAGCGACTGCAGCGGCGGCGCGGGGATTCAGGCAGATTTAAAGACGATTGCGGCGCATAAGCTTTACGGCATGAGTGCCATTACGTCCCTGACGGCACAGAATACGACCGGTGTATACGGCATTTACGATGTATCACCGGAATTTTTAAAGAACCAGTTAGACTGCATTTTTACGGATATATTCCCCGATGCGGTAAAAATCGGCATGGTATCCAACAGCGGGCTGATTCAGGTAATAGCAGACACCTTAAAGCAATACCGGCCGGGCAGAGTCGTATTAGACCCGGTTATGGTGTCTACCAGCGGAAGCCGGCTGATTGCACCGGAAGCGCAGGAAACACTTGTGACACAGCTTATGCCGCTTGCGAGCGTAATTACACCGAATATTCCGGAGGCGGAAGTGCTTTGCGGTAGAAAAATTGAAAATGCACAGGATATGGAAGCGGCGGCAAAGGCGATTTATGATAAAATCGGAACGGATACGGCGGTGCTTGTAAAAGGCGGACATGAGCGCAATACTGCCAACGACTGCCTTTATACAAAGGAAGGGACGTTCTGGTTTGAAGGAAAGCGTGTGGAAAATGACAATACCCATGGCACAGGCTGTACGCTGTCTTCGGCAATCGCATGTAATCTGGCAATGGGACACACCATGCAGGAGAGCGTGGAAAATGCAAAACGTTACATTACAGGTGCATTGCAGGCGGGCTTAAACCTCGGAAAGGGCAGTGGACCGCTGGAGCATACATACTGGCTGGAAATTCAGGGCGAAAAATAAGGGGAATTAGCGGATAACAGATAAAATATAAAAGACAAAACCACAGGAACGGTGCGTGCTAAACACAGCCGTTTCTGTGGTTTTTTGTTTGTAGACAGAGCGGATTGGAAAATGCTGTTTTTGGAAAAATTTGTGGCAGAGGTGCAGATATATAGAAAACTATTATTATAGTTTTTTTTTATATATAATGGGCGTGGGAATTGGTTGAAATTTCCAATTTCATAATATTACTAAAAGTATAAATATTAAGTTACAGGAGGAAAAGTATTAATGAGTGTACAAATACATTTATGGAACAGCAAGGTGGCTGTGTGACAACAGTGCAACATCAACCACAGAACTGGAACATGGAAGCATGGTGCTTTCAGAACTGGGAGTACCTACATATTATAATGTACCACAGTGGTCAGCCAATGCAGTATATTGTGACGGGATAGGAAAACATAATGAGTTTAACAGAGAGTATTCCAATATCTGTTTTTCAAATGGAGAAAGAATGGAAGACCCTGAAGATAACAGTCATATACATCCTGCATTTGAAGGAGAATTAAATACGACAGAAAAAAGTGACGGAAGAATAACCACATATGGACTGGCATTATATGCCCCAGCCTGTGAATCGAGTATCTGGCATACGAATAAATATACGACAGGAGAGCCGTCAGGAGTACCGGCAGATGATGTAACGAATTATCCGAATGATAATGGGCATCCATATGGAAACAATGTAGTAGAGAAGATATATGAAATCAGGGGCATTATATAAATAATTGAAAAAATATATTGACAAGTGGTATTATATGAAGTATAGTAAATACATCAATAATATTTATAAGCACCGATGTATATTAATAAATGTTATTGAACGATGAATAAACTGCGAAAGAAAGGGGCGGTGCGATTGCCAAAAAGCACAAGTAAATTAAAACAATACTTTCCAATGATTCGCGAGCGGGAGGACATCAAGCAGGAAATCCGTGAGAATCCGAAGCTATTAGAAAAATATCGGGAATGGGACGAAGAACAGCAGGAAGAATTTTTAGATTACTGCACGGGAGTAAAAGGTGTCAAAATTTTATACGATGCGTTCTTTAAAGAAATTATGAATCCTGAAAACACACCGGAGCGGCTCAACGAATTACTATCCCTTTTATTAGGGCAGAGCGTTACGATAAAAAGAGTGCTTCCGGGAGATTCTACAAGGCTTGCCGATGAACAGTCGCTTTTGATTATGGACATCTTAGTAGAACTTGCCGATACCAGTCTTGCCAATGTCGAAGTCCAGAAAATCGGGTACAGATTTCCGGGACAGAGAAGTGCCTGTTATTCTTCGGATTTACTGCTCAGACAGTATAAAAGGGTCAAAGGCGAAAAGAAAAAAGCCTTCAGTTATAAGGATATAAAATCCGTCTATACGATCGTATTCTTTGAAACAAGTATCAAAGAATTTCACGAATATCCCCAAAACTATATTCACAAATTCAAACAGCAGTCAGATACAGGATTAGAGCTTGAATTACTGCAAAAATATGTGTTTATTCCGCTTGACATTTTTCGTACAATCTACCACAATAATGTTAAGAGTAACGGGAAGAACGGTGGTGGAAACTGCTGGAATAGGACAGAGGCATGGCTGACATTTTTAAGTACAGATGAACCGGAGATTATCATTGAATTAATCAGACAGTACCCGGAGTTTAAAGAGATGTACGAAGAAATCTATGTCATGTGTCAGAATGTGGAAAAGGTGATGGAAATGTTTTCAAAGGAATTGATTCAACTGGATAGAAACACGGTGCAGTACATGATAGATGAAATGCAGGATACCATTGATGTTCAGAAAGAAACCATTGACACACAAAAGGAGAAACTGGAAGAACAGAAAACAACCATTAATACTCAAAAGGAAGAACTAGAGGCTAAACAGAATACCATTGACACACAAAAAGATGAAATTGAAACAATGAAGCAGCAATTACAGTCAGTCATGGCACAGATTGAACAGTTAAAGAAACAGTAAAGACTCCGCAAAACTTTAACAGAGCAGAACAAAGGCACAGTTGTTGTAAAAACAGCATCATTCTTGACAATTCCCTCAAAAAATATCACAATATATGGTAAAATGCGTTAGAAATTAATACAGATTATAAGGTGAAAAGGGAGAAAAGATAAGAATGGATAGTTTTATTTACAGTATTAATGCAACAGTGCCGATTTTTTTGGTAATGATTGTCGGCTGGGTGATAAAACAGCTTGGTGTGATTGATGAACATTTTGTCAGTAAGGCGAATAAATATGTGTTTCATGTAGCGCTGCCGGTGCTGTTATTCCAGCAGATTTCAAGTGCGGACATGACATCGCAGTTTGATATCCGGTTTGTGCTGTACTGTATGCTTGCAACAACAGCATTTTTCGTAATTACATGGGTGGTGACGGAATTGTTGATGAAGGACGATACGCAGAAGGGAAGCTTTGTGCAGTGCGCCTGCCGGAGCAGTGCAGCAATTCTTGGCATGGCATTTATTCAGAATATGTACTCATCAACCGGCATGGCACCGTTGATGATTGTATCAGCCGTTCCGTTATTTAATATTTATTCGGTCATTATTCTGACATTAAAAGCACACCCGGAGGTAAAAACAGGCAGTGCGGTCAAGAAAGAGCCACACAGTGCGGTAATTAAGAGAGCCTTTATCAATGTCTTAAAAAATCCGATTATTATAGGAATCGTACTGGGACTGCCGTTTTCATTACTGCATGTGCAGTTCCCGGTGATTATTAATAAGACGCTGACAAGTATCGCGCAGACGGCGACACCGATAGCGCTGATTGTAATCGGTGCGGGTTTTGAGGGCAGAAAGGCAATTAAAAAGATTAAGCCGACCGTAATTGCAACCTTTATTAAGTTAATCGGTATTGCGGCAGTCTGCCTGCCGATAGCTGTTGCCATGGGATACCGCAATCAGGAGCTGGTGGCAATTCTTATTATGGTGGCATCACCGACAACCGTGAGCTGCTATATTATGTCGGAAAATATGGACAATGACGGTGTGTTAGCATCCAGTATCATTGTACTTACGACGTTATTATCCTCTATTACGCTGACCGGCTGGATTTACCTGTTACGCAGTATGGGGCTTATCTGATATAAAACAGTTGAAATGAAAACAAGGCTATGATATAATAAACGTTAGTTTATAAACAAAAGGAGGTATTGTCGTGAAGCATATTAAGACAATCAGCAACCGCGTATTGAAAGATACAATGAAGCACGGCGGATGCGGCGAATGCCAGACATCATGTCAGTCAGCCTGCAAGACTTCTTGCACAGTAGGTAATCAGAGCTGCGAGAACAAGAATAACTAATGTAATTGATAAGAGAGTGTTAAGGTTTTATCAACACTCTCTTTCTTTCGCAATAGGATTATTGTGCAGACAGCAATTAAGAAAAGAAATGGAAAATTAGAAATGGTACATCAGTATAAAAATAATGGTTATAACATCGTGCTGGATGTCAACAGTGGTTCAGTACATGTTGTAGATGATATGGTTTATGATATCATCGCACTTTATGAGAAGATGCCGCTTGATACAATTGTTGAGGAACTTGAAAACAAGTACCCGGAAAATGATATCAGAGAGGCTTATTCTGAAATAGAACAGTTAAAAGAAGCAGGACAGTTATTTACAGAAGATATTTATGAAAATTATATCGATGCATTTAAAGACAGACCGACGGTTGTAAAGGCACTCTGTCTGCATATTGCGCATGACTGTAATCTTGCCTGCCGCTACTGTTTTGCAGAAGAAGGTGAATATCACGGCCGCAGAGCGTTAATGAGCTTTGAAGTCGGTAAAAAAGCGCTTGACTTTTTAGTTGCCAATTCCGGTTCCAGAAAGAATCTGGAAGTCGATTTCTTCGGTGGAGAACCGACAATGAACTGGGAAGTTGTAAAACAGCTTGTTGAATACGGAAGAAGTATTGAAGAAGCGAACAACAAAAAGTTCCGTTTTACGCTTACAACCAATGGAATCCTGTTAAATGACGAGATTCTTGAATTTGCAAATAAAGAAATGTCCAACATCGTATTAAGTATCGATGGACGAAAAGAAATCAATGACCTGATGCGTCCGACAAGAAACGGACACGGAAGTTCTTATGATATTATCATGCCGAAGTTTAAGAAAGTTGCAGAGAGCAGAAACCAGATGAATTATTATGTAAGAGGCACCTTTACGCATAACAATCTGGATTTTTCAAAAGATGTTCTGCATCTGGCAGATGAAGGATTTGAACAGATTTCCGTAGAACCTGTTGTTGCACAGCCGACAGATTCATATGCAATCAGGGAGGAAGATATTCCTTATCTTTGTGAGCAGTATGACATGCTTGCAAAAGAACTGGTTAAGAGAAAGAAAGCCGGCAACGGTTTTAATTTCTTCCATTTTATGATTGATTTAAACGGCGGTCCATGTGTGGCAAAGAGATTATCCGGCTGTGGTTCGGGCTGTGAGTATCTTGCAGTGACCCCGTGGGGAGATTTTTATCCATGTCATCAGTTCGTTGGAAATGAAAAGTTCCTGATGGGAAATGTTGATGAAGGAATCACAAGAACAGATATCCGTGAAGAATTCAAAAACAGCAATGTTTATTCTAAGGAAAAATGTAAAAAATGCTTTGCAAAGTTTTACTGCAGCGGCGGCTGTGCGGCCAATTCATACAATTTCCACGGCAATATCAACGATGCTTATGATATAGGTTGTGAATTGCAGAGAAAAAGAATTGAATGTGCGATTATGATAAAAGCAGCACTGGCAGAGGATTAAACGGACCAAAATGAACAATGTGGAGAAGGAGTAACCGCAAAAATGAAGTATAACATGACAAAAAAAGTCTGCTACTCCATCATCATTGCAGCCATGGCAATCGGATTTACACTCATTGCTATCTTTGGTATTGATGAAAATGGTTCAGGTAGTGCAAAAGACATCAATCTGGGTCTGGACTTAGCAGGCGGCGTAAGTATTACTTACGAAATTCAGGAAGACAATCCTACATCACAGGATGTCGATGATACGATTTACAAGCTGCAAAAGCGTGTAGAGGGTAAGAGTACAGAATCACAGGTATATAAAGCCGGTGATAACCGTATTACAGTTGAAATTCCGGGTGTTACGGATGCCAACGAAATTTTACAGGAACTCGGTACACCGGGTTCATTGGAATTCCTTGATTCAGACGGCTATACAGCATGGGCAAACGGCGAAGAATACACACCGCTGCTTACCGGTTCTGATGTGAAGGGCGCCCAGGCATACACAGATACCTCATCAAACTCATCAAGTTCATTTGGGGTACAGCTTACATTTACAGATGAGGGTTCTACAAAATTTGCCGAAGCCACTAAGGCAAACTTAAATAAAATTATTTATATTGTATATGATGGTGAAGTAAAGAGTGCGCCGACTGTACAGTCAGAAATCACAGGCGGAACAGCATCCATTACCAATATGGAATCTTATGAATCAGCCGACACACTGGCAACTTTCGTAAGAATCGGTTCAATTCCGCTGACCTTACAGGAAGTAAGTTCTAACATCGTAGGTGCACAGTTAGGACATGATGCGATTACGACCAGCCTTTATGCAGCAATTCTCGGTCTGGTTTTATTATGTGTATTTATGATTGCAGTTTACCGTATTCCGGGTGTTGTCGCAACGATTGCATTATGGATTTACACAGCAGGTGTATTAATTTTAGTAAGCGTATACGATCTGACACTGACACTGCCGGGTATCGCAGGTATTATCCTCGGTATCGGTATGGCTGTTGATGCAAATGTCATTATTTATACACGAATCCGTGAAGAAATTGCAGCGGGCAGAGCCGTTGAAAGTGCCATTACAACCGGTTACAGCAAAGCGCTGTCAGCGATTGTCGACGGTAATGTGACAACACTGATTTCCGCAGCTGTTCTTTATATTTTCGGTTCAGGTCCGATTAAGGGCTTTGCAACGACACTGGCAGTCGGCATTGTAGCTTCAATGTTTACGGCACTTGTAATTACAAGAGTGATTATGAAGCTGCTTTATAACTTCGGATTTACCGATCCAAAGTGGTATGGCAAGACCGTACATAAAAAGACCTTTAACGTACTCGGTATCAGAAAATGGTGCTTTATAGGTTCAATCGTTGTCATCGTGGCAGGATTTATCGGTATGGGTGCATTTTCCGCAGCAGGTAAGAAGACTTTAAATTACAGCCTTGAATTTGTCGGCGGAACAACAACAACCTTTACATTTGATAAGGAATACACACAGGCAGAAATCGAAAATGACATGATTCCGATTATCAAAACAGCTGCAAATGTAACGGAAGTACAGCAGCAGAAGGTACAGAACAGTACAAAGGTATCCTTTAAGACAAAGGATTTAACATTAGACCAGCGTGAAGCAATGGAAAATGCAGTAACTGCAAAGTATCCGGTTCAGGATGGTACAATTGTAGAATCTGATACAATCAGTTCATCTGTCAGTGCAACGACGAAGCGTGATGCGTTTGTATCCGTCATTATTGCAACCGTTTGTATGCTGATTTACATCTGGTTCCGTTTCCGTGATATCCGCTTTGCGGCAGCCGCTGTTATTGCGCTCATTCACGATGTATTGATTGTGTTGACTTTCTATGCACTGGCAAGAGTATCTGTCGGAACAACGTTTATTGCATGTATGCTGACAATCGTCGGATATTCTATCAACGGTACAATCATTATCTTTGACAGAATCCGTGAGAAGTTAAAGAGTGCCAATGCAAAGACCGATATTACAGAACTTGTAAATTCTTCAATTACATATACATTTACAAGAAATGTCAATACGACACTGACAACACTCATTATGCTGGTATGCCTGTTAATCTTCGGCGTTGCATCTGTAAAAGAGTTTGCGGCACCATTGATTGTGGGTATTCTGGCAGGTGCTTATTCGTCAATCTGTATCACAAGTGCATTGTGGTATATCATGGGCGGAAAGAAGCGCGGTATTGTGAATGAACAGCCTGTAAAAGCAAAGACTTACGAAGACGGCGCGCAGGTTTAAGACACACTGAGCAGTAAAAGTAAATTTGAGAAATCTGACAGGGGATTCTAAATAAAGAGTCCCCTGTTTTTTTAGAATGGAGAGCAAATGAAAAGTAAGTGGCTGGTATATGCCAAAAAAGCGGATTTTAAGGCGATAGAGCAAAAATACGGAATTGACCAGGTGATTGCGCGGATTATGCGCAACCGTGACGTCTGTACCGATGAAGAAATGCAGATGTATTTAAACGGCAGTATCGACGGACTGCACGCACCGGAATTGTTAAAGGATGCACAAAAAGCGGTAGATATTTTAACGGAAAAAATCGCACAGCATAAAAAAATCCGGATTATCGGGGATTACGATATTGACGGAATTTGTTCGATTACAATTCTTTATAAAGCATTAAAAAAGGCTGGCGTAGACGTGGATTACGTTGTGCCGCACCGGATTACGGACGGATACGGGATTAATGAACATTTAATTGACAATGCGGCTGCAGAGGGGAAAGATACGATTCTGACCTGTGATAACGGTATTGCGGCAATTCCACAGATTCAGTATGCAAAGGAACACGGGCTTACGGTGATTGTAACCGACCACCACGATATCCCGTTTACCGAGGAAAACGGCGAAAAGAAACTGCTGACGTCCTGCGCCGATGCAATAGTAGACCCGAAACAGCCGGACTGTGAATATCCGTTTGATAAAATCTGCGGCGCGGTTGTGGCATACAAGGTCATGCAGATTTTATATGAAAAACTGGGACTGGACAAGACGGATTTTAAAGAATATACGGAACTTGCGGCAATCGCAACGGTCGGCGATGTCGTGGATTTAAAAGATGAAAACCGTGTCATCGTAAGACAGGGGCTGGCATGGATTGCAACGACAAAAAATACCGGACTGCGGGCGCTGATTGAAGCCTGCGAGCTGGATGCGGCTCATTTATCGGCATATCATATCGGATTTATTATTGGACCGTGTTTAAATGCCAGCGGACGGCTTGACACGGCACAGCGTGCAATTGAACTATTGTTATGCACCGAACCCGGTAAGGCGCATGAAATGGCACAGGAATTGCGGGAATTAAATGAAGAACGCAAAAATATGACGGATACGGAAGCGAAAAAAGCAATTGAAATGGTCGAAGGAACGGATTTGTATGAAGATAACGTGTTGGCGGTGTATCTGCCGGAGTGCCATGAGAGCGTGGCGGGGATTATCGCAGGCCGTTTAAGAGAGCATTTCTACAAGCCGTCGATTGTCATTACCGATGCGGCGGACGGCGCAAAAGGTTCGGGCCGCTCGATTGAAGGCTATAATATGTTTGAAGAAATCACAAAATGCAAGGAACTGCTTACAAAATTTGGCGGACATCCGATGGCGGCGGGCTTATCCCTGCCGACGGAAAATATTGATTTGTTCCGTGCGAAACTCAACCGCCAGCAGACGTTGACAGAAAAAGAACTGACACCGGTGACCTGGATTGATGTTCCGATGCCGGTTTCGTATGCAAGTAAAAAGCTGGTGGAACAGCTCCGCGTACTAGAGCCGTTTGGAAAGGGCAACGAAAAGCCTGTTTTTGCCGACAGAAAGCTTACGGTGCGTTCCGCCAATATGATTGGAAAAAACAAAAATGTATTAAAAATGCAATTGGAAGATACGCAGGGACACGTTGTTGATGCAATTCAGTTTAAGGTTGAAGAAGAAGATATGCCGCTTCGCGGAAAAGAAATCTCCATTGTGTATTACCCGGATATTAATGAATTCAGGGGAAATCAGACATTACAGTTTATCGTTCAGGAATGGTGCTATACAACTTGATATTGCATAAAAAGTATGCTAAGGTAGGGATGAAAACAAGCAAAGGAGAGCAGAAAATGAGAAAAGGCGTAAAAGTAACCGCACTGCTTCTTGGTGCAGTCCTGCTTTTGGGACTGGCGGCATGCGGTAAAAAAAATGTGCAGAATCCGCAGACAACAGCGGCAGGCAGTGAAAATACAGCGGAAACCACAGCAGTTTTGAAACAGCAGATTAAAGTAGCAGCATTAAAAGGTCCGACGGCAATCGGCATGGTACAGCTGATGGAAAATGCCAAAGAGCAGACTGCTAAAAATGATTATGAATTCCAGATTGCGGCGACGGCAGATGAATTCAGCGCAGACCTGATTAAAGGCAATGTAGCGCTGGCGGCGCTTCCGTGTAATGCAGCAGCAACCCTGTATAATAAGAGCAACGGTAAAATCAGGATATTAGGAATTAATACGCTAGGTGTTTTATCAATTTTAGATACAGGCGATTCGGTGCAGACAGTTGCAGATTTGAAGGGAAAGACCATTTATACAACGGGAAAGGGAACGACACCGGAGTATACCCTGCGTTATCTGTTAAGCAGTGCCGGATTAAATCCTGACAGTGATGTGACAATCGAATTCAAATCCGAAGCGGCAGAAGTAGCGGCAGTCATGGCAAATGCAGGCACGGAAGAAGTGATTGCAATGCTCCCACAGCCGTATGCAGCAACGGTTTTAATGCAGCAGCCGGATACAAGAATTGCACTCGATGTCACCGAAGAATGGGAGAAGTTAAACGGTTCAGACAGCACCGTTGTTACAGGCGTTCTTGTGGTGAATACCGAATTTTATAAAAACAACCGTCAGGCAGTCGATGATTTCTTAAAAGAATATAAATCATCAGTTCAGTATGTAAACAGCAATGTGGACGGTGCGGCACAGCTCGTTGAAGATTTTGATATTTTCAAAGCGGCAGTGGCTAAAAAGGCAATTCCGAAGTGTAATATTACATTGATTACAGGACAGGAAATGCAGGATAAAGTTGAAAAGTATTTAAAGGTACTTTGCGATGCCAACCCGAATGCCGTAGGCGGTCAGATGCCGGATGACGGGTTTTATGTAAAATAGATAGATCTGTAAAAACAGTATTTATAGAGGTATTTGCAGGTATATTTTCAGATAAAAACACGATAAATAAAAACAGCCGTTTTTTCGGTGGCATACCCGGTCAGAAATCCTGCCGGATAAAGCACTGTAAACGGCTGTTTTTGCATATATGAAACATGCATTTTAATGTGTATTGCGGTTAATAAATTCCGTACGGTATTTGGAATACATAATTTTCTGGCTGTTGTACAGACTGTAATAGCCGGATAAAAGATAGCTTACGGCAATACAGAGCGCACAGTATTTCATGCCCGCCATATCAAACATTTCAATCGCAAGAATCAGTGATGTAATCGGACAGTTTGTGACACCGCAGAACACACTGACCATGCCGCAGGCGGCACAAAGCCCCGCAGGCAGACCGAAAAATCCCGATAAAAAGCTGCCGAGTGTCGCACCGATAAAAAGTGTCGGTACGATTTCACCGCCCTTAAAGCCACCGCCGAGCGTGACGGAGGTGAAAAGGATTTTCAGTAAGAATACATACCATGCACAGCGGGCTGTGAAGCTTGAGGCAATCACAGGCGCACCTGCGCCTAAAAAGTCCGTTGTCTGAAAGATGAAGCGCAGTGCAATCACCAAAAGTCCGGCAATAAAAATGCGGATAAATGGATTTTCAAAATAAGTTGTATAAAGTCTGGAAGCTGTATGCAGTGCCACGCAGAACAGAATACTTACGCAGGCAAATAATACGGACATTAAAAGCATTTTGCCGCCGGAAGCGATTGTAAAATCAGGCAGTTCAGCGAGTGCAAAATGTGTTCCAGCAATGCCGAAATATTTTGCAATGCTCTGCGCCGTGAGTGCAGATACCACACATGGTACAAGCGCTGCGTAATACATCACGCCGACACTGATGACTTCCATTGAAAAGACGGCGGCGGCAATCGGTGTGCCAAACAGAGCGGAAAAACAGGCGCTCATGCCGCACATAATCATAATACGCGTGTCTTTGTCATCAAAGTGCAGGAGTTTGGCAAAAAAGTTGCCAATCGAACCGCCGACCTGAAGTGCCGCACCTTCACGTCCCGCAGAACCGCCGCAGAGGTGTGTCAGCAGGGTGGAAAGAATAATTAACGGCGCAACGTGTACCGGCACCTCGTCATTGGACTGGATAGCCGTAATGACAAGGTTTGTTCCGGTATTGCGGGTTTCTCCGGCGAGCCGGTAGCATAAGACAATCAGCAGTCCGGCAACCGGCAGTCCGAATAAAATCCATGGGTTTGTTTCGCGGAATACCGTGACCAGTCCCAATAGTTTATAAAAAAATGTACCGATAAGTCCGAGGATAACACCGCAGACAACCGAACAGGCAAGCCATTTGATAAAAGTCGTCACCGCAAACATCAGGCGGTGCAGGACAACCTTTATTTCATCTGTGTTAAAGTTTGTTTTCATGGTTTTATCACGACCTTTTTACTCATATTGCTGTTGTGGTAAGCTGTATCCATGGTGACATCCTTCGTAAACCATGACGGCGGGATATAAGCATTGGCTTCCTCAACCGATTCAAATTCAACTTCGGCGAGTGTCAGTCCCGAAAACACACCTTCAAATAAATCCAGTTCAATCGTTTTCCCTGTTCCGTCCGGGATTTCATAGCGTTTTTTGGTGATAATATTTCCGTCTGCCTTGGCAAGCAGATGTTCATAGGACTCCGCTGTCAGCGGCAGGTTGTATTCTTCGCGCGCCATCATCCCACTGCCTTTGTAGGTCAGATAATAGGAATCGTTATCTTTTCTGACCCGTACAACAGGATGGGTTGAAAGGTAGCCCTGTTCAATGACACGGCAGTGATAGTCCTTTAAATTTGCCGGTACTTCCGATACCAGATATTTGCGTTCAATTTCCATAATATTCCTCATTTCTGAGCAACTTGTTGCGAAGCGGCGATGAGAAATTCGCGTAGGCGATTTCTCATCTGCCATCATAGCGATTTGTTTTTGCTCAGAAACAAATCGCTGTGTGAAAAATCTTAGATTTAAGGATTTTTCACACTATTCCTCATTCCTATTCCGACAGTTCTTCCCACTTTTCATACAGCGTGTCAAGTTCTTCGGAAAGCTTCGTGCTTTCCTTGTGCAGTTCCAAAAGACGTGCCGTATCGGTACAGACCTCCGGAAGTGCGGATTCTTCCTCAATTGCTTTTAAGCGGTCTTCAATGACGGTAATCCGTTCTTCGGTTTTTTTCAGCTCATTTTTTTTCTTCTTTAACAGTGCCTGTTCTTCCTTAGACTGTTTCCAGTCCGCTTTTGCAGATTCCTTCTGGGCGTTTTTCTGTGCGGCAGAAACGGCGGAAGAAGAATCAGCCGGTTTGCCGGCAAGCGCGGCGGCTGTCAGGGCATCTTTCTTTTCAATATAATAATCGTAGTTGCCGATGTAATTGACGGTTGTCTGTCCGACCAGCTCAATAATACGTGTTGCCGTGGTATTGATAAAATAACGGTCGTGCGATACATATAAAACCGTACCGGTATACGAATTTAACGCATTTTCAAGAATTTCCTTTGAAACCATGTCTAAATGGTTGGTTGGTTCATCTAAGATTAAAAAGTTTGCGTTGGATAACATCAGTTTTGCCAGTGAAACACGTCCGCGTTCTCCACCGCTTAAATCACGGATATACTTAAACACATCGTCATTCGTAAACAAAAATGCCGCAAGGGTGTTGCGGATTTGTGTATTGTTTAAATCCGGGTAGGCATCCTGCAATTCGTCAAACAAGGTTTTGTCTGGGTCTAATACGTGGTGCTCCTGGTCGTAGTAGCCAATCGTTACTTTAGAGCCGAGCTTGATTTCACCAGAGTCGGCAGGCAGAATATCGTTGATAATTTTTAAAATCGTTGTTTTTCCCGTACCGTTATTGCCAATCAGGGCAACCCGTTCCCCGCGCTTAATGTCAAAGCTAATGTCAGTAAAAAGTGTATTGTCGTCAAATGCTTTGCTTAAATGCGAAACGCTTAAAACGTCATTGCCGCTGATAACGGACGGATTCAGCTCGATATTCATTTTGTCGTTTATTTCTGCCGGTTTGTCGACAACTTCCAGCTTGTCCAGCATTTTTTCACGGCTTTCGGCACGTTTAATGGACTTTTCACGGTTAAACTGCTTTAATTTTGTGATAACCTCCTGCTGATGCTTGATTTCCCGCTGCTGGTTTAAATATTCCTTTAATTGCATATTGCGCAGAATCTTTTTTTTGTCGGCATAAGCGGTATAATTGCCGGAAAATACCGTCACATGTGTATTTTCAATTTCAATAATTTTTGTGACAATTCTGTCAAGGAAGTAACGGTCATGCGCAACGATGATGACACTGCCGTTATATCCAAGCAGATAATTTTCAAGCCAGCGGATAGACTCCATGTCTAAGTGGTTAGTCGGCTCGTCCAGTAAAATAATATCCGGCTTGGAAAGCAGAAGCTTACCAAGCGCAACGCGCGTCTTCTGACCGCCGGAGAGGGTATTGACAGGCAGGGAGAAATCATCTTCTGTAAATCCGAGACCCTTTAACACACCGACAATCTCACTTTGGTACGCATAGCCGTTTTCCAGTTCAAACTGGTGGTTCATTTTGGTGTACTGGTCTAACAGTGTATCTAACTGTTCACCTGTGGCATTTTTCATCTGCTGTTCGGTTTCGCGGATTTTTTCTTCCAGTGCGATAATGTCTTTTTTTACGGAAAGCAGTTCGTCATAAATTGTACCGTCAGAAGAAAGATTCTGATGCTGTGCAAGATACCCTAAAGTCTTATCTTTAGAAATCGTGACCGTTCCGTCATCTGCGGGAAGCCTGCCCATAATGATTTTTAAAAGAGTGGATTTACCGGCGCCGTTTGGCCCGACAATCGCCGCTTTTTCCCGTTCTTCTATATGAAAAGAGCAGTCGGAAAGAATCGCATCCGTTCCGAAAGTCTTTGTGATGTTGTTGCATGATAAAATCATAATGCAAAGATTCCTTTCGTATCGTAAAGTCTTTTATCATTTATTATACATGAAAAGACAGGGGTTGTCATGTAAAAATATTTTGACTTTGCACGCGTTCTTAGTATATACTTATAAAGTTGCACATTCATTAAGTAGAAACAGATAGAGGATTATAGATGAAATTTGAAGAATTAAATATCGATGAGAGAATATTAAGAGCAGTGGAAGACATGGGATTTGAGGAAGCATCACCGATTCAGGCAAATGCGATTCCTGCGGTGCTTGAAGGCAGGGACGTTGTCGGACAGGCACAGACCGGTACCGGTAAAACTGCCGCATACAGCATTCCGATGTTACAGAAAATCGACCCGGATTTAAAAAAGGTGCAGGCAATCGTACTCTGCCCGACCAGAGAACTTGCTGTGCAGGTATCTGAAGAAATCAGAAAGCTTGCCAAGTACATGAGCGACATTAAGGTACTTCCGGTTTACGGCGGACAGGAAATTGTCAAGCAGATTAAGTCATTAAAAGCAGGCGTGCAGATTGTAGTCGGTACACCGGGACGTGTAATGGACCATATGAGAAGAAAGACCGTAAAGTTTGACCACGTTTCCATGGTTATCTTAGATGAAGCCGATGAAATGTTAGATATGGGCTTCCGTGAAGATATGGAAACGATTCTTACCGATACACCAAAAGACCGTCAGACCGTGCTTTTCTCCGCAACGATGCCGAAAGCCATTATGGATATTGCAAAACGTTTCCAGAATGATGCACAGGTCATTAAAGTTGTCAGAAAAGAACTGACGGTAGAAAATATTGAACAGTATTATTACGAAGTTCGTCCGAAGAACAAATGTGAAGTGCTTTGCAGACTGATTGACATTTATAATCCGAGATTATCTGTCGTATTCTGTAATACTAAGCGCCAGGTAGACGAACTCATTTCCGATTTAAAGGGCAGAGGATACTTTGCCGACGGAATCCACGGCGATATGAAGCAGGCACAGCGTGACCGTGTGATGGCAGATTTCAGAAACGGAAAGACTGAGATTTTAATTGCAACAGATGTTGCGGCAAGAGGCATTGATGTGGATGACGTGGATATTGTATTCAACTACGATTTACCGCAGGACGAAGAATACTATGTACACAGAATCGGAAGAACAGGCCGTGCGGGCAGAGAAGGTCTGGCACTGACATTTATATCAGGAAAAGAAGTTTATAAGTTAAAGGATATCGAGCATTACTGTAAAACAAAGATTAAGGCAAAGCCGATTCCTTCATTAGATGATGTAAAGAATACAAAGCTGGAAGTGCTTTTTGAAAAAATTAAGGAAACCATTGCAGAAGGCGGAATTTCTGATATGATAGAAATGGTTGAAAATCATGTCAATGATGAAGATTATACTTCAATGGATATGGCGGCGGCGCTTTTAAAAATGGTTATTGGCGATTCGCTTGACAGAGATGATGATGTGGAAGAAGTCCATTTTGATATGTATGAGGACGATAACCGCATGGTACGTCTGTTTATCAATGTGGGTAAGAAAGATAAAATCAAGCCAGCCAATATTTTAGGTGCGATTGCGGGCGAGAGCGGTATGCCGGGTAAATTAGTCGGTGCGATTGACATGCTTGACAATTATACCTTTGTAGAAGTCCCTGCAAAACATGCCGATAAAGTATTAAAGGCAATGTCTAATGCTAAGATTAAGGGCAGAAGCATTAATATCGAAAAGGCACAGGGCGGCAGAAAGAAGAAGGGAAGACGCAAGTAAATCATGAATGCGGCAGAGATTGAAGAACTGCTGATTAAGCTGGTGCAGATTCCGGCGCCGACAGGCAGGGAACAGAAAAGGGCAGAATACATTACAGACTGGTTAAAGGAATTGGGATACCACCCGTTTACAGATGCGGCAGGCAATGTCATTGTGGAAATGAAGGTGCAGGAGGGCGGTTATACCGTACTTATGGCACACATGGATACCGTGTTTGAAGATGTAGACACTTCTGTAGTAAAAAATGCAAACATCCTGAGTGCACCCGGAATTGGCGATGATACGTGCAATGCCGCCTTTTTAATGGCGGTAATGAAGACACTTATCGGGCAAAAATGTAGACCTTTAAAGAATCTGCTGTTCGTTTTCGACACCGGTGAAGAAGGACTTGGCAACTGCCGCGGAACACGACAGCTCATGCAGGATTATAAGGATAAGGTAGATGAGGTTATTTCATTTGATTTAGGCAGTGATGCGGTTTGTGTCAAAGCGGTCGGCTCAAAACGCTACCGTGTGACAGTGACGGCGCCGGGCGGACATTCATTTCACGCATTCGGACAAAAAGGTGCGATTGAAACGGCGGCAGAAATGATTCATGAAATTTACCGCATAAAGCCCTGCGAAGGCACGCAGACAACGTATAATGTCGGAATGATAGAAGGCGGTACCTCGGTCAATACGATTGCACAAAAGTGTACATTTCTTGCAGAAGTGCGCTCCGATGATGCACAGGCACTGCAAAAGATTGATGAACAGCTCTGCAATATTTTTGATTCTTTTAATAATGCAGAGGGGTTTGCCAAAGTGCAGATATCGTATGAACTGACCGGTTTCCGTCCGACAGGAAACGGTGTACCCGAAGCGGCACAAAAGGCACTTGCGGATACGGCAGCAGAAGTCATCTGCCGGTATACGGGTCGAGAGCCGGTACGGCGCAGTGGTTCAACGGACTGCAATATCCCGCTGTCCATGGGAATCCCGGCGGTCAGTTTCGGCGGCTACAGAGGCGGCGGTGCGCATACAAGACAGGAGTGGGTCGATGCCGGCTCATTTGAAGAAGGCTATAACATTATATTAGCATTTATAGGAAAATATTTTATATGGAAAGACTGATACAATTAGACAATCTGAACAGGCAGGAAGCTCTGCGGTATCTTGGAAGCGGCGGGCAGACTCCGGATGATGCGTTTATGGCATTGATGAAAGACTGTGAAAAAACGGTGCTTGCACAGGCAAGACCGCGTTATGTCTACCGCATTTTTGACATCAGGGAATGTGAGGAGGGCGTGTGTGCGGAAGGCACGGATTTTATACTGCGCGGCAATTCTATAAAAAAACATTTAAAGGGCTGTGAAAAGGCAGCATTTTTTGCGGCAACCATATCGGATGGAATCGACAGACAGTTACGGATTGCACAGGTATCTGACATTACGAAAGCATTTGTAATGGACAGCCTTGCAAGTGTGGCAGTCGAGCAGGTATGTGATAAATTCGAGCAGATTTTAAAAGAACAGACACAGGGGTATTATCAGACGTTCCGGTTCGGGCTGGGCTACGGCGATCTGCCGATTGAACAGCAAAAAGATTTTGTGGCACTGCTCAATGCTCCAAAGCAGATTGGATTAAGTGTCAGCAGTTCATTTATGCTGATTCCGACAAAGTCCGTGACGGCCGTTATCGGGCTGTCGAAAGAACCGGTAAAAGGTGTGGCAAGAGGCTGTCAGACCTGTAATATGAGAGAAAAATGTCAGTACAGAATAAAGGGTGGTCATTGTAATGGATAAAAATTTTAGGGAACTCTTGAAAAAAGAATACGTTGTATTTGACGGTGCAATGGGAACAATGCTTCAGGCAGCAGGCATGAAAATGGGCGAAACACCGGAAGTATTAAGTATTACCCAGCCACAGCTTTTAGTCGGGATTCATGAAAAGTATCTGCGTGCAGGTGCAGATGTCATCTATGCCAACACATTCGGTGCAAACCGTTATAAGCTGGAAGAATGCGGAAAAAGTGTTGATGAGATTGTAAAGGCATCCATTAAAAATGCAAAGCAGGCATGTGAAAATGTCAATCCGCAGGCACTTGTCGCTTTAGATGTTGGTCCGATTGGACAGCTTTTAGAGCCGACCGGTACACTTTCTTTTGAAGAAGCTTATGATATGTACCGTGAAATCGTTGAAGCGGGCAGCGCGGCAGGCGCAGACCTTGTCGTTTTTGAAACCATGACCGATTTGCTTGAATGTAAAGCGGCGGTACTTGCGGCAAAAGAACATTCGGATTTACCGGTAGCGGTTACAATGACTTTTGAAATCAATCAGAGAACTTTCACAGGCTGTTGTATTGAATCCATGGCACTGACCCTTAGCGGACTGGGTGTAGATGCGCTGGGTGTCAACTGTTCGTTAGGACCGGCAGAATTAGAGCCGGTCGTTGCAAAGCTTTCCGAGTGGACAAACCTGCCGATTATCGTGAAACCGAATGCGGGACTTCCCGACCCTGTTACCAATGAATACAATGTATCGCCGGAAGAATTTGCACAGATGATGAAGAACCTGCGCAAATACGGCATTAAAGTATTCGGCGGCTGCTGTGGTACAACACCGGATTTTATCCGCTGTGTATCCGAAATGCTGCATACGGACGGCAATGCAGGTTTCTGGCATGAAAAGGAAATTCCGGCAGCAGTCTGCTCACCTACAAAGGCAGTGACAATTACGGAACCGCGTATCATCGGGGAACGTATCAATCCGACCGGTAAGAAGCTGTTTAAGGAAGCCCTGCTGCGCGGCGATATGGACTACATTTTAAATCAGGCATTGGAGCAGATTGGTGCGGGTGCGGATATTCTCGATGTAAATGTCGGACTGCCGGGAATTGATGAAAAAGAAATGATGATTTCTGCCGTAAAGTCTATTCAGGCAATTGTTGATGTACCGTTACAGGTGGATTCCACGATTCCGGAAGTGTTAGATGCGGCACTCCGTGTATACAACGGAAAACCGATTGTCAATTCGGTCAACGGCGAGGAAAAGTCCTTAAAGGCAGTGCTTCCGCTTGTAAAAAAATACGGTGCGGCAGTTGTCGGTCTTACACTCGATGAGAACGGAATCCCGCCAAAGGCAGAAGACCGTTTTAAGATTGCACAGCGTATTTTAGAGCGTGCGCAGGCAATCGGTATTCCAAAGGAAAATGTCTATATTGACTGTCTGACACTGACGGCTTCCGCGGAGCAGGAAGGTGTTATGGAAACGTTAAATGCAGTTTACCGTGTAAAACATGAGTTAGGCTTAAAAACCGTACTGGGCGTGTCAAACATTTCCTTCGGTCTGCCAAACAGAGTGTTAGTCAACCACATTTTCTTAACCATGGCGCTGCAAAACGGCTTAGACCTTCCAATTATCAATCCGAATATTCCGGAAATGACGGGGGCGGTCAGAGCTTACAAACTGCTTGCCAATATTGATAAAAATTCAGTGGATTATATTAAAGCCTATGCCAATATGCCAAAGGTTGAAAAAATCAATCCGGCGGCAAAACCGGCAGCGGGAAGCACAGGTGCGGCACCGGCGGGGGCACAGACGGCAGCTGTACCGGCAGGTGACTGTAAAGAGCAGTTATTCCATGCGGTTTATGCAGGCTTAAAAAATGAGGGTGCGAACCTCACAAGAGAACTGTTAAAAGACAATGACTCCATGGTAATTGTCAATGAAGTGCTGATTCCGGCACTGGATAAAATCGGCGAGGACTTTGAAAAGGGAACGCTGTTCCTGCCGCAGCTGATTATGGCAGCTTCCGTTGCACAGGCGGCGTTTGAAGTCATTCGTGAACATATGGTGCAGAGTAACGCCGCACCGGTCAGCAAAGGCAAAATCGTCATTGCAACTGTCAAAGGTGATATTCACGACATCGGTAAAAATATTGTAAAGGTTCTGCTTGAAAATTACGGTTATGACGTGATTGACCTCGGAAAAGACGTGGAATATCAGGCGGTCGTTGATGCAGTCCGTGAAAATGATGTCAAGCTGGTCGGACTTTCTGCCCTGATGACAACGACACTCGTTTCCATGAAAAAGACGATTGAACTGCTTCATGAAAATGAGCTGGATTGCAAAATTATGGTAGGCGGTGCGGTTCTGACACCGGAATATGCCAAAGAAATTCATGCCGACTTTTATGCAAAGGATGCCAAGGAATCCGTAGATATTGCAAAAAGAGTGCTGGGGTGATATAATAAAAAATATTATAATAATCACGGATTGTTTCGTGCTGCGCACTCTCACAATCCGGCCCGCTATTCGCATATCGTGGGATTTCATCCCACTTTTATGCTCATAGCGGGCGGGTCCCAAGGTCGTTCACCCACATATGAGCAAGCTCATGTGGGTTCAGATCTTTTGACCCTGGTATCCGAAGATACATTGAAAAGAAAGCATGGTGACATGAGTATGGAAGAAACAAAAAAGATATCAGCTGCGGTAATCAGACGTCTGCCACGATATTACAGATATCTGGGCGAACTGAATGAGAGCGGAGTACAGAGAATATCTTCAAAGGAATTAAGTGCAAAGATGAAAGTAACCGCTTCACAGATTCGTCAGGATTTAAACAATTTTGGCGGCTTTGGACAGCAGGGTTACGGTTATAATGTGAAGTATCTTTATGATGAAATTGCCAAAATTTTAGGAATTGACCGCCCGCATAATATGATTATTATCGGTGCGGGTAACTTAGGTCAGGCAATTGTCAATTATGAGGACTTTGAAAAACGTGGATTTGTGATTAAAGGAGTCTTTGATAACAATCCGGAGATGGAAGGAAAGACAATCCGTGGAATCCCGGTGATGATGATGGATGCCGTTTCTGATTTTATTAAGAGAAATGAAATCGAGATTGTAGCACTGACGATTCCCAAAAAAGCAGCAAAAGAAGTCGGTAAGCTGGTAGCAGATGCCGGAATTAAGGCAATCTGGAATTTTGCCCATACAGATTTGAATCTTCCGGATGAAGTCATTGTTGAAAATGTACATTTATCAGAAAGCTTGATGCGCCTTTCGTATACCATTGCAAATGAAGGACGGTAGAAAAGATTTACAAAGGGGGAATAGCGGATGGCACAGCTTACATATAAGGCAATGAAGGATAATGCGGCTTTGAAAAATCTGCCGATTTTAACGCTTGACCAACGGTGGTACAGACTTGTGCCGGAATCTGTAAAAACGGATGAAATCCGTTACTGGGAAAAACGTGTCAATGAACTGCTCAAAAAACAGGGGCAGGTCAACGAAGACCTGATTCAGGTAAAAAAGATTAGAAAAGGATTGTTCCGGGGCATTGTTAATCATATGAACCAGAATGACGAAGATCCGAAAAAGCAGAAAATTATGGATGAAAGCCAGCGGCTGATTTATGAAGCAAGAGATAAAATCTCCCAGCTAGAAGATGAATCGGACGAAGTGCCTAAAAAACTTCGCATAGCAAACATGCATCTTTTTTATGAAACAGTCAAAATGTGTTATGAAAAAATCAACCGCAACAATAAAGACCTGGAGCGGCTGGAAGCATGGATTGAAGACACGCGGATTAAACTTAAGAAAAATTTACTGGTCAAGCAGGACAAAGAGGATATGAACGAGCAGATGTATTCTTATATGCATGCGATTTTAGGTCCTGAAATCATGAGTGAATTAGACCGGTTGAATGAGAATGACGAATAGAAGAAAGCTGCTGTGCGGGAAGAAGTCCGTATGGCGGCTTTTTGTTTTACAGGGCAGGAGGGTGTTTATGAAGAAATTAATGAATGGTGCGCAGATGAAAATGATTGACACGTATTCGATTCAGGAGGTGGGGATTCCTTCACTGGTTTTGATGGAGCGGGCGGCACTTTGTGTGACGGAGGCGGTGCTTGAAAAGATTAAAAAGACGGATAAGGTGCTGTGCGTGTGCGGAAGCGGCAACAACGGTGCGGACGGCATGGCGGTGGCGCGCCAGCTGACAGAACGTGGAATTTCGGCAGAGGTGTATACGACAGCAGAGGAAGGAAAAGGAACAGAAGAGTTAAATCGGCAGTGTGCGATTTTGCAGAAACTGGGAATTGTGTTTGTGAACGACATTCCTGCCGGTGAATATAATTGTATTATAGATGCTGTTTTTGGCATCGGTTTATCAAGAACAATTACAGGCAGATATGAACAGATTATTGCAAAAATCAATGCGGCAAAGGATACGGGAAGCCTGATTGTGGCAGTAGATACGCCATCGGGAATTAATGCCGGGGACGGACAGGTCATGGGCTGTGCCGTAAGGGCAGACATGACGGTGACCTTCGGCTTTGCAAAATGTGGGCTGTGCCTGTATCCGGGAAGAATATACGCAGGAGAACTGTGTGTTGCCAATGCCGGTTTTGCCGACGTCCGCACAATTCCAGAAATCTGGGAGCAGGCGGCATTTACAATGGAAGATACAGACATTGCGGCTTTTTTTGACCGTCCGGCGGATACGAATAAGGGCAGCTACGGAAAACTGTTGATTGTGGCAGGCTCTGAAAATATGGCGGGAGCGGCAGCACTTTCTGCAAGGGCGGCATACCGTACCGGCTGCGGACTTGTGAAGGTTTTCACACACGAAAACAACCGTACCGTTGTATTAACGCATGTGCCGGAAGCGGTTATGGTAACATATAAAGATACCGCAGATATAAAAGAAAAGCTTGCAGGGGAGCTGGACTGGGCAGACTGCGTGGTGGCAGGACCGGGGCTTTCCAAATCAGATACGGCAAAAGAAATTGTAGCCGAGATGATAGCCTATCAGCCTAAAAGAGAAAAAAGGCTTCCGGTGCTTCTGGATGCAGACGCATTAAACATCATTGCTGAAAACAGAAAACTGTTAAGCGGGATTGCAGAGAATGAAGGCAGCTCCAAGCAGTACGTGTATACGCCGCATATGGGGGAAGCAGCAAGACTGTCCGGCAAAAGTATCGCTCAGTTAAAAGAAACGTCCTGTGAATCCGCAAAGGAGCTGGCACAAAAACTGTGCGGAGTCTGCGTTTTAAAAGATGCGGCAACAATCGTATCGGACGGCAGCCGCATTTATATTAATACTTCTGGCAACTCCGGTATGTCAACGGCAGGCGCAGGCGATACGCTCACGGGGATTCTTGCAGGGAGCGTGCTTGCCGGGCGGACACAGAAGAACGGAAAAGAAAATGCTTCATACGAATTTTTTGAAAAAATCTGCATGGGGGTCTATCTGCATGGCAGGGCAGGCGATGCGGCAGCAGACAGATTTGGCAATGCAGGCATGAAAGCCATGGACATTGCAGATGCAGTGGCAAATGTGCTTAAAGAGAACTAGACATTTTTTGAAGTTGTTGTATAATACTAAGAAGCAAATACATAAGTCTGAGGAAAAGGAAAATGAAGAATAATAAGTATTATAGAGTATATGCAGAAATTAATTTAGATGCTATTGTGAAAAATGTTGATAATCTGATGGCACTGACAAAGGAAAATACGGGCGCACTTGCAGTTGTAAAGGCAGACGGCTACGGACACGGCGATGTCGCAGTGGCAAAAGCAGTTGCGCAAAAAGTAACGGGCTATGCCGTGGCAACACTTGATGAAGCAGTCAATCTGCGTGAAAACGGTGTGAAAAAGCCGATTCTGGTGCTGGGGTATGTAGATCCGTACGAGTTTGATATTCTGGTATCCCATGAAATTACGGCAACCGTATTTGATGTGGAAACGGCACAATTACTTGCAGATGCTGCAAGGGTGCAGAAAAAACAGGCACACTGCCATATCAAAGTTGATACCGGTATGCGAAGAATCGGACTGGAACCGGATGAGAATGGTATTGCCATTGTAAAGCAGATTACGGCATTAAAGGAATTGTCCGCAGACGGCATTTTTACACATTTTGCGGCATCGGATGAAACTGACAAGACATCGGCAGAACATCAGTTTAAATTATTTACGGATTTTACAGGACGTCTTGAAAAAGAAGGAATCCATTTTACATACAGACACTGTGCAAACAGTGCGGCGGTGATTGATATGCCGCAGGTGGACCTGGATATGGTAAGACTGGGAATTGCCATGTATGGCATGTATCCGTCAGATGAGGTCAAAAAAGAAAAGGTGGAATTATTCCCGGCACTGGATTTAAAAAGCCATATTACGATGGTAAAAGAAATTCCGGCAGGCGAAAAGGTCAGCTACGGCGGTACATTTACAACGACAAGAACCACAAAGCTTGCGACCGTTTCAGTCGGTTATGGTGACGGTTATCCAAGGGCTTTATCGTCTAAGGGATATGTTTTGGTCCGGGGTCAGAAAGCCCCGATTGTCGGCAGGGTCTGCATGGATCAGATGATGGTAGACGTAACGGATATTGAAAATGTCACAAGAGCGGATATTGTCACGTTGATTGGAAAAGATGGTGATGCAGAGATTACAGTGGAAGAAATCGCAGCACTGGCAGGTACATTTAATTATGAATTTGTCTGCGATCTGGGCAAGCGGATTCCACGCAGCTATTATCTGAACGGAGAATATATCGGAACACATGACTGTTTCCGCGAAAACTGGAATTTGAAAAATTTATAAAAAATGAATACACGCCCGCAAGCTGGAAATACTAAGCATATAAACAAAAAGTGCTTTGGGGAGTGTGAATAATTTTGGTAATCAGACGAGGAGATATTTTTTATGCGGATTTAAGACCGGTTGTCGGTTCGGAACAGGGCGGTGTCAGACCGGTGCTTATTATACAGAACGATACAGGAAACAAACACAGCCCGACAGTTATCTGTGCTGCAATTACATCAAAAATGAACAAGGCAAAGCTGCCTACCCATGTAGAGATTGATTCCATGCGGTATGATATTGTCAAAGATTCAGTGATTCTTTTAGAACAGCTGCGGACAATTGATAAAAAAAGATTAAAGGATAAAGTGTGTCATTTAGACAATGAAATTATCAGTCAGGTGAATAAGGCACTTTATATTAGTCTTGAAATGGGGAACAGCCTGGCAGGACGTAAATAAATGCGCCTTATGGCGCGACTGGCAGGCTGTATTTATTGACTATATAAGGATGTATATGATATAATTGTTAACGAATTTATAATGATTCTGGTATAATGTCAGAAATTTTACAAAAAGAGATTTATAAAGGAAGGAAAATTTAAAATGAATGATGCGCACCCCGCGGATGGGAACGAAGGACTGCTTTCAGCTTTATTCCGTAAGCTTGGAACAAGAGGGAAAAGAGATGATGATGTAACCGGTGAAGAAATCAAAGACATGGTCAATGAAGGACATGAACATGGTGTACTGAATGAAAATGAAGCCGAGATGATTAACAATATTTTTGAATTCGGTGAAAAACAGGCACAGGATGTCATGACACACCGTAAAAGCATTGCAGCAATTGACAGTACGGCGACCGTACAGGAAGCTTTTGATTTCATTATGAATGAAAGTTATTCCCGTTATCCGGTGATAGATGGGGATATTGATAATATTATGGGAATTTTGCATATACGGGATTTATTAAAAGTATATGTAGACGAACAAAAACGCTGTAAACAGCTGTCAGAAATCAAAGACCAGGTGCTTTTTGATGCGTATTACATACCTGAAACAAGAAATATCAGTCTGTTGTTTAAAGAAATGCAATCTAAAAAGGTACATATAGCGGTTGTTGTTGATGAATACGGACAGACCGCAGGCATTGTAACGATGGAAGATATTCTTGAGGAAATTGTAGGAAATATTCAGGATGAATATGATGAGGAAGAAGAGCTGATCAGCCGTATGGATGACGGTTCGTATATGATTGACGGTCAGACAACTTTGGAAGAACTGGAAGAATTGTTTAATATTCATTTTGAATGTGAAGATATTGATACAATTAATGGCTATATGATATATAAGCTTGGAAAGATTCCAGAAGAACAGGAGCAGTTTCAAATGGAATGCGGCGGATATCTGTTTGATGTGGCAGAGGTCGCAGACAAGATGATTCGCAAAGTCAGAGTGACAAAAATACAGGAGAAGGAGCAGACAACAGAAAATGAGTAATTACAGAATTGAAACAAAGTGTATTCAGAGCGGATGGGAGCCAAAGAATGGAGAACCGAGAATTCTTCCGATTATCCAGAGTACAACGTTTAAGTATGAGTCCAGTGATGAGATGGGTGCATTGTTTGATCTGGAAAAGGAAGGATATTTTTATTCAAGATTACAGAATCCGACGAATGATTATGTTGCGAAAAAGATTTGTGATTTAGAGGGAGGTTATGCGGCGATGCTGACAGCCTCCGGTCAGGCTGCCAATTTCTACGCAGTGTTTAATATCTGTGAGGCGGGTGATCACTTTATCAGTACATCAGCCATCTATGGCGGTACGTTTAACCTGTTTGGTGTAACAATGAAAAAACTGGGAATTGATGTGACATTTGTAGATCCTGAAGCAACAGAGGAAGAGATTCAGGCGGCGTTCCGTCCGAATACAAAGTGTATTTTTGGCGAAACGATTGCCAATCCGGCACTCGTTGTTCTTGATTTGGAAAAGTTTGCAAAGCTTGCCCATAAAAACGGTGTACCGTTTATTGTAGACAATACCTTTGCAACACCGGTTAACTGTCATGCGTTTGACTTTGGCGTGGATATTGTGACACATGCGACGACAAAGTATATGGATGGACATGCAGCAACAATCGGCGGCTGTATCGTAGACAGCGGTAATTTTGACTGGGAAAAATATGCAGATAAGTTTCCGGGACTGACAACACCGGATGAATCTTATCACGGCGTGATTTATACACAGCGTTTTGGCAAAGGGGCTTACATTACCAAGGCAACCAGCCAGCTGATGCGCGATCTGGGGTCTGTACAGTCACCGGAAAATGCGTTCTTAATTAATCTCGGTCTGGAAACGCTGGCGCTGCGCATGGAAAGACATTGCAGTAATGCGCTTACGGTAGCAAAATTTTTAGAGAACAATGAGCATGTGGCATGGGTTAATTACGCAGATCTGGAAAGCAGTAAATATCATGCATTACAGCAGAAATATATGCCTAATGGTACATGTGGGGTTATTTCCTTTGGTTTAAAGGGTGACAGGGCAACGGCAGTGAAATTCATGGATCATTTAAAAATGATTGCCATTGTAACCCACGTTGCGGATGCAAGGACATCTGTTCTTCATCCTGCAAGCCATACACACAGACAGTTAAGTGACGAACAGCTTGCAGAGGCAGGCGTTCAGCCGGATTTAATCCGTCTTTCAGTGGGCATTGAAAATGTGGCGGATATTATTGATGATATTCAGCAGGCATTAGAGGTGACATTTGCATCGTAAAGCTGTGGCTATAAGGAAAATGTAATCTTAAAGCCGCATGAGTGGCAAAGGGGGTGTCAAAATGTCTGGGGAAATAGACGGAAAAACAGAAAGTGGAACACCGGAGGCAAATTTTACATTAAGCAATAATTTTGCAGTTGTAATGGGCGATGAACGTTTTTACAGGCTGTTTGGGGAAAAAACACTTTATACATTTAATATGCTTATACATCCAAAGGATCGTCAGGATTTCGAATCGTTTATGGAATCGGAAGATGTTGCAGCTTATGCGGTTGTACGGTGTATGACAGCAAATGATTCATATCGCTGGTTTATGCTGGAAAAAAATAATGAACAGGTAAAATCGGAGCAGATGACCAATATTCACTTGAAGGATATTTGTCTGGTCAGTGCCAGGTTTGGTTTGTATATGGATCGTATCCGGAAATATCGTGCAGTGATGAATATGATTCAGGATAAAATGTTTGAATATAATCACCACACCGGAATTTTTACAATATACTGTTATGTCAACAACCGTTCTGAGATTATTGAAAAAGACGATTTAAAAGCATGGGAAGAACGCATGATGCGTCTGGGCTTTATTGATGAAAAACAGCAGGCGGCATTCAGACAGCTCTGTGATAATATACAGGCAGGCTCTGAAAGCTTTGCGACGACCCTGCGTACAACACTGATGTCTAAAGGGGAACGCATGGATGTTCTGCGTTTCAGGGGACAGACCATTTATAATGGAGAAGAACGTGTGCTTACCATAGGATTGATTACAGAGCAGGGAAACCGTATGACAGGTACAGACATTTTACTGGATTCGGCAGTTGTCAATCAGGATTCCGCAACAGGAGTCCTGAATAAAAAAACGGTGACAGATGAAGCAACGGCAGCGATTAATCTTGCCAATGTGGCGGGCTGTGACCACAGTATGTATCTGATGGTGTGGGATATCGATGACTTTAAACAGGTCAATGATACCTATGGACACTATTTCGGTGATGAGGTTATTAAGCATCTGGCGACAGAGCTGAACCGCGCAGTGGCAAACCGTGGATTGGTAGGCAGAATCGGCGGCGATGAATTTTTAGTACTGCTAAAAGAAGCAAACGGAGAAGATACTTTGAGAAGTCTGCTAAAGGCGGTCCGCAAAAAGCTGAAAGTGGATCTGGCACAGGAAAAGCCGGATTATGAATTTTCAGCATCCATCGGTATTTCCCAGTACGGAAAAGATGGAACGGATTATGAAACACTGTTTAAAATCGCAGACGGTGCATTGTATATTGCCAAAGAAAAGGGAAAAGACCGGTTTATCGTATATGATAAGGAAAAACACGGACATCTGCTGACAGAAGACGGATACTGTCATAAAAAGACAGCGGGTGTTGATTTTATGCGTCCGATTGATAAGGTGGAGCTGTCAACGAATCTGATGCTGAAAGTTTTCAACGGCGGTATGGATGTGGCAGAGGAAGTGCTGATGGAGCTTATGGATAAGATGAATATTCATGGCATGACGATTTATAAGGCACCGTCCATGGAATGCCGGAAAACGCTGGGGCATTATGAAAAAGAGCCGGGAACACAGCTTTGTCTGTCGGAAGAGAAGTATCTTGCACGTTTTGATGAGCATCATATTCACGTGATTAATAATACCGCATCCATAGCAGTTGAGTATCCACAGGTTTACGAACATTTTAAGCAGAATAATATTGGTTCGGCGCTGCAGTTTTCATGCATGTTAAATGGACAGCTGTGGGCAGTTTTTGAATTTGATATATTCGGCGCAAACCGCAGAAAGTGGTGTCAGGATGATATTTCGGCGATTTACAGTGTAGTAAAGGCGATTGCAGATGTATATAAAAAATTCTATGAGCAGAAATAGAATGCTTTCTATTATAAAAAAAGCAGGAATTATTGGAATCTGGCTGGTAATCTGGCAGATTGCAAGCAGTGTAACAGGACTGGCGTTTCTTCTGCCGGGTCCTGTTACTGTTTTTTTGGCGCTTGGAAAAGCCCTTTGTACGCGTGCATTTTACCGGGTCGTTTTTCACAGCTTTATTAAAATCAGTGCCGGTTTTTTGGCTGCGCTGCTGGCGGGACTGGTACTGGGCAGTATTGCAGCGGTAAAAAAAGGTGTGCAGTCCTTTTTGGAACCGTTGGTGTTATTGATGAAGGCTCTGCCGGTGGCAGCATTTATTATTGTGATGCTGATCTGGTTCGGTTCGCAGAATGCGGCGGTTACGATTGGATTTATGGTTGTATTTCCAATGGTTTATCAGGCAGTGCTTGAAGGTGCTTGTGCAGCGGATACAAAACTGCTTGAAATGGCGGTGGTTTTTGAACTTTCACCGGTAAAAAAGGTGCGTTATATTTATGTGCCGCAGATTATGCCGTTTCTAAATGCGGCAGTCAAAACGGCAGCAGGCATGTGCTGGAAAGCGGGAGTGTCTGCGGAGGTAATCGGACTGGTGAAAAATTCCATCGGGGAAGAGCTGTATTATGCAAAACTGTATCTGATGATGCCGGAATTATTTGCGTGGAGTATTACGATTATGTGCATCAGTTTTCTGTTTGAGAAGCTGGCTGTTGCGCTGATCAGGCAGTGCGGCAGGGTAATATCAGGTGATATACATGGCAGCGGGAAGGAACAGGACAGATGCAGAAGCTGAGGATGGAACATATATATAAAAGTTATGGACAGGCAGTGGTTCTGCAGGATTTTTCGTATGCTTTTACACCAGGTGGCATAACCTGTATTATGGGAGAATCCGGAGCAGGGAAAACAACGCTTTTAAGACTGCTTATGGGGCTTGAAAAGGCAGATTCCGGTATTATTACCGGATTTGATAAAGTATCGGCGGTTTTTCAGGAGAACCGTCTGATAGAACATTTAAATGCTGTTGAAAATACGGCGCTGGTGATAAAAGACAGGAATGCAGGAAAATGTGCATATGAACAGCTTTTGCAGCTTCTTCCCAAAGAAGCACTTTTAAAGCCTGTCAGAGAATACAGCGGCGGCATGAAACGGCGTGTGGCACTGGTGCGGGCGATGGCGGCAGACAGTGAGATTGTACTGTTAGATGAACCGTTTACAGGGCTTGACAGCCGGAACAGCAAAAAAGCCGCAGAATATATTCTGTCGGAGCAGAGAGGCAGAACGGTTATTTCCGTTACACATGATATGGAAATGTGCAAAATGCTCGGGGCGGGCATTTGCTTATTGACAAGTGGCAAAGCAGTTGCTACAATATTATGAGTGACAAAATTCCACAATATTTGGAAAATCAAACTGCCAGTAAAGTTCTGACAGGGTTCTGAAAATGGAGGGAAAAGATGAGACATGCAGTTTTTTCTATTCTTGTTGAAAATTCATCCGGCGTATTAAGCCGTGTGGCAGGGTTATTCAGCAGAAGAGGTTACAATATAGACAGCCTTACAGTAGGTGAAACACAGGATCCGAAGTATTCCCGCATGACGGTTACCGTTACCGGGGATGACGATGTTTTAGAGCAGATTCAGAAGCAGCTTACAAAGCTGGTGGATGTAAAAGAAATTATGGAACTTCCACAGGATGCATCTGTGTGCAGGGAACTTGTTCTGGTTAAAGTAGAATGTGATGCAGCGCACCGTCAGGAGATTATTGCAATCAGTGATGTCTTCCGTGCAAAAATTGTAGATGTATCGCCGGAGTCGGTAATTATTGAACTGACTGGCGCACAGAATAAGCTGAATGCGTTTATTGAGTTACTTAATGGTTTTAAAATTACAGAACTCGCAAGAACAGGTATTACCGGACTTGCAAGAGGCGCTGCAAATTTAAAATAAATATTTTAGTTATCATACGGAGGTAATTGTAAAATGGCAGAAGCAAGAATTTTTTATCAGCAGGATTGTAATTTATCATTACTTGACGGTAAGACAATCGCCATTATCGGTTATGGCAGCCAGGGTCATGCACATGCTTTAAACTTAAAGGATTCAGGATGCAAGGTCATTATCGGTCTTTACGAGGGGTCTAAGTCATGGAAGAGAGCTGAGGAGCAGGGTTTTGAAGTATTCACAGCAGCAGATGCAGCTAAGAGAGCCGATATTATTATGATTCTGATTAATGATGAAAAACAGGCTAAGTTATATAAGGAATCAATCGAACCAAATCTTGAACCGGGCAATATGTTAATGTTCGCTCATGGTTTCAACGTTCATTTTGGTCTGATTAAGGCTCCTAAGGGTGTAGATGTTACAATGATTGCACCAAAGGCTCCTGGACATACAGTACGTTCTGAATATCAGGCAGGTAAGGGTACACCTTGTCTTGTAGCTGTTGAACAGGATGCAACAGGTAAGGCACTTGATATGGCACTGGCTTATGCACAGGGTATCGGAGGAGCAAGAGCCGGTGTTCTTGAAACTACATTCAGAACAGAAACAGAAACAGACCTTTTTGGTGAGCAGGCAGTTCTTTGCGGTGGTGTTTGCGCATTAATGCAGGCTGGTTTTGAAACACTCTGCGAAGCCGGATATGATCCAAGAAATGCATACTTTGAATGTATCCATGAAATGAAGTTAATCGTTGACTTAATCTATCAGTCAGGTTTTGCAGGAATGAGATATTCTATCTCTAACACAGCAGAATATGGTGATTACATTACAGGTCCTAAGATTATCACAGAGGATACAAAGAAGGCTATGAAGAAAATTCTTTCTGATATCCAGGATGGTACATTTGCGAAGGACTTCTTATTAGATATGTCAGAAGCAGGTGGACAGGTTCACTTCAAGGCTATGAGAAAGTTAGCTTCAGAACATCCATCAGAAGCTGTTGGTGAAGAAATCAGAAAGCTTTATAGCTGGAATGATGAATCAGATAAGTTAATCAATAACTAATCGTAATACATAACGAGGTCAGGGCGGCTGTGTTTTGCACAGCCGTCTTTTTAAGTTATGCAGATTTTCAAGGGTGCCAATATTCTAAAAACCGGAAAACGGAGCGAGGGACATGTTTTGACAGAAAAATATAAAAATTTTATATTTTTAGGATTTTTTTGTTTTGTATTCTGTGTTAAAATAATTTTGTATACAGCAGGCAGCGGAAGCAATGCTGCCCGGAAATGGAGTTTTTATGGAATTTAAAAGAATAGATGATACGAAATTCCAGTGTTTATTAGATGAAGATGATTTAGAAGATAACAATATTTCACTGGATGATTTTTTTAGAAATGATACAAAAAAGATTCACGGACTGCTCGATGTAATATTAGAAGAAGCACAGAAATCAATTGGCATTATGATGGATGGCGGTGTGATGTCTTTACAGCTGGCACCACAGCCAAATCATACCATCCTGCTCACTATTTCGTCCGGACACGATGAATTCAGCGATATGATCAGAAATGCAGGAAAGATGATGACAGACAGGATTTTATCGGATATCCACGATGCGGGCAGCAATGTTATTAAAAAAGAAGATGCCGGTGATGCAATCAAGTCAGCACCGTTTGTTCCGGTAGAAAAATTAGAGGAGCAGATTAAAAATAAGCTGAAAAAAACAGCAAAACAGCAGGAAGGCCAGATGATTGCCATTTACCGTTTTGCATCAATGCAGGCAGTAGAGGAATTTGCACAGAATTGTCCAAAGACATGGGGATTAAAGAACAGTCTTTATAAGCATAAAGAACAGGCATGTTTTTATTATATTGTAGAACGTACAAGATGTGCACAGGAAAAATATCAGTATATCTGCGATTTATTAACGGAATATGGCGGATATGTTTCATCGAAAAAGGAAACAGCGGCATATATCATGGAACATTGTGAAATACTGATAGAAAATAATGCTGTCAATATTATGAAAAAATATTGTATGTAAAGCAGGAAATGAGGAGAAACATGTTAGAATTACAAAATATCGGATATGCTGTTGAAGAAGGAAATACAAGAAAAGAGATTTTAAAGAATATCAGCTTAAAGATAGATGACCGTTTTGTAGCAATTACAGGTCCAAACGGCGGAGGAAAGTCTACACTTGCCAAAATTATTGCAGGCATTAACAAGCCGACAAGCGGTAAGATTTTACTGGATGGTGAAGATATTACAGATTTATCCGTTACGGAGCGTGCTAATAAAGGGATTAGTTTTGCATTTCAGCAGCCGGTCCGTTTTAAGGGACTGACCGTACGGGATTTAATTACGCTTGCAAAAGGTGAAAAGATTTCTGTAGCAGAGGCCTGTTCATATTTATCAGAAGTCGGATTGTGTGCGAAGGATTATATCAACCGCGAAGTGAACGCATCTTTATCCGGAGGCGAATTAAAAAGAATTGAAATTGCGATGATTATTGCCCGGGGAACGAAGCTGTCATTATTTGATGAACCGGAAGCGGGGATTGACCTTTGGAGTTTTAACAACCTGATTAAAGTATTTGAAGGTATGCACGAGAAAATTAACGGTTCAATCCTGATTATTTCCCATCAGGAACGCATTTTAAATATTGCAGATAAAATTATTGTGATATCTGATGGACAGGTGGCGGCACAGGGAACGAAACAGGAAGTGCTGCCGAAGCTTTTAGCTTCATCCGAGGCCTGTGAAACACTGATGAATAAGCTGGTATAGGAGGTAGGAATGGACGAGATACAAAAAAGTCTGCTCGAAAAGATTGCGGACATTCATGAAGTGCCGGAAGGCGCATATAATATCCGCTCAAACGGACAGTTAGAAGGCAGAAATACAACAGCCAATATTGATATTGTAACCAAAAAGGACGAACCGGGCATTGATATTATTATCAAACCGGGTACAAAAAATGAAAGTGTGCATATTCCGGTTATTTTAAGTGAAAGCGGCTTAAAGGATATGGTGTACAATGATTTTTATATTGGAGAGGGTGCAGATGTAACCATTGTTGCAGGCTGTGGCATTCATAACTGCGGTGTAGATACATCGGAACATGACGGAATCCATACATTTTATATCGGTAAAAATGCAAAGGTAAAATATATTGAAAAGCACTACGGCGAAGGGGATGGTGCAGGTGAGCGTATTCTAAATCCGACGACGATTGTGCATATTGAAGACGGCGGCTATATGGAAATGGAAACGACCCAGATTAAGGGTGTGGATTCCACGGTGCGCGATACAAAGGCAGACCTGGCAGACGGTGCAACGCTTGTTATCAAGGAAAAGATTATGACACACGGACGCCAGACGGCAGAAACGAATTTTACGGTAGAGTTAAACGGTGTAGACTCCAGTGCCAATGTGATTTCACGTTCTGTTGCCAAGGGTGAATCCAAGCAGGTGTTCAATTCAAATATCTGCGGAAATAATCAATGCTATGGTCATACAGAATGTGATGCGATTCTGATGGATAATGGTCATGTCAAGGCAGTTCCGTCATTGGAAGCCAACAATCTGGATGCAAGTCTGGTACACGAAGCAGCAATCGGAAAAATTGCCGGTGATCAGTTAATCAAGCTGATGACACTCGGATTAACGGAAGCGCAGGCAGAGGAACAGATTATTAACGGGTTTATGAAATAATGTGCGCAAGCAATGAGCCGTGCCAGCTGAAAGCAGAAAAAAGAGCTGTGCTAGCACAAAGCTCTTTTTGATGGTTTCTGCTGATAGGGCGAACGCCCGACAGTCCAGGAAAGCAAGGCTTTCCTGGACATACACGGCGAAAATTGGTGAGTGGACGGATTGAGAAAGAGTGGATCAGATAGAATGAGATATCCAGCATATTTAAAGAAAAACGGAACAATCGGATTTGTGGCGCCGTCCTTCGGGTGTGCCACTGAACCGTATAAAAGTGCATTTGAAAGCGCACTGGCTGCATTTCATGAAATGGGCTATCAGACGATGCTTGGACCCAACTGCTACGCGGCAGAGGGGATCGGTATCAGTAATACACCACAAAAATGTGCGGCAGAATTACAGCAGATGTATGAAAACCCCGAAAATAATATTCTGTTATCTTGTGGCGGCGGTGAACTGATGTGCGAGATCCTGCCGTATATCGACTGGGAAGCGATAAAAAAAGCACCGCCGAAGTGGTTTGCGGGCTATTCGGACAATACGAATTTCACTTTTTTGCAGACGATAATGGCAGATACAGCATCCCTTTATGCGCCATGTGCGGGTGCATTCGGCATGAAGCCGTGGCACAGGGCAGTGCAGGATGCTTTCGGGGTACTGACGGGTACATTGGAAGAAACGGCAGGTAACAGCGGAACAGAACGTGAAAGTGCAGCTGATGGACAGAAAAAAATGCCTGAAAGAAAGATTACAATAACGGATTATGATTTATGGGAAAAAGAATCTTTAAAATCCGAAGAAAATCCAACAGCACCGTATCATGCCACGGAAAAGTCCGTACTGAGGGTATACAGTGAGGACGGTACGGTAACAACACAGACACGGGTATCGGGCAGGCTGCTTGGCGGCTGTATGGACTGCCTTGTAAATCTTACAGGGACATCGTTTGATAAGGTGGCAGAGTTTCAGAAAAAATACCGTGATGACGGCATTTTATGGTTTCTGGAAAGCTGTGATTTGAATGTGATGAGTATCCGCCGTGCCATGTGGCATATGAAGCAGGCAGGCTGGTTTGAGAATACCAAGGGATTTCTGATAGGACGTCCGTTGCAGTTTGGACAGGAAATGATGGGCTTAGACCAGTACGAAGCGGTGATGGGCATTGTAAGGGAATATCACGTGCCGGTCATTATGGACGTAAGTATCGGACACCTCCCGCCTTCCATGCCGGTTATCTGTGGCAGTCTGGCAGAGGCAGTAGTGCATGAAAATAAGCTGACACTGGAGATGCGACTGCGGTAATGAAAAAATGAAGTATTTTTTGTCGTCAAGTAACACGGGACAAAAAATACTTCATTTTTTTCGCTCTTAATCGCGCAGATAAATATCTCTTGTATAGACTTTATCTTTTACATCGTCTAAAACAGAATCGTAGCGGTTCGTGACGATGACGTCAGAAGCTTTCTTAAATTCATCCAGATTTTTTATCACTTTAGAATTACAGAACTTATCTGTATCAATGGATGGTTCGTAGATAATAACTTCCACTCCCTGCGCCTTGATACGTTCCATAATACCGAGGATGGAGCTTTGACGGTAGTTGTCTGAATGGGTTTTCATTGCAAGGCGGAACAGTCCGACAACATTTGGATTCATATCTAAAATGCGCTCTGCAATAAAATCCTTCCGCGTACTGTTGGCGGCAACTATCGCCGACATAATGTTGTTTGGCACGTTTTTGTAGTTGGCAAGCAGCTGTTTGGTGTCCTTTGGCAGACAGTAGCCGCCGTATCCAAAGGATGGATTGTTGTAATGTCTGCCGATTCGCGGGTCCAGTCCGATACCTTCAATAATCTGTTTGGAATTTAATCCGCGCACATCTGCAAAGGTATCCAATTCGTTAAAGAAAGAAATGCGGAGTGCGAGATAGGTATTGGCGAATAATTTAATTGATTCTGCCTCAGTTGTTTTTGTAAAAAGCACCGGAATGTCGGTTTTAATTGCACCTTCGCTTAACAGTCCGGCAAATTTTTTGGCACAGTTTAATAAATCCGGCTGTTCACTGTCGCAGCCTACGATAATCCGGCTTGGATAGAGATTGTCGTATAATGCTCTGCCTTCCCGTAAAAATTCCGGTGAAAATAAGATTTTTTCATATCCGATTTTGGCAATTAACTCACGGGTGTATCCGACAGGAACCGTTGATTTGATGACAATTGCGGCGTTAGAGCCGCAGGATAGCACATCCGATACAACCCGTTCTACGGAACTGGTGTCAAAATAATCTTTTTTTGAGTCATAGTCTGTGGGTGTGGAGATAATGACATAATCCACAGCTTTATAGACAGAACATCCGTCCGTTATTGCAGTCAACTGCAACGGGTGACCGGAAAGATATTCTTCGATTTCTTTATCTGCAAAAGGAGAAATCCGCTGATTAATTTTGTCAATTTTATCCTGGATAATATCTATTAAATAGACTTCATGGTGCTGGGCAAGTAAAATGGCGTTTGACAACCCCACATATCCGGCACCGACAACTGCGATTTTCATAATTGTTCAAATGACCTCCTCAATATAATAGCATTAGTTTAGCACAAAAGTACCGTAGAATCAAATTTATAAATAAAATAGTATTAAAACATAAGTAATTAGATATTGATAAATAAAAATGAATATTGTATAATAAATTTAGTTTTTTTGTGCTTGTGTTTAGAAAATTATTTTACTTTTGGGGAAAAGTATGAGGCTTTAGGGAAGGACAGCGCTATGGGAGATGCAATGGCAATGCGTTCCCTGCTTGAAAACAATCTGGGGATGATTATTGCATTTGACGGGCAGGGGACCGTGACATTTTTGAATGGTATTGCAAGAGAGGAACTGGATTACCGGCAGGGAAAGAAAAAGATTTCTGTTGAAGATATTTTTCCAACGTTAATCAGGGAAAACTGCAATTATGATGAATATGTAAATTCAGTACAGGGACAGTTAATCAAGACTGTGGCATATCGTAAGAATAATACGTGTTTTCCGGTGATGATACGTTTTTCAAAATTGTTTTTTGAAGATGTCGGACAGATTAATGCCGTAGCAGGGCTGAATATTCAGGATGAAGAAGATGCAATCCGTGAATTAAAAAAAGTTGAGCAGGAGATGGAGCAGAATTTAAAGGCACGTGACAGTTTTGTGGCAAATATTACCCATGAACTGCGTACGCCGGTCAATGGAATTAAAGGTCATGTAAAAAATCTGCTGGATCTGGAAACAGAGCCATCTAAGAAATCCACACTGGGTATCATTATCCAATGCTGTAACAATATGGAGAAAATTATTAATAATCTGCTGGATTTTTCAAAAATGGAGGCAGGCAAATTTGAAATCTGTGAAAAACCATTTGAATTCAAAAGCTGTGTCAATCAGGCGATGGATACCAACCGGCCAGTGGCAAATCAGAAAGGGCTGCATTTTCATGCGTTTGTAGCAGAAGACGTGCCGCAGACGGTTATCGGGGACGAATTAAGAATTACACAGATTATGAACAATCTGCTGTCCAACGCATTGAAGTTTACTTCAATGGGGGCGGTGACACTGGAGGTTTATAAAACACATCAGCGTGAAGATGTTGTTGAACTGACATTTTTTGTAACCGATACCGGAATCGGTATTGATGCGCAGGGCAGACAGAAGCTGTTTCAGAGTTTTTCGCAGGCGGATGATTCGATTACGAGAAGATACGGCGGAACGGGTCTGGGACTGTATGTCACTAAACAGCTGGCAGAGCAGATGCACGGACATATTGAAGTAGAAAGTGAACCGGGCAGGGGCAGTACATTCAGCTGTGCAATTAAGGTCAAAGTACCTGTACAGGCGGTGGAGCAGGAAAAGGAACAGAATATTGAGTTTGATATTTCTAACTTGAAGAATCATCTGCTGGGAACGCAGGCAAAGAGCCGGATGGAACAGGTTTATATGTATGGAAGCGCAGCTAACAGGCGGGAACTTGCCATCAATATGGAAAAACTGGTTTTGTGCATCGAGATGGAAAACTGGGAAAAGGCAGAAGGGTTTGCGGAAAATATTAAAACGCTTTGTGCAGAATCCGGGGAGCAGACATTAAAGAGCAGGACATTTCGTCTGCTGATGGCAGTCCGGAAAGAAGATTATAAGCAGGCAATCGGATATTCGGAAGAAATCCGTACAATTTTAAAACTAAAAGAACCGGGGGCAGAAGGTGTATGAAGCAGAATGATAAACAAATACCGGTAATTTTGATTGTTGATGATGTGGAAGTCAATGCAAGATTATTAAAAAAGATGGTTGAAAAAATGGGATATCAGGGGCTGACTGCAACAGGCGTAAAAGAGGCGGTCAGTCAGATGCAGAAAGAACTTCCGCAGCTGATCTTGCTGGATATTATGATGCCGGATATGAGCGGTTACCAGTTTTGCGAATTATTAAAAGAAAATCCGGATACAAAGGATATTCCTGTCATCTTTGTATCGGCAGCCAGCGAGCTTGATGATAAAATGAAGGGCTTTCAGGTGGGGGCGGTTGATTTTATCAGTAAACCGTTTGACTATGGCGAAGTGGCAATGCGGGTTAATACACATTTAAAAATGTATCAGATGAAGCAGGAACTTGAAGACAGTAACCGCAGACTGAGCATTATTGTTAGTGAACAGGCAAAAAAATATGATGAAGAACAAAAAAGACTGTTAAAGGCACTGGCAAAGATTACGGAAGGCAGTAATGCAACCGGTATGACAAAACATCTGGAAAATGTGGCATATAATGCAAGACTGCTGGCACAGGCATTAAATTTTACGGAAAAGTATGAAAACCAGATTTCTAAAACTTATATTGAAGCAGTGGAGCTTGCCGGTGCGGTACATGATATCGGAAAATTGACCGTTCCGAAAGAAATTCTTGATAAGCCCACAAAGCTTACGGAAACAGAGTGGGAGATTATGAAGCACCATACGGATAACGGGGATGAATTAATACGGGCGGCATATCCGGATGTAGAGGATAATACATTTGTCAAGGTGGCATGTGATGTGGTGCGGTCCCATCATGAGGACTGGGACGGAAGCGGATATCCTGACGGTTTAAAGGGCAGTGATATTCCGCTGAGTGCGCGGATTGTAAAAATCGTGGATGTTTATGACAGTATTTTGTCAGACCGGTGTTACAGGAGTGCGTACACCAAAGAGGAGTCGTTAGCTTATATGAAACAGGGAAGTAAAAGCCGGTTCGACCCATATATTCTGGAGGTATTTTTAAAGATTGAGAAGCAGCTGAGAAAGTAGCGGGGAAAAGCGATGACAGATGAAGAATTTTCACGCATTGTAAAATATACGGCGGTGCGTTACGGGATTAATTTATACCACAAAAAAGTCATGGTAGAGGGACGGCTTTCCAATTATCTGGCGGCAAACGGATTTAAAAGTTATACGGAATATATGGATCGGGTGGAAGCAGATTACACCGGGCAGGAAGCCCAGAATCTGATAAATATCCTTACGACAAATCACACATATTTTATGCGGGAGCCTGAACATTTTGAGTTTTTTAAAAATGTGATTCTGCCGGAATTAAAAGAACGGGAAAAGACTGGAATAGATTTACGGATATGGTCTGCGGCGGCATCGTCAGGACAGGAACCATATACGATTGCCATGATACTCAAAGATTTTTTGGGACCGGAGTATAATGCATGGGAAACTTCCGTGCTGGCAACGGATATTTCAAGAAAAGTACTGGACAGCGCGGTGAACGGTATTTATAGTGCAGAGCAGATTAATACACTGCCTGTCTGGTGGAGGAACAGTTATTTTGTGCCGCTGCCCGATGGAATGTATCAGGTGAAAAAAGAACTGCGCCAGCAGGTGGTTTTCAGACAGTTTAATCTGATGAATCCACTGCCGTTTAAGAAAAAAATGCATGTGATTTTTTTGAGAAATGTCATGATTTATTTTGACGAAACGACCAAGAGAAAACTGGTTCAGCGACTTTATGAATTTTTAGAGCCGGGCGGTTATCTGATTATTGGCAGTACAGAGAATATCGACAGAAGCGCAGTGCCGCTTGTTTATGTCCGACCGTCAATATTCAGGAAAGAATAAATATAGGGAGGAAATACAAAACGATGAAAAAAATAAAAGTTCTGATTGTAGAGGACTCCCTGATGTTCCGGCAGATTTTAGTCCGGAATCTTATAACAGACCCAATGTTAGAGGTTGTGGCACAGGCCTCAGACCCTTATGAAGCAAGAGATGCCATTTTAAAATACGAACCGGATGTGATGACGCTGGACATTGAACTGCCGCGAATGGACGGCATTGAATTTTTAAGGAAACTGATGCCGCAGTATCCGCTGCCGACCGTGGTAATCAGCGCATTAAGCGACAGGGTATTTGATGCGATGTCGGCAGGTGCTGTGGAATTTGTCAATAAGCCGTCAGGAATGACAGCGGAGCAGATTGCAGAATTTATCAGGGGAGAACTGATTACAAAGATAAAAATTGCATCTACGGTACAGGTTGGAAAACTAAAACGGGTAGGAAGCTACAGTTTCAGGCAGAATGGGTATGGCACAGGAGCCGGAACGGTTGTTGCAATCGGTGCATCAACGGGCGGGACGGAAGCCATTTATGAGGTGGTCAGGCGTTTTCATCAGGATATACCGGGAACGGTTATTGTGCAGCATATGCCGCCGGGATTTACCAAAATGTATGCGGAGCGGTTAAATAACCAGTGCCGCGTGGTGGTACGGGAAGCAAAAACCGGGGACAGGGTTGTGCCGGGACAGGTGTTAATTGCCCCCGGAGATGCCCATATGCGGCTGTTAAAAGTCAACGGTGAATATCAGGTGGAATGCAGAAGCGGACCGAAAGTCAACGGACACTGTCCGTCAGTAGATGTCCTCTTTGAGTCGGTAGCAAAAGCAGCAGGAGCGGGGGCGGTTGGCATTATCCTTACAGGAATGGGAAATGACGGCGCAAAGGGATTGCTTGAGATGAGAAGGGCAGGAGCAAAAACAATCGGGCAGAACGAAGCCAGCTGTATTGTATATGGTATGCCAAAAGCGGCATATGATATTGGAGCAGTACAGCAGCAGGCAGAATTAACGCAGATTGCACAAAAAACGTATGATTGTCTGGAAACAGTCAGATAAAATATAGATGGAAAAGAGGGTGCAAAAATGAGAATTTTAATTGTTGAGGATGATTTTGCAAGCAGAAAGTTTATGATGAATTTTATGTCGGCATATGGGGACTGTGACGGCACGGTAGATGGCATGGAAGCGGTTGAAGCGTATATGATGGCGCTGGAAGATGAACAGCCGTATGACTTAATCTGCTTAGATGTCATGATGCCGGTCATGGATGGATATCAGGTCTTAAATACTATCCGGAATATGGAAAAACAGCGTGGTATCGAAGGCGATGACCGCGTAAAGATTATTATGATGACGGCATTAAATGAACAAAAAAATGTAAGAAAAGCCTTTGAAATGGGCTGCACGGTTTATTGTGCGAAGCCGGTTGATCTGGATAAATTAAAAAATGTGTTAAAGAAATTGAAACTGATATAATATCACAGGAGGAGAAGAAATGGCAGAAGATTTTAGTGCAGACGGCATGCTGGATATGTATCTGTATGAAAACGGACAGCTGATTGAACAGCTGGAAGCGACAACCCTTGAAAAAAAGGACGCGGACAGCTTTGACGAAGCAGATATCAATGAGTTTTTCAGAGTCATGCACACCATTAAAGGTTCGTCAGGGATTATGATGTTTGATGACATTATGAAGCTTGCGCATAAGCTGGAAGATGTGTTTTATTTTATCAGGGAATCCAAGCCGGACAACGTTCCGCACATGGAACTGGTAGAACACATTTTTCAGGTGTCGGATTTTATATCGGCAGAATTTGATAAAATCAGGGACGGGGGTGACCCGGACGGTGATGCCAAAGAACTGATTGATGAACTGGATGTGTTTTTGAAAAAAATTAAAAATGAAGCAACGGAGGATGGTAAAGAACTGCCGCCGGCAAATGTGCAGGAGCCGCCAAAGCAGTTTTATATTGCACCGGTAGCAACAGAAAACAGTAAGTTTTACAGAATTCACATTTTCTACCGTGCGGATACGCAGATGAGCAATCTGAGGGCGTACACGGCAGTGTATTCGTTAAAAGAAATTGCGGAGGATATTTTATATAAGCCGGAGGACATTGTTACGAATGAAGCTTCGGCAGATGTGATTTTAGCAGACGGTTTCCAGATGATGCTGCAGACCCAGAGCAGTAAGGAGAAAATTGAAAAGCTGATTGACGGGTCGGGTGTTGAAAAAATTGACATTACAGAGTGTACGCCGGATGAATACATTAAAGGCTTTGAAGCGCCGGTGATTGTCAATAACGGAAAGGTTATCGACCTGGATTCCGATGTGGAAACCATTGAAGCACGGGTGCAGAAGGAACAGGAAGCAAAAAAAAGCGAAGAACCAAAGCCCGGCGATTATGTTATTAAGACCAAAGAACCGGGAAAGCCAAAACAGCTGGCAAAAACCCGGAAGGAAAAACCGGCGGCGCAGACATTTATCAGTGTAAATGTGGCAAAAATGGATATGCTCATGGATTTAATCGGTGAGATTGTCATTGCAGAGTCGGTTGTTTTACAAAATCCTGATTTAAAAGTGCCGGGATTAAGCCTGAATAACTTTAACAAGGCAGCGGCACAGCTGACAAAGTTCACCTCGGAATTAATGAGCAGATTATTTCTTTAGATGGGGATTTTGGTAAGTATTAAAGTGAATTACGGATGAATAATGTGTAAATAGGTGCGGCGGGCTGCATAATGCAGACCCGCCGCTATTAATAGGGGAAAGTGTTTACAAGCAAAGGGGCGGTCATAGTGGGAAGCTATATAAAGGACCTTCCCTCCGCTTGTATAAAAATATGAAAAAGTGTATGAAAAAAGCTTATAGCCTTTCAACGATATTTATAATACGGCATAAATGTGACCAAAAGAAGTCCATATTATGAAATAAATATGTCTTCTATGTATTCTGTGTTATCTGTTTATTATCAAAAAAATGTAAAACAAAAATAAAAAACAAAATAAAAAATGCTTGACATTTATAACAACATGTATTAAACTAAATATCGTTGCAGCGATACATAATCAATTGATTCATCAATTAGCAGCATATCGGAATGTGGCTCAGCTTGGTAGAGCGCTTCGTTCGGGACGAAGAGGTCGCGTGTTCGAATCACGTCATTCCGATTCTTCAAGGATTTCAGTACGGATATGTGAGCAAATCCTTGGCAGGGGCGGGAGAGCCGGTTTAGAGTTCATCTAAACCGGCTCTCTTTTTGCACCCGGGAGCGCGATATGCGATACGGGAAACTGCTGTGTAAAGAGCGGCTGTGGTTCTAAACTTTACTTGTGCAGCAGTTTTGTCCACAGTTCTTTACTTCTTAAACTTCCTATATAATAGCTGTTAATTTTCGGTGTTTCAAAATCCAGAAGAGGAATCGTACGCAGTTTTTTATCTGCAAGCTCCTGTTCGATCATTTTGTCGGGCAGAAAGCTGTAACCGGTTGTGTTAATCAGATAGGGAATCAGTTTGGTGCTGTTGTCAATTTCAAACTTAAACTGATAGTGTGTCGGAAAGAGATTCCGGATAAATTCCCCAACGTCATTGAGTGCAAAGTTACACATCATATATTTAATAGAAGTCAGTTCTTCTTTTCGGATACCGTCCGCATGCAGCATATTATCATAACCGGTCGCAAGCACAAGATTGTCCGTGTGAAAATGGTGACATTCAAAGCCTGCGCGTACCAGCGGGACGGATGTAAAGACACAGTCTAAAATGCCGTCCATTAACAGCTGGATCATATCGGAAGAATGACCAATCGTGACTTTGACAGAGTGCTTTTTAGAAGCGCTTTCAAAGCCGGAAATCAGCGGAAACAGGTGACATTCATAAATGGAATTGGTCGAGCCGATGCGCAGACTGTTTTCGTAAGTGACGGAGGAGTGCATTTCCTTTAAAGAGGCTTCCTCCAATTCAACAATACGTGTGGCATATTTTAAGAAAATACGACCGTCTTCCGTAAGTGAAACATGTTTTTTATCGCGGTAAAACAGCAGCTTTCCGACTTCCTTTTCCAGCTCGCAGATGCGCTTTGTTACGGTGGATTGGGAAATGTAGAGGGAAGTGGCGGTCTGCGAAAAACTGTTTAATTTGGCAAGGGTAATAAAGGTTTTTATGGATTGTGAATTCATGGCGCTCTCCTTATATTTTGAACAGGCATTAGGGAATGTATCAATATTCCAGTTATTGTTCAGAGCCAGCCTCCAAAATGTTGCACATTTTGTCGGTGTGGCGTATCCGCCAAATAGATTTTCAACCATATTTGTTCACTCATGCGAGCATGGTTCGCAAATATGCTTAAAAAACTGCCTGGCTCAGGATTTAGTAATAACTGTTCAGAGCCAGCCTCCAAAATGTTGCACATTTTGTCGGTGTGGCGTATCCGCCAAATAGATTTTCAGCCATATTTGTTCACTCATGCGAGCATGGTTCACAAATATGCTTAAAAATCTGCCTGGCTCTGAACAGAAACATATTCTAAAAAGGAATTATAGTTATTTAAATAATTCTCTTTACAAATTTTACAGGATACGGCTATAATTAGTCAATAGAAGTCAATAGAAAAAGAAATGGAGGAACAGGTTCATGGGAATGACTATGACACAAAAGATTCTTGCGGCACACGCAGGTCTTTCAGAAGTAAAGGCAGGACAGCTGATTGAAGCGGATTTAGACCTTGTACTTGGAAATGATATTACATCTCCGGTTGCAATTCATGAGATGGATAAGATGACAGTAAAAACTGTATTTGATAAGGATAAGATTGCACTTGTACCGGACCATTTTGTACCGAATAAGGATATTAAGTCTGCCGAGCATTGCAAATGTGTCAGACAATTTGCGATGAAGCATGATATTACAAATTACTTTGAAGTGGGACAGATGGGTATTGAACATGCACTGCTTCCGGAACAGGGACTTACGGTTGCAGGCGACGTTATTATCGGTGCAGATTCACATACCTGTACATACGGTGCGCTCGGCGCATTTTCTACAGGTGTAGGTTCAACGGATATGGCTGCCGGCATGGCAACAGGCAAGGCATGGTTTAAAGTACCGTCTGCAATTAAATTTGTACTGACAGGCAAGCCAAAGAAGTGGGTTAGCGGAAAAGATGTTATTTTACATATTATCGGCATGATTGGCGTAGACGGCGCGCTGTATAAGTCTATGGAATTTACAGGAGACGGCATTGCCAATCTGACAATGGACGACCGTTTTACGATTGCAAACATGGCAATCGAAGCCGGCGGAAAGAACGGTATCTTCCCGGTTGACGATTTGACAAGAGCATATATGAAGGAACATTCAAAGAGACCGTTTGTAGAATATACAGCAGATGACGATGCAGAGTACGAACAGGTTATCAATATTGATTTATCAGAAATTGAACCGACAGTTTCTTTTCCGCATCTTCCTGAAAATACACATGTAGTAGGAAGCTTTGACGACATTAAGATTGACCAGGTCGTTATCGGTTCCTGCACAAACGGACGTATTGACGATTTACGCTGTGCGGCAAAGATTTTAGAAGGCAGAAAAGTGGCAAAGGGACTGCGTGTTATTGTTATTCCGGCAACACAGAAGATTTATATGCAGGCAATCGAAGAAGGACTGGTTCAGACATTTATCCGTGCGGGCGCAGTAGTCAGCACACCGACCTGTGGACCATGTCTTGGCGGTTATATGGGTATCCTTGCAGAAGGAGAACGCTGTGTATCTACAACTAACCGTAACTTTGTAGGACGTATGGGACATGTAGACTCTGAAATTTATCTTGCGAGCCCGGCAGTTGCAGCAGCAAGTGCGGTTACAGGTAAAATCAGCCAGCCGTCAGACCTTGGATTATAAGAATCGTATCAGAATGGAGGAACAACATGAAAGCAGAAGGCAGAGTATTTAAGTATGGCGATAATGTAGATACAGATGTTATCATTCCGGCAAGATATCTGAATTCATCAGACCCGGCAGAACTCGCAACGCATTGTATGGAAGATATTGATAAGGATTTTGTAAAAAAGGTTCAGAAAGGTGACATTATCGTTGCCAATAAGAACTTTGGCTGTGGTTCATCCAGAGAACATGCGCCAATTGCAATTAAGGCAGCAGGTGTAAGCTGTGTTATTGCAGAAACCTTTGCAAGAATTTTCTACCGCAATTCCATCAATATCGGTCTTCCGATTATCGAATGTCCGGAAGCTGCAAAGGCAATTGAAGCCGGTGATGAGGTGGAAGTGGATTTTGACAGCGGCGTGATTACCGATAAAACAACAGGAAAGTCTTACACCGGTCAGGCATTTCCTGAATTTATGCAGAAGATTATCAAAGCAGAAGGTCTGATTAATTACATTAACCAGAAGTAAAATGATAAAAGTGTCTGTGCAGGCAGGTATCGCAGTATAATCTGTGTCTGCACAAAATAGTAAAAGCGGCAGAAATTCTTGAATCTATGATTTGAATTTCTGCCGCTTTTTAGTAAGTGAGTCCTAACTGTTCGATATAGCGGCGGAATCTGCGTGAAATTTTTACCGTATTATAAATAGAAGCGTATTCGATGTGGGACAGTCCTTCAATATAATTCCGGGTGTAGTTCTTAAAATCCGGCAGCTGTTCTGCAAGTAAATCAATGGCGCGGTTATAGGCAATCGCGGCTTCATTTTCCGACGTATAAGTGCCGATGGTATAGTTGCCGTTAATGTGGATACGGGTTTTGTATAAAATCCGTCCGTTTTTTTCAATCTGTTCTACGCCGTTGTACCGGTTGACAATGGCAACATTGGAATAGCGGAAATCGTGTTCGTCACCGTTGCGGAATAAATAATCCTTTCCTTTTACGGAGTGGCTGCGGATACCGAAGCGTGCTAAAATACTGGTCTGCATACCGAAGTCATTGACAAAAAAATAACCGCCGCGGCTCATGATTTTGTGTCCTGAATAGTAAAATAAATCTTCAATATCAAAAGTTAGCACAATTTCCGGTGAAAAAAAGTATAAAAAATATTTATCACACAGATAAACCGGTGTTTTAATATAAATGTTATTATCCCGGAGATTCAAAAGAATCATAAATTTTTCAAAAGCCAGTGCAGAAGTGCAGGAGGAGTAGCTTGTTATTTTTTCTGCAGCATTGACAAAATGGGAACTTTTTTCATCCCGCACAATGGCATTGGCTTCGGAATAGACGGCGGCAGCAGTCTTGTAATCGTCAAAGCTTCCAAGACTGATATGTTTATTCTGACAGGTCAGCGATACCCGGTAGTATTCGGTGCCGTCTTTTTTATATGCTGTATAAACCCCTGTTGCCATAACGTCCTCTCCTTTTGTAGATATTTTAATGTATCCGGTTCTGCGATAAGAGTGGATTCGCGCTGCCTGCGTAAAAGCTCCCCCTCACGTATCTGTAAAAGATTGTAACATAAAATACATAAATACAAAATACCTTAAAAGCTATTGTGTTTCCAAAAATCCTGTTGTATAATGTCAACTGAATACTGTTTTAAGCAGAATTTGAATGAAAATATAAAGGTGGAAGAAAAGAATGAGTTTGTTTTACAGAAGTACCAGAGACGACAGCGTAAAGGTTACTGCATCACAGGCAATTTTAAAGGGTCTTGCGGCAGACGGTGGTTTATACGTACCGGAGCAGATTCCGGCATTGGATAAGAGCTTTGAAGAATTATCAAAGATGTCTTATCAGGAAGTGGCATATGAAGTGATGAAGCTGATGCTTGATGACTTTACAGAGGAAGAATTAAAGAACTGCATTAACAAAGCATATGATTCAAAGTTTGACACAAAGGTCATTGCACCGCTTGTAAAGGCTGATGGCGCATACTATTTAGAATTGTTCCACGGTTCAACAATTGCGTTTAAAGATATGGCATTATCCATTCTGCCACATTTACTGATTACTTCTGCAAAGAAAAACAACGTAAAGAATGAAATTGTAATTCTGACTGCAACTTCAGGAGATACAGGAAAGGCTGCTCTTGCAGGATTTGCTGACGTTAAAGGAACTAAGATCATCGTGTTCTATCCAAAGCATGGTGTCAGTCCGATTCAGGAAAAGCAGATGGTAACCCAGAAGGGTGACAATACCTATGTAATCGGTATCAATGGCAATTTTGATGATGCACAGACCGGTGTTAAGAAGATTTTCGGTGATAAAGAACTTGAAAAGGTCATGAATGAAGCCGGATACCAGTTCTCCTCTGCCAATTCTATCAATATCGGACGTCTGGTTCCGCAGATTGTTTACTATGTATATGCTTATGCACGCCTGCTCGCAGACGGTGAAGTAAAGGCAGGGGAAGCAATCAATGTGGTTGTGCCGACCGGTAACTTCGGTAATATTTTAGCAGCATTTTATGCAAAGAATATGGGACTTCCAATTCACAAACTGATTTGTGCTTCCAATGAAAATAAAGTACTGTATGATTTCTTTACAACCGGTATATATGACAGAAACAGAGAATTTGTCCTGACAACTTCTCCGTCAATGGATATTTTGATTTCAAGCAACTTAGAGCGTCTGATTTACCGTATTGCAGGTAACAGTGCTGAAAAGAATGCGTCACTTATGCAGTCCTTAAAGGAATCAGGAAAGTATGAAATTACAGATGATATGAAAGCACAGCTTTCGGACTTCTACGGTAATTACGCAACAGAAGCAGAAGATGCGGCAATGATTAAGAAGCTGTATGAAGATACAGGATATGTAATTGATACCCATACAGCAGTTGCAGCATCTGTCTATGAAAAGTATCAGAAGGAAACCGGTGATACCACAAAGACAGTGATTGCATCAACAGCCAGCCCATATAAGTTTACAAGAAGCGTGATGGATGCGATTGACAATAAGTATGATGTAATGTCTGATTTTGAGCTGGTAGATGAGCTTTCTAAGCTTTCTAAGGTAAAAGTTCCGCAGGCGATTGAAGACATCAGAACAGCGCCGGTACTGCACGATACTATATGTGATGTTGATAAGATGTGCGATAATGTAAAAAGAATTTTACATATTTAATTAGATACATTCATTTGAATTGGAGTCATCTGACAGGAAAAAATGTCAGATGACCCCAATCTTTTGTTGCAAAAAAGTGATTTATGATATATAATGTCAAAGTTGCAGATTTTATAAAAGGAAACAGAATTATGAGAAAATTAACGACGTTTCATTATGTTGACATTCACAGCCATATTTTATATGGTGTCGATGACGGTCCGGATAATATTGAAACCAGTATTGAGATGATGAAAATTGCATATGATGAGGGTATTCGCAAGATTGTGGCAACACCACATTATCATCCTGGTAAATGTACAATGGGATACGAACAGCTGCGCAGAAATTTTGAACTGTTTAAAGAACAGATGAAAGATGTATGCCCTGAGATTGAACTGGCACTTGGCAGGGAAATTTATTATACTTCGGATATTTTAGATGATCTCGAAGCACAGGCGCATCTGACAATGGAAGATTCCAAGTATATTTTAATAGAATATCATCCGACTGTGGAATATTCTTATCTGCGTACCAGTATCAGCAATGTGATGCAGATGGGCTATACGCCTGTTATTGCGCATATTGAACGCTATATGTGCGTATTGGAAGACTGGAAGCTGGCTTTGGAATTAAAGAACATGGGGGCTGTCATTCAGGTGAATGCGGGTTCTGTTATCGGGGATTCCGGAAGTAAGGTGAAAAAGTTTATCAAAAGACTGTTAAAAGAAGAAATCGTGGATGTTATCGGAACAGATGCACACAGTAATGGAAGAAGATCGCCTAGAATTCAGGAATGCGCAAAGTATATCTGCCGCAAATTTGATGAGGATTATGCGAAGGCACTGCTGCGTGATAATGCAGAACGGATTCTTAAAGGTGAATATTTGGAGGACTAGAAGAATATGGAAAATTCGATGAAGAATAATGACGAAATTGAAATCGATTTACGACAGATTTTTATCGTTATTATGAGTAAGATTGCAATTATTCTCTTAGTGGGAGTGATTTTCGGTCTGGCGGCATTTATTGGAAGTAAACTGCTTTTAAAGCCGGTGTATCAGTCACAGACGAGCCTGTATGTGTTAAATAAGCAGAGCCAGGGAACAACAACATTAAGTGATTTGCAGTCATCAACACAGCTGACACAGGATTATATGATTCTTGTAAAAAGCCGTACCGTAACAGAAAAGGTTATCAGTGACCTTGGGTTAAATACGACAAATGAAAAGCTTGCAAAGCAAATCAGCGTATCCACACCATCTGACAGCCGTGTGCTTGAGATTACGGTTTCTAACAACGACCAGTATGAAGCAAAAAGAATCGCAGATAAAGTAGCGGAAATTTCAGCAGATTCTATTTGTGATATTATGCAGATTGAAAAGGTCAATGTATTTGAGGAAGCAAATATTTCTGAAAAGCCGTCAAGCCCGAACTGCTTAAAAAATGCAATCATCGCATTTGTATTAGGCATGGTGCTTGCAATTGCCATTGTTGTTATACGATTTGTAATGAATGATACCATTAATACATCTGAAGATATTGAGAAATATCTTGGAATCAGTACCCTTGCATTGATTCCTTTATCAGAAGATTTAGATGACAGTGCGGAAGCTGCGGCAAAGAGAAAGAAGCATAAGCACAGTTCTTCAAAGAAGGGAGATAAGTAATGCCTACAGTTAACATTGAAAGACTCAGAAAGTTAGATTACCGCTGTAACGAAGCTTATAAGACATTGAGAACCAATATCCAGCTGTGTGGTTCTGATATGAAAGTAATTATGTTTACAAGTTCTACACCGAATGAAGGAAAATCCAGTGTTTCTTTTAATCTGGCGGTATCACTTGCAGAATCCGGCAAAAAGGTAATTTTCATTGATGCTGATTTAAGAAAATCCGTTCTTGTCGGCAGATATAAGATTAATAAGGCTATTAAAGGACTCACTCATTTCCTGTCCGGCATGAATAAATTTGAAGAAGTAATCTGTACAACGAATGTAGATAATCTGTATGTAGTATTCTCCGGAATCGTTCCGCCAAACCCTTCGGAACTTTTGGCGAACAATTCATTTGATGCACTTGTAAAGGCGCTCAGGGATACTTATGATTATGTGATTATTGATACACCGCCGCTTGGCAGTGTTACAGATGCAGCGATTGTCGCACAGAAATGTGACGGTGCAGTGCTGGTTGTTGCAGCGCATATGGTTAATTATAAGTTCGTCCAGAAACAGTTAGAACAGCTTAAAATGACAAAGTGCAAGATTCTCGGAAGCGTTCTGAATAAAGTAGACCTTGCCGGAGATAGTTACTATGGCAAATACTATGGCAATTATTATGGCAAGTATTACGGCAATTACAGTCATGGTGATAAGGAATAATGCATAGCTGATATAACATGGAAGTTTAACCATTTCACGGAGGAGGAAACAAATGGAAAAAAAGCAGGGCGTTATTATAGCATTACTGGCTGTGTGCGTGTTCTTTTCGGTTATCATCGCGGCGATGTATCTGACCTCAGACAGAACTGCTCCGGTAATTACTGTAGATGAATCCAAGGTCAGACCGTATTCGGCAGAGCAGGGCGAAGAAGTGCTTAAAAGTTATGCAAAGGCAGTCGATGCAAAAGACGGTGATGTAAGCAGCAGCATTGTCATTGAAAATATCTATATTATGCCGGATATGACAAGGGCAAAAGTGATTTTTGCGGCAAGAGACCATAATAATAATGTATCAAAATACAGTTATATGATTGCATATGAAGCGAGCCAAGAAGAAATTGAAGCAAAAGAACAGCTGACCCAGGCAGAAACAACCACGGCAGCCGAGACGGAAAAGACAGAGACAGACAGTACAAAGAATGCTTCAAAGACGACAGAAGCGGAAAAGACAACTGCAGAGAGCGAAGCAGAAACAACTGCAGGCGGACCAAAGATTGTTTTATCGGCAACAGAAGCGACGGTTGAAGCGGGAAACAGCTTTAATGTGATGAAGTATATTTCATCTATTACGGATGATAAAGATACAGAGGATACATTATCCAGAAGAATTATAGTTAACGGTACATACAGTACTTCAAAATCAGGTACATATACATTGGATGTATATTGTACGGATTCAGATCTGAATGAATCAAACCACGTGGCATTTACACTGAACGTTAAATAAGAAAAAAATCAGATAATCCCCGGAGAGCATGCTGCTTTTCCGGGGATTTCTGCTGTTCATCTGCAATTTATGTATTTTATAAATAATTTATAGAAAAAATTTGAGATTGTTGTTGACAATACGGGGGTGTAGTGATATTTTAAGTATATCGATGTTAGCACTCCACCTAAATGAGTGCTAACAAGATAAGAAGGGAGCAGATGCCATGGAGCTGGATGATAGAAAATTAAAGATTTTAAAAGCTGTCATACAGAACTATCTTGAAACGGGTGAACCGGTTGGCTCAAGAACCATTTCAAAATATACCGATTTAAAATTAAGTTCGGCAACAATACGAAATGAGATGGCAGACCTCGAAGAATTAGGATACATTGTACAGCCGCATACCTCGGCAGGGCGGATTCCTACCGATAAAGGCTACCGCTTATATGTGGACGATTTAATGGCACAGAAAAAGCAGGAGTTAGAAGACCGGGAAAGCAAAGTGTCCGACAGAGAAAAAGAGGTTGATTCCATGCGGGATATTTTAAATGAAAAGGTAGACCGTGTAGAGGAACTGCTTCAGAATGTAGCGAAAGTTCTGGCAAAGGATACGAACTATGCAACAATGATTACAGCACCGCAGGTAAAAGGCAATAAACTGAAATTTGTACAGCTTTCTCAATTGGAGAGTGATAAGATTTTAGCAGTTATTGTAATGGAAGGCAATATTATCCGTAATAAAGTGATTGATGTCAGTGAGGCACTTTCACAGGAAAATATTTTAAAGCTGAACATTCTGTTAAATACTACACTGACGGGGCTGACATTGGAACAGATGAATTTAAGCATCGTATCCAAGATGGAGAATCAGGCAGGAGAGCATATGCAGCTTGTTAAAGAAGTGCTGGATGCCATTGTTGAAGCAATCAGCAATGAAGACCAGTTAGAGATTTATACAAGCGGTGCAACGAATATTTTTAAGTATCCGGAATTAAGTGATTCTGTCAAAGCGAGTGAGCTTATATATACTTTGGAAGAAAAGCAGAGCCTTTCAGGATTGATTGCAGACCAGCAGTCGGGGAAAGACAAAGAAGCGGACGACCATGGTATTCAGGTATATATAGGAAATGAAACACCGGTTGCTTCCATGAAGGACTGCAGTGTTGTTACGGCAACCTATGAATTGCAGGACGGTTTGAAAGGGACAATCGGAATTATCGGACCAAAGCGGATGGATTATGAAAAGGTTGTAGAATCGTTAAAGACAATCCAGACGCAGATGGACGAGGTTTTTAAGAAAACATAGGAAAGGTTGGTAAGAAAGTGTCTAAAAAAGAAGAAAAGAAAAATAGTAAAGAGTCTGTCGATGATGTAAAGATGACAGAAAAAGACGCTGATGCCGCTAAAACTGCTGGAGCAGAAGACGATGGCACGCAGGCACAGAAAGAAAACACTGATGCCGAAAATCCGAAGGAAGCGAGTCAATCATCCGAATCGCAGTCTGCCGATGGAATAGATACAAAGAAAAAGGATGCGAAGGACGCATTGATTGAAGAACTTCAGGATAAAGTAAAACGCCAGATGGCGGAATTTGATAATTTCAGAAAGAGAACTGAGAAGGAAAAGTCTTCCATGTTTGAAATGGGTGCTTCCGATATGATTAAGAAGCTTCTTCCAATCGTTGATAACTTTGAAAGAGGTTTCAATTCAATTTCAGAAGAAGAAAGAGAAACACCATTTGCAAAGGGCATGGATATGGTCTATAAGCAGACCATGAAGATGTTAGAAGATTCTGATGTCAAGCCGATTGAAGCACTCGGCATGGAATTTAATCCTGAACTGCACAATGCAGTGATGCATGTGGAAGATGATTCAGTCGGTGAAGGAATTATCGTTGAAGAATTCGAAAAGGGTTACACATACAGAGAAACCGTAATCCGCCATTCAATGGTAAAGGTTGCAAATTAATCAGTAAATGATGGGCAGAAGCCCTTAAGAAAGGAAGATAACTATGGGAAAGATTATTGGTATTGACTTAGGTACTACAAACTCATGCGTAGCAGTTATGGAAGGCGGTAAGCCGGTTGTTATCGCAAACACAGAAGGTCTTAGAACAACACCTTCAATTGTTGCATTTACAAAGAACGGAGAAAGACTTGTTGGTGATCCTGCAAAGCGTCAGGCTGTAACAAATGCAGACAAGACAATTTCTTCTATTAAAAGACATATGGGTACTGATTACAAGGTGGAAATCGAAGGTAAGAAGTACTCACCACAGGAAATTTCAGCCATGATTTTACAGAAATTAAAAGCTGATGCTGAAAACTATTTAGGTGAAAAGGTAACGGAAGCCGTTATCACGGTTCCTGCTTATTTCAACGATGCACAGCGTCAGGCAACAAAGGATGCCGGTAAGATTGCAGGTCTTGATGTAAAGAGAATTATCAACGAGCCGACAGCTGCAGCTTTAGCTTACGGTCTTGATAACGAAAACGAACAGAAGATTATGGTATATGACCTCGGTGGTGGTACATTCGATGTGTCTATTATCGAAATCGGTGACGGCGTTATCGAAGTTCTTGCAACAGCAGGTAACAACAGACTCGGTGGTGATGACTTTGATAATGTAATCACACAGTATATGTTAGAGGACTTCAAGGCAAAGGAAGGCGTAGACCTTTCTAAGGATACAATGGCACTCCAGAGATTAAAGGTTGCAGCAGAACAGGCTAAGAAGGAATTATCAAGCGCTACAACAACCAATATCAACCTGCCATATATTACTGCAACAGCAGAAGGTCCAAAGCATTTTGATATGACTCTTACAAGAGCTAAATTTGATGAATTAACACATGAACTGGTTGAAAAGACAGCAGAACCTGTACGTAACGCATTAAATGATGCAGGTCTTACCGCTTCAGACCTTTCAAAGGTACTCTTAGTCGGTGGTTCTACAAGAATTCCTGCTGTACAGGATAAGGTAAAACAGCTCACAGGCCATGAACCAAGCAAGACTTTAAATCCTGATGAATGTGTTGCAATCGGTGCATCTATCCAGGGTGGTAAGTTAGCAGGAGATGCCGGTGCCGGTGAAATCCTTCTTCTGGATGTTACACCTCTGTCACTTTCTATCGAAACAATGGGCGGTATTGCTACAAGACTGATTGAGAGAAATACAACAATTCCTACAAAGAAGAGCCAGATTTTCTCAACAGCAGCAGATAACCAGACAGCCGTTGATATCAACGTTGTACAGGGTGAAAGACAGTTCGCGAAGGATAACAAGTCCCTTGGACAGTTCAGACTGGATGGTATTCCGCCGGCAAGACGTGGCGTACCTCAGATTGAAGTTACATTCGATATCGATGCCAACGGTATTGTAAATGTATCTGCTAAGGATTTAGGAACAGGTAAGGAACAGCATATTACAATCACAGCAGGTTCTAATATGTCTGATGAAGATATCGATAAGGCAGTTAAGGAAGCTGCTGAGTACGAAGCACAGGATAAGAAACGTAAGGAAGCGATTGAAGTCCGCAACGATGCAGATTCAATGGTATTCCAGACACAGAAAGCCTTAGATGAAGCCGGAGATAAGTTAGATGCAAATGATAAGGCAGCTGTAGAAGCAGACTTAAATGCATTAAAGGCACTTGTTGAGGGCAGCGATGCTGAAAACATGACAGATTCACAGGTAGATGAAATTAAGGCAGCAAAAGAAAAGTTAATGGAAAGCGCCCAGAAGCTTTTCGCTAAGCTTTATGAAGCACAGCAGGCAGCCGGTGCTGGAGCAGCCGGTGCAGGTCCTGATATGGGAGCCGGTGCTGGTGCAGATGCCGGAGCAGCCGGTGCAAATCCTTACGGTGATGACGTTGTTGATGGTGATTACAAGGAAGTATAAGGTTTGAAACATTTGCTTCAGGTAAAACTGCATGGGGGAATTTCCCTCATGCAGTTTTAAGCGTATAAAAAGAAAGGTAAAAGTTATGGCAGATAAAAGAGATTATTATGAGGTCTTAGGCGTTTCACGCGATGCAGACGATGCGACCATCAAAAAGGCATACCGTAAGCTTGCAAAAAAATACCACCCGGATATCAATCCCGGAGATAAAGAAGCGGAAGCAAAGTTTAAGGAAGCTTCGGAAGCATATGCTGTATTAAGTGATGCACAGAAAAGAAAGCAGTATGACCAGTTTGGTCATGCGGCCTTTGAAAATGGCGGCGGCGGTGGCGCAGGCGGTTTTGATTTCGGCGATATGGGCGACATTTTCGGCGATATTTTCGGCGGCGGTGACATCTTTGGCGATTTATTCGGCGGCGGAAGAAGACGTAACAGCAACGGTCCGATGCGCGGCGCTGATGTAAGAACAACCGTTAGAATTACATTTGCAGAATCCGTAACCGGTACAAGCAAAAAGATCGATGTGAATTTAAAAGAAACCTGTACAAAGTGTAACGGAAGCGGTGCAAAGCCGGGAACACAGCCTGAAACCTGTGGTAAGTGCGGCGGTAAGGGTAAGATTGCCTATACACAGCAGTCTATTTTAGGCATGGTAAGAAATGTACAGCCATGTCCGGACTGTCACGGAACCGGCAAGATTATTAAAGAGAAGTGTCCGGACTGCTATGGCACAGGTTACATCAGCACAAAGAAGACGATTGAAGTCACAATTCCTGCGGGTATTGACAACGGTCAGTGTGTCAGAATCCAGGGTAAGGGCGAACCGGGTACGAACGGCGGCGCAAGAGGTGATTTACTGGTAGCAGTGATGATTGCCGCAGAACCTGGCTTTGAACGTGACGGCTACAACATTTTCTCAAATGTGACAATCAGCTATCCGACGGCTGTTCTTGGCGGTGAAGTTAAGGTAAAGACGGTTGACGGTGAAGTGCTTTATGAAGTAAAGCCAGGAACGGCATCCGGCACGAGAGTCCGTTTAAGAGGAAAAGGCATGCCGACACTGCGCAACAAAAATGTGCGCGGCGACCACTACATTACACTGGTTGTTGATATTCCGACAAGGCTTACCAACGAACAGAAAGAAGCTCTTGCAGCATATGATAAGCTGCTGACAGGTGAAGAAAAGCATATTAAGAAAAAAGGTTTTTTTAAGTAAAATAAACTTAATATATAAAGGGACAGTACAGCGTAGTGCTTTTTGCTTAAAATCTGCGCATACTGTCCTTTTTATGTCTGCGAACTGTGCAGCAGTCTTGCATAGATGCCCGTATTTGTGGTATATTAATTTATTATGATGTGCCTGAAATATGGGCGGCAGGTATGATTAAATGGAAATGAGGGCTATCAATGAATTTAAAAGAAATAACTACAGCATTGGATCAGCTGGATTTAAGTAAATACGAACTGATAAAAAAAGAAGAAATTGCAGATATTCATTCGGCAGGACTGCTGTTAAAGCATAAGAAAAGCGGTGCAAGAGTTGTTGTGCTGTCTAATGACGATGAAAATAAGGTGTTTTCCATCGGCTTTAAGACACCGCCGTTTAACGATACGGGACTTCAGCACATTATGGAACATTCCACACTGTGCGGTTCCAGAAAATATCCGGTCAAAGACCCGTTTGTGGAACTGTGCAAGGGCTCATTAAACACATTTTTAAATGCAATGACCTACCCGGACAAGACGGTGTATCCGGTGGCAAGCTGTAATCTGGCAGATTTTAAGAATATTACGGATGTCTATATGGATGCGGTATTTTATCCGAATATCTATCAGAGAGAGCAGATTTTTAAGCAGGAGGGCTGGCATTACGAATTAGACAGTATCGACAGTCCGTTAAAGTACAACGGTGTTGTGTTTAATGAAATGAAGGGCGTATATTCCTCACCGGACGATGTGCTTTCCAGAGATACGTTTGTATCTTTATTTCCGGATACGGCATACCGTTTTGAATCCGGTGGAGAACCGTCGCATATCCCGGAACTTTCTTATGAAGATTTTCTGGCATACCACAAAAAATGGTATCACCCGGCGAACAGTTATATCTATCTGTACGGTGATTTTGATGTGCAGGAGCGCCTTGATTATCTGGATAACGAATATTTAAAGAATTTTGATGCAAACGATGTGCAGATTGATGCGGATATCGCGATGCAGAGGCCGTTTGATATATTAAAGGAAGAAACACATTACTATGCGGTGACAGAAGATGAACCGCTTGAGAATAATACTTATTTATCTTACAACAAGGTGGTCGGAACGGCACTGGATAAAAAGCTGTATCTTGCAATGCAGATATTAGATTACGTGCTGGTTATGGCGCCGGGGGCTAAGTTAAAGCAGGCATTGATTGATAAAGGAATCGGAACGGATATTTACAGCAGTCTGGAATCCTCCGTATTACAGCCGGTTTATTCAATTGTTGCCAAAAATGCGGAAGAATCCCAGAAGAAGGCATTTGTTGATACGATTGAAGAAGTGCTGCGTGATATTGCAAAAAACGGCATTGACAAACGTATGGCACTTGCGGGCATGAATTATTATGAATTTAAGTTCCGTGAAGCGGACTACGGGGCATACCCGAAGGGACTGATGTATTATCTGACGATGATGGACAGCTGGCTTTACGATGAAAATGAACCGTTTATCCATGTTCAGGCACTGGATACATTTGCACAGCTTCGCAAAGAACTGGACGAGGGGCTTTTTGAAGAGCTGATTCAGAAATATTTACTTGACAACAGCCATGGCAGTCTGATTGCATTAGTGCCAAAGCGCGGACTGGAAGAAGAAAAAGCGGCAGAGGAAGCAAAGCGGCTTGAAACGTATAAAAACAGTCTTTCAAAGGAAGAGCTGGAAGCCATTGTGGCAGATACGGCGGCATTAAAGGCTTATCAGGACGAGCCGTCTCCACAGGAAGAACTCGAACGGATTCCGATGTTAAAGCTGTCAGACATTGAAAGAGAGCCGGCAAAGCTTTATATTGATAAAAAGAGTATTGCAGATGTGGATGTGATTCATCACAACCTGTTTACGAATCAGATTGCGTATCTGATGCTGGCATTTGACTGTAAGAAAGTGCCGGACGAACTGCTTCCGTATGTGGGACTGTTAAGCTCTGTTCTGGGACTTATGGATACGCATAAGCATACCTACCCGGAATTAACGAATGAAATCAACATCAATTCCGGCGGGATAGCTACGGACGCGGCTATTTATACGGACAGTAAAGACTTTTCAAAATACACGGTCATGTATGAAGTCAAGGGCAAGGTTTTATATGAAAAACTGCCGTTTGTACTGGAAATGATGCATGAAATCATTTATGAAACAAAGTTTGAAGATGAAAAGCGTCTGCGTGAGATTATTGCACGGATTAAGTCGAGAATGGAAAGCAATATGACAGGAAGCGGGCATACCGTGGCAATGCTTTCGGCAATGGCACAGTTCTCACCGTCCAGCTACTATTCTGACATCCTGCGCGGATATCAGTATTATGAGTTTATCGAAAAGGCAGACCGGGATTTTGACAGTATGAAAGAAATGCTTGCTGAGAATTTGAAGCGTACAGCGGCGCTGATTTTTACAAAGGAAAATCTGACGGTCAGCTTTACGGCAGAAGATGACGGACTGGAGCTGTTACAAAAGCCGATGACGGAATTTGTTGCAAAACTGGCACAGTTACAGGAAAAAGATGCGGTAAGAACCTTTAGACCGGTAAAGGAAAAAACAGCGTATACTTCTTCATCACAGGTACAGTACGTGGCAAGATGCGGTAACTACCGTAAGGCAGGGTATGAGTATACAGGGGCATTAAAGGTGCTTAAAATTATATTCTCGTATGATTACCTGTGGTTAAATGTCCGTGTAAAGGGCGGTGCATACGGCTGCATGAGCGGATTTTACCGCAATGGCGATACGTACATGGTATCGTACCGTGACCCGAATCTCGCCGAAACCAACACCATCTTTGAGCAGGCAGCAGAATATGTCCGCCGGTTTGATGTCAGTGAGAGGGATATGGTGAAGTTCATCATCGGAACAATCGGCGGCATGGATACACCGATGAATCCGGCATCAAAGGGCGTGCGTTCTTTCGGTGCATATATCTGTCATACAGAATACGCACAGTTAAAAAAGGAACGTGAGGAAGTGTTGAATGCGACAAAAGAGTCTATTCGAGCATTGGCGCCGCTCATTGAAACCGCGGTTTCACAGGACTATCTGTGTGTAGTCGGCAATAATGCTAAAATCCGTGAAAATGAGCAGATGTTTGAAAAAATAGAACCATTATACTTATGATGTCAGGGAGGATTTATGAATTTAGATGAAATGCTGGCGGCAAGTGGTATCAGCGGTGGTGCGGCTGCGGTCAATGGAAATACAAAATCGGGCTTTGTAACATTTGTGGGACGTCCGAATGTCGGGAAATCGACACTGATGAACCGGTTAATCGGACAGAAAATTGCGATTACATCCAATAAGCCGCAGACAACCCGTAACAAAATACAGACAGTTTTTACCGATGAACGCGGGCAGATTGTATTTGTTGATACACCGGGTATTCACAAGGCAAAAAATAAGCTGGGTGAATATATGGTCGGTGCGGCAGAAAAAACGATTGGTGAAGTCGATGTGATCTGCTGGCTGGTAGAACCGACAACGTTTATCGGTGCAGGAGAACAGCACATTATTGAAAAGTTAAAAAAGGTGAAAGCACCGGTTATTTTAGTCATTAATAAGGTGGATACGATTAAGAAAGAAGAAATTCTGCCGGTTATTGACCGCTATAAAAATGAAGTGGATTTTGTGGAAATTATTCCGGTTTCCGCAAGAAACGGCGACAATACCGATGATTTAATCAATGCGATTTTCCAGTATCTGCCGTACGGTCCGATGTATTATGACGAAGATACGATTACAGACCAGCCGATGCGCCAGATTGTATCCGAGCTGATTCGTGAAAAGGCACTGCATGCCTTAAACGAGGAAATTCCACATGGAATCGCGGTTGTCATTGACAGCATGAAAGAAAGAAAATCCCCGAAGGGTCTAATTACGGATATTCAGGCAACGATTATCTGTGAGCGTGATTCGCACAAGGGTATCATTATCGGCAAGGGTGGTCAGATGTTAAAGAAAATCGGTGCCAATGCCCGTTATGAAATTGAACGCCAGTTAGAAACAAAGGTAAACCTCCAGCTTTGGGTAAAGGTAAAAAAAGAATGGCGCGACAGTGATATTCTGATTAAAAACTTCGGATATGACAAGAAAAAAGACGAATAGCAGATGTGAAGCGGTATGGGAGATATTACAGAAGTAACCGGCATGATTTTATCGTCTATGCCGGTCGGTGAATTTGACAGGCGGGTGGTGCTGCTGACCAAAGAGCGCGGAAAGATTTCCGCTTTTGCCAAGGGTGCAAGAAAACCAAACAGTCCGCTGGTGGGAATTACCCGTGCCTTTATATTCGGAACGTTTCAGGTCTATGAAGGGAGAACTTCCTATACGATACGGCAGGCGTCCATTACACATTACTTTGAGGCGGTTATTTCGGATCTGGATGCGGTCTGCTATGCCTGTTATTTTGCAGAGATTGCGGATTATTACGGCAGGGAAAATCTTGATGCGGCAGATATGCTCAATCTCCTATATGTTTCGTTAAAGGCGCTGGCAAACAAAAAGATTCCGGATACACTGGTAAAATGTATTTTTGAATTAAGAATGATTGCCTTAAACGGCGAGTGTCCGGAAGTGTTTGCATGTAAGAATTGCGGCGGTACACAGGACTTAGATACGTATTCGATGACGGCGGACGGCATTTACTGCCATGCGTGTCACGGACAGGCGCCGGACGGCATACAGTTAGAAGAATCTACCGTATACACGCTCCAGTATATTGTCACGGCACCGCTTGAAAAGCTGTATACGTTTACAGTCAGTGAAAATGTACTCACGGAATTGAAAATGGTTTTAAAGCGTATCTGTGCAAAGCATTTGGATAAGCAGATGAAATCCGAAGCCATGCTGCCGGGGTAAAGTAAGCCGGGATACAGGACACGGACATATGTTCGTGCTCCGCGTTTCGGATATGTGCCTGTAAAATGACGGACTGCGGCAGAGCCGTACAGAAATAAGAATAAAAAGAGGATAAAGGATATGTCAGATATGTCACACAATCATCAGAAGAAAATAGCGGTTATCAACGATATGTCCGGGTTTGGGCGTTGTTCAATTGCTGTGGAGCTGCCGGTCATTTCGGCAATGAAGGTTCAGTGCTGTCCACTGCCAACGTCGATTTTTTCCAATCACACGGGTTTTGAAAGCTTCTTTTTTGATGATTATACAGATAAAATGGAAGACTATATGCAGGAGTGGGTGAAACTGGGATTGCAGTTTAACGGCATCTGCACGGGCTTTTTAGGCTCGGCACGCCAGATACGGATTGTGGAGCATTTTCTGTCACTGTTTCAGACAAAAGACAACATTACCATTATCGATCCGGTGATGGGCGATTACGGAAAAATGTATCCGACCTATACGCAGGAAACCTGTGAGGAAATGAAAAAGCTGGTGACACATGCGGATATTTTAACACCGAATCTGACAGAAGGCTGTATCCTTTCCGGAATGGCATATCATGAAAGCTGGACCAAAAAAGAGCTGACCCATATGGCAGAGCTTTTAGCGGAAACAGGACCGGAAAAAATTGTTATCACAGGTATCCAGCAGGGGAAATATGTGGCGAATTTCTGTTATGAAATGGGGCAGGAGGGCTATTTTATCAAGACCGAAAAGGCAGGGATGTCCCGTTCCGGCACGGGTGATATTTTCAGTGCCATTATTGCGGCAGATGCGGTCAACGGTGTGGATTTCCACGATTCGGTGAAAAAAGCATCCGCATTTATTAAAAAATGTATTTTGAAATCTATGGAAATGGACATTCCGCTGACAGACGGTGTCTGCTTTGAGGAACTGCTCACTACCTTAAAATAAAGATATGGAAAAGGAGATTATACGATGGAAATTCTTTATAAGGTACATAATAATCTGTACGTCAATCTGACAAATAAATGTCCGTATGCCTGTACGTTCTGTCTGAGGCAGACGATGGACAGAATCGGAGAATCCGACAGACTGTGGCTGGAAAGAGAGCCGTCTGTGGAAGAAGTAAAAAAAGAATTTGAAAAGTTTGATATGACACAGTACAACGAAGTGGTGTTTTGTGGCTTTGGTGAGCCGACAGAGCGTTTTGATGCGTTAAAAGAGATTGCGGCATTTGTCAAAGAAAAATATAACAAGCCTATCCGTATCAATACCAACGGTGCAGGCAGTCTGATTAACGGACGTGACATCGCACCGGAATTAAAGGGACTTGTAGACACGGTATCCGTCAGCTTAAACCATCCGGAAAAAGAGGAGTATTTAAAGCTCGTCAGAAGTAAATTCGGGGAAGAATCCTTTGATGCGATGCTTTCATTTGCAAAAGCGTGTACAAAATACGTACCGCATGTTGTTATGACAACCGTAGATACGACCATCAGTCACGAACAGGAAGCACAGTGTCAAAAGATTTGCGATGAAATCGGCGCGGCATACAGAATCCGCCCGTGGGAAGACTAGTGTGAACAATCCTTAAATCAAAGATTGTTGACACGGATATTTGCGCTGTGAATAGCACAAATATCCATATATAGTAATCGCGGCTTTGTAAGAAAGCCGCTCAGAAGAAGAATATGGTCTTGTCAGAATGATAAAAATAGTATAAAATTGTTGCATGTTTATGCGGAGTGTAAGCGCATAAAAGAAAAAGGATAGAGAAGAATGAGCCGCAGGTGCGGAGGAATGGAGATTAGAAATGGAAAAGACAATGGAAAAGATTGTAGCCTTAGCAAAGGCAAGAGGATTTGTGTATCCGGGTTCAGAAATTTACGGTGGACTTGCTAATACATGGGACTACGGCAATCTGGGTGTAGAATTAAAGAATAATGTGAAAAAAGCATGGTGGCAGAAGTTCGTTCAGGAAAGTCCGTACAATGTCGGCGTGGACTGTGCAATTTTAATGAACCCTCAGACATGGGTTGCTTCAGGGCACCTTGGCGGATTCTCTGATCCGTTAATGGATTGTAAGGAATGTCATGAAAGATTCCGTGCCGATAAGCTGATTGAAGACTGGGCAGATGAGAATAAGTTTGATTTAGGCGGTTCTGTAGACGGCTGGACACAGGAACAGATGAAGAATTTCATTGACGAACACGAAATCAACTGTCCGACCTGCGGAAAGCACAACTTTACAGAAATCAGACAGTTTAACCTGATGTTTAAGACATTCCAGGGTGTTACGGAAGATGCAAAGAATACCGTTTATTTAAGACCGGAAACAGCACAGGGTATTTTCGTCAACTTTAAAAATGTACAGAGAACATCCAGAAAGAAAGTACCGTTTGGTATCGGTCAGATTGGTAAGTCTTTCAGAAATGAAATTACACCGGGTAACTTCACATTCCGTACCAGAGAATTTGAACAGATGGAACTTGAATTCTTCTGCAAGCCGGGAACAGACTTGGAGTGGTTTACATATTGGAGACAGTACTGCATCGACTGGTTACAGAAGCTGGGAATCAAGGAAGATGAAATGCGTGCAAGAGATCATTCTCCGGAAGAATTATGCTTCTACAGCAAGGGAACAACGGATATTGAATTCTTATTCCCATTCGGCTGGGGCGAGCTCTGGGGTATTGCCGACAGAACAGATTACGATTTGACACAGCATCAGACCGTATCCGGTGAAGATATGTCTTATTTTGATGATGAAGCAAAGGAAAAGTACATTCCATACGTTATCGAGCCTTCACTGGGGGCAGACCGTGTAACACTTGCATTCCTGTGTTCTGCATATGATGAGGAAGAATTAGAAGGCGGTGACGTAAGAACCGTGCTTCATTTCCATCCGGCACTGGCACCGGTTAAAATCGGTGTGCTTCCGCTGTCTAAGAAGTTAAATGAAGGCGCAGAAAAGGTGTTTGCTGAACTTTCAAAGACTTATAACTGTGAATTCGATGACAGAGGAAATATCGGTAAGAGATACAGAAGACAGGATGAAATCGGTACACCGTTCTGCATTACATACGACTTTGATTCAGAAGAAGATAATGCCGTAACGGTACGTAACAGAGATACAATGGAACAGGAACGTGTAAAGATTGCTGATTTAAAGGCATATTTCGCAGACAAATTTACATTTTAATATGTGAGAGGAATCGCCATGAAATGTCCGAAATGTGGTCAGGAGTATGAGGGCAGTGCCTGCCCGAATTGTGAACCGGGACCAGAGATTATCGTCAATAATGCAGATTATCTGAGGAGAAAAGAGGCGTATGAAAAGAAGCAGGCTGAAAAAGAGTCTGCTTCTTCTCACACAGACAAGCCGCAGAAAGAATCGGAAGAGGAAAACGCCGATGACCGCAGAGCAGTAAAAAAGAAGCCACAGGAACAGCCGGAGTATGAGGAAATCGATTATCTGGGTATGATGAAAAAGGTGTATGATACCGGAAAAGAAGCAGCAGGCAGTGCCGCAGAGGAGCTAAAGAAACGAAAAGGCTTTTTTAGCAGATACCGGAAACGGATTATCGCGGCAGTGCTGGTTGTATGTGTACTGGCAGGCGGCGGATTTGGCATTTACAAGCTTGCTTCCCGTAAAAATTATGTGCTTTATATGAGTTCCGGTGCAAAGATTTACAATGTTGCAGGGCTGGAAAATAATTATGTGTGTGAAAATAAGCAGGCGGTTTTTGCAGTCGATAACCGTACATTTTACACGCCGCAGTTTCCACAGCAGATTGATGCCGATGCGGTGACAAATACGCTTGCAAGCGACAACGGGGAATATTTTGCGGCAACCGTCTATGATGAGGGCAGTGCGCAGTATGCGCTGTATACATGGAAAGATGGACAGGATGCGGTACAGGTGTCTAAAAATGCCTATGATAAAGATATCGGTTATATTACGAATAAAGGAAAAGTTATTTATTCCGATGTCGAGGTTGTCAATGAGGAAGGCGGACTCGGAGCTATGCAGTTATATGTATACGATGCGTCCGGAAAGCTTACACTCATAGAAGGGCAGTTAAAGGAATATTTTGTGTATGCGGCAGAAGAAAAAATTGCCTGCTACAACAAGAATAATGTATTGTATCTGTATGATTATGATGAGAATAAAAAAGAAAATGAATTATCTGACAGTGTCAGAAGCGTGTATGCAGAAAGTGCGAAGGCAGATAACTTTTTTACGGCAAAGGCAGATACGGTAAATACTTCAAAGAATGCCCATGCGCTGATTTTCAGTGACGACGGTGAGTGGTACTACTACAACATTTCAGAACAAAAGACAAAGTATATGATGCAGGAACTGTCATCTTCCGTAGAAATAATTTATGAGGAAAAGGCAGGGTATCTGTATCTTTTAGCGCCGAATAAAATTACCTATGCGGAATTGTCACAAGACGGTATTAAAGAACGTGTGCAGGTTGATACACTGCTGCAGGCAGATTATGAGTATCTTCCGGCGGATAATATACTGGTGTACATTAATGCAGACGGTACACTCTGTTACAGTGAAAAAGGAAAGAAAAGCGGGATTACATCCGGCGTCACGGCAGGAACACTCAGCAGTGTGGACAATACACAGAACGGTATTACTTATATCAAAGACGGTGTGCAGTATTATTGTGCATCGGTAAAGGGCAGTCCTGTAAAAATGTGTGAGCAGACGGAACAGACAGACACGGCATATACACTGCTGTATAAAAACAGGCTGTATTTTTACGATGCCGACGGACAGCTTTATTCCTGTGCAAAAAAAGGGAATGGGCTTGAGAAGGTTGGCGATGTCAGCCGTTTCTGGCTTGGAACAAAATATCAGTAAAACGGTAAAGTATTTAATGCAACAGTACCGGGCAGAAAGACGATAATCTGCCGGTGCGGGTGCAAAGTAAAAAAGGACGGAATCAACAGTATCTGAAACAGATTTAAGTTTCAGATACCGGGGATTCCGTTTTTTGCGGCTTATTGTATGCTGTTATATCGTTTTTTTATCCTGTACGGTTATGCTGTATTTCTAAATCACGCGGCACCGGTAAGTTTCCGGAACATTTTAAACAGTGCATCGCCGTATGTGGCAGAAGAAACAGACTGTGCGGCAGTGATATCGACCGTGCCGATGGTCTTTCCGTCCAATGTGTATGTCAGGGTGCCGATGACGTCCCCCTCGTTTACAGGTGCTGTGACTGTTTCAGGGAGAGTCAGTTGTTTTTCGATGCTGGCGGTATCGACAGGTTCTAAGAATAAGGTCGAAAATTCTTTTGCATAGGAAAGTGAAAGCGTATCGCACTGCCCACCGGATACGGATAGGTTTGGGAGCTGCGGCATTTCAGTATCGTGATAAATGTCGCATACACTATATCCGTAATTCAGCAGCGTTACGGCATCTGAAAAACGGGTCTTACTGTCGGGAGCAGCCATGATAACGGCAATTAATTCAACACCGTCTTTATTGGCGGTTGCAGAAAGACAGCATTTGGCAAGTCCGGTAGAACCGGTCTTTAAGCCTGTTGCCCACTGATATTGTTTAATAAGCTTATTCGTGTTTGTCAGACCGAACTCACTTTCGCCTTTGCGGGTAACGTGCGTAATCGTATCCATCCAGATGGTTGAGTAATTGTGAATCTGAGGATACTGCACAATCAGTTCACGGCTCATCAGGGCAACATCCCTTGCAGTTGACATATGCCCGTCTGTATCCAGTCCGCAGCAGTTGATAAAAGTAGTGTTATTCATGCCAAGTCCTTTGGCACGCTCATTCATTTTGGCAACGAAGCCCTCCTCGCTGCCGGCAATCAGTTCCGCCATGGCAACACAGGCATCGTTGGCACTGGCAACACTGATACATTTAATCATGGTTTCGACCGTCTGTGTTTCGCCGGGTTCTAAAAAGACCTGGCTGCCGCCCATGGAAGCGGCATATTCGGATACGGTCACATCGTCGGTCAGGTTGATTTTACCGGAGTTTAATGCATCAAAAATCAGAATTAATGTCATGATTTTTGTAATGCTTGCGGGGTGTAAGACTGTATCGGCATCTTTTTCATAAATCACCTGTCCGGTGGAAGCTTCCATTAAAATGGCGGCGGGCGAGGTAATGGCAGGACCATTGTCGGAATTTCCGGCATATGTAATGCAGGGGAAAACGGAGGTTAACAAAAAACATACGGAAAGAAGTAGGGCAGTCAGACGGACTGCCGGATAAAGAAGCACAGTTTTACGCATAAGAAGCTCATTTCCGCTAAAAAGCAATTCATTTTCTTAATGCAGTATATGAAATAGACTTAATTTGTATGCTTTTGCTGTATTTTTTTGTGAAAAATAGGCAAATCTGCTTTCGGGTAGTGAAATTTGAAAAAAAATATGTTATATTTCTTATTATTGGGTTTACTAGAGCCTGTGGAGGAATAAATGAGTAGTAATGTAAAAGATGTTATTTATTCTGTTTACAGAATACGGATGAGTGATTACCGTATCATCTCGGCAGATGAAAATTTTGAGAAACTGACAGGATATACTGAAAAAGATTACAGAGAAAATCAATTAAAACATACCGATTTGATTCCGGCAGAAGATATCGTTGAATATATAGAAAAGATGATGCAGATACGCAGGAACCAGAACGAAAATATACAGGAACACCGTCTGGTAAAAAAGAATGGCGATATCATTGTAGTTTTCTGTTATGGAAAAATCTACAAAGATGAAAAGACCGGGGAAATGCAGGCGCAGATTATTGTTTCAGATGTTACCGATACAGCGCCGCTTTCCCAGGTTAAAATAGAAAACAGCAGTTATATGGAAATATCAGAACATGATATGCTTACAGGTCTTTATAACCGAGGCAGTTTTGAAAAACGGGTAAATCACGATTTAGCACTGCTTAATGATGGCAACTGTGCGATTATTGTAATGGATATCCGTGAATTAAAATGGATTAACGACACATACGGACGTTCCGCGGGGGACATGGTAATCAACAATATGGCTGCCAATATGGTATCTATATTCCGTTCCGATGTGGTGATGTCCCGTATTGGCGGCGATGAGTTCTGTCTGTATATTCCACTGTACGAAGAAAAGATGCAGCAGCAGTATATGGATAAAATTATGCAGGTAGCAGAGCAGACAACAATTACCGGATATCCGGATGTGCGGATAAAAGTGACAGTGGGAACAGCGGTGAGTTCACGTTTCGGCACAGATTTCTGGCAGCTTTACAGCAGCGCGGAAACGGCGTTAAAACAGGCAAAAGAAAAGGGAATGACAGGTGTTTCCGTACAGGCTGACAATCCGGTATATAAAGAGGCATATACAGAATCCATTCTTGTAGTAATGGCAAATGATGGTATCCAGCATATGGTGGGAGATATCTTTACGGGAAAATATAAAATTATTAAAGCAGATACCAGTCAGGAGGCAATCGAGATTGTTGATGAAAAAAAGGATTCTCTGTGTCTGGTGCTGACGGAAATGTATGCCAATGGGATAAACGGTTTTGATTTACTTGATTATATGCGGAAAATGGATTATATCGATAATGTTCCGGTTGTTTTTTTATCCAGTGAATATATAGAAGATGTCTATAAAAATGCATTTGCACATGGTGTTATTGATATTGTGACAAGTCCGATTGATACATACAGCTTCAGCAGCCGCTTAAATAACATCATTGATTTATATAAACACAAAAATGCGTTAGAAGAAAAGACCATGCGTCAGACCCGGAAGATACAGCGGCTGAATGAAAAAATTATTGAATCTCTGGGCAATGTTGTAGAATTCCGTGATGTGGAATCCGGTGCGCATATTAAGCGTGTGAAATTTTTTACAAAAATCCTGGCGGAATGTGCAAAAGAGGAATGCCCGGAATATGGACTGACCCAGAACGATATTGATATGATTGTACAGGCATCGCCATTACATGATGTGGGAAAAATTTCAATTTCCGATACGATTCTGCTAAAGCCGGGAAAACTCACACCGGAAGAATTTGAGATTATGAAGACCCACACAACGAAGGGATATGATATTATCCTTCGTATTTTTAACGATGAAGGGGAAGAAGAATATATGCAGTACTGCTCGCAGATTGCAAGGTATCATCATGAAAAATACGATGGGGGCGGATATCCGGAAGGACTTACAGGAGATGAAATTCCAATTGGTGCACAGCTGGTGTCACTGGCAGATGTCTATGATGCGCTGATTAGTAAACGCTGTTACAAACCGTCATTTTCATATGATACAGCTTATCAGATGATTCTGGACGGAGAGTGCGGTATATTTAACCCAAGATTATTACAATGCTTTATAAAGAAAAAGAATGAATTAGAGGCAATGGCAGAACAGTTTAAAGACTAAAAGGGGATAGTGTGAAAAAGCCTTAAATCAAAGCTTTTTCACACAGGGATTTGTTTTTGAGCAAAAACAAATCCCCTTGATGGCAGATGAGGAACCGCCTGCGCGGATTTCTCATCGCCCCTTCGCAACAAGTTGCCAAGGAATGAGGATAACTATGGATTTATTTGATTATATGCGTGAAAATACAATAAAGCAGGAATCGCCGTTAGCATCTCGTTTAAGACCGCAGACACTGGATGAAGTGGTGGGGCAGCAGCATATTATCGGAAAGGACAAGCTGCTCTACCGCGCCATTCAGGCAGATAAATTAAGCTCCATTATTTTTTACGGACCGCCGGGAACGGGAAAGACGACACTGGCAAAGGTCATTGCTCATACGACTAGTGCGGCATTTGAACAGATTAATGCGACTGTTGCCGGGAAAAAAGATATGGAAGACATTGTTGCCAAGGCAAAAGATAATCTCGGCATGTACGGTAAAAAGACGATATTGTTTGTCGATGAAATTCATCGTTTTAATAAAGGACAGCAGGATTATCTGTTACCGTATGTGGAGGATGGGACGCTGATTTTAATCGGAGCGACAACGGAAAATCCCTATTTTGAAGTCAACGGCGCTCTTTTATCCCGCTCGGTTATTTTTGAATTAAAGCCGCTTGAAAAAGAAGATATTAAAAAGCTGATTGTGCGTGCCGTACAGGACGAAAAAAAAGGCATGGGCAGCTTCCATGCACAGATTGACGAAGATGCGCTGGAATTTCTTGCAGACGTAGCAAACGGCGATGCAAGAAGTGCGTTAAATGCAGTAGAACTGGGAATTCTTACAACGGCAAAATCAGAAGACGGAAAAGTGCATATCACACTGGATACGGCACAGGAATGTATCCAGAAGCGTGTGATCCGCTATGATAAAACAGGCGATAACCACTATGATACGATTTCAGCATTTATTAAGAGTATGCGCGGCTCAGATCCGGATGCCACCGCCTATTATCTGGCAAGAATGTTATATGCCGGGGAGGATGTGCGGTTTATTGCAAGGCGGATTTTAATCTGTGCGAGTGAAGATGTGGGCAATGCAGACCCGCAGGCATTGGTAGTTGCTTCGGCGGCGGCACAGGCGGTTGAGCGGCTCGGTATGCCGGAAGCACGGATTACGCTTTCACAGGCGGCGTTGTATGTGGCATGCGCACCGAAAAGCAATGCGGCTTATATGGCAGTCGATAAGGCAATGGAAGTGGTAAAAACACAAAAGACCGCTCCAATTCCGGCACATTTGCAGGATGCCCACTATAAGAGTGCGGCAAAGCTAGGTCACGGTGCAGGGTATCTGTATGCACATGATTATAAGAACCACTATGTCAGACAGCAGTATCTGCCGGATGCATTAAAAGACAGTCGTTTTTATGAAATGACAGAAATCGGTTACGAGAAAAAGATGAAAGAGCATTTAGATAAAATCAAAGCGGAGGCTGATTCCGAATGAAGGAGTATATCAATCGATTAGCAAGAGGAAAATTTACATATCAAAGACCAGAATTAGAAGTGCAGGATTATACGCTGACCGGCAGTGTCACGGCAGGCGGACAGGGAATGTTTACGTTCCGGTTTACGGCATCACAGCCGGCTTACGGCATTGTATTATCCAGTCATGCACGTGTCCGCATTGAAAAACCCCAGTTTGGCACGACACCGGCAGAGATAGTTTATACGGTAGATGCCGCGGATTTAAAAGAAGGTACGGTGATTCAGGGACAGTTTTATATTGTCAGCAGTGCGGGTGAAAAAAGCGTATCTTATGAATACACGGTTGAAGCGCAGAAGGTCATGACCAGCATGGGAGCAGCAGGCAGTATGTTTCATTTTGCCAATCTTGTACAGACTTCACCGGAGGAGGCAGCAGGCTTTTTTTTATCGCCGGATTTTAAACGGATATTTTTAAAAAACGATCCGGTACAGACCAATATTTATGATGTGGTAAAAGGCGCTAAAAACGGCAGTGAAGCCAACGTTTATGCAGCAATGGAAGAATTTTTAATTGCCGTGCGGAAAAAATCACCGGTTGGCATAGATGTTTTTCCGCAGACAAAGACATTTGCGGATTTTACGGAAAGCGTGAAAGAGCGTATAACGATTACCAGGAGCGGCTGGGGGTATACGGAGCTTACGGTTGAAACGGATGTACCGTTTATCTGTCCGAAGATAACACGCATTACGTCTGAAAATTTTACGGGCAATAAGTATGAACTGGAATATGTCATTGATGCGGACAAGCTGCACGCGGGCAGGAACTGGGGCAGAATGACAATCTGTTCTTTTACGCAGAAATATACGGTTGAAATTGAAGTAGACTGCGCCGGACAGGAAAATACGCACCGTGAGAAAAAGCAGGCGGCGCTTGCACTGGTTCAGGAATATTTAAGTTTCAGAATGAAGCGGGAAGACAAGCGGGCATGGCAGGACAAATCTTTACAGATTATAGAACGCATGCGCGGTATCTGCGATGACGATATTTTTTTCAAGCTGGCACAGGCACAGATTCTGCTGGTGCAGAACCGCAGTGATGAAGCCGGCTGGCTGATTGACAATGTCAGGGATTTTCTTGAAGAAAATAAGGACAGCCATGTGGAATTGTACTGTTATTACCTGTATGTCAGTGCAATGTATTATAAAGATAAGTCCTATACCTTTGCGGCAGTTAAGGTAATCCGGGATTATTATGAAAACGGCTATGATACGTGGCGTGTCCTGTGGGTTTTATTTTATCTGGATGTTTCTGAAGATGCGAATAAGAGCATTAAGCTTTTACGGATTAAGGATGCATACCACAACGGCTGTGTAAGCCCTGTGATGTATTATGAAGCGTTACAGATTTTAAATGCACAGCCGGAGCTTTTGCGTGTGTTAAACGATTTTGAACTGCACATTTTACAGTTCGGCTGTAAGTACGGCATAATTTCCACGAAACTGACTTTGTATGTGTGTGAAATGATTGCGAACGGAAAAGTGGCAGATATGCAGTATTTAAGACTGCTTAAGGCATTAAACGACTTTTTTGACAAGGATGAAATCTTAACCGTACTTGTTACACATATGATCCGCAATGAGCTGGTTGGACCTGAATACGCAGGACTGTACGAGAAGGGAATTCTGCGTGGACTCCGCATTACACGCCTGTATGAATTTTATATAGAAAGTTTAGATAAAAAAGAATTAAAACGCCTGCCGCAGATTGTACTGCGTTACTTTACATATGAGAGCAGTTTAAGTACAAAAAGCAAGGCATATCTGTATGCGGACATTTTAAAAAATCACAGCAGCTCCAGAGAAATCATGAACACGTATGCACCGCAGATAGAGCGGTTTGCCTATGGGCAGATGAAAAAGGGATATATTGATCCTTATCTGGAAGTGATTTATGGATGGCTGTTTCAGAATGTCGGTGTCAATGAAGAAACGGCACCATTCTTGTCAAGATACTTATTTACATACCGTATTACCGTATTCAATGACAAGATTGAGTCGGTGCTGGTAAAGCACAAGGAACTGCGCAAGGGACAGCGCTGTACGCTGGTGGGACGGACTGCCTATGTGCAGATGTATACAAGGGACTGCATTCTGATGTTTGAAGATGCAGGCAAACAGGTACATAAAGGCAGTATCCAGTATGAAATCGAGAGGGTTTATGATAATCCGGCATATTTAAAAGCGCTGGATGATTACTGCAGCAAAGACATTTATCTGCTGCTGAACTGGTTTGAACAAAGCTTAGAACAGCGTAAAAACGATGAAGAAGCCTGTGCAGTCTGTCTTGCATTGATGGCAGACGGCAATGTCAACCAGATTACAAGAAAACGGTTAAACAGCTGGCAGATACAGTATTATCATGAATATTATCATGGCGAAGATTTTGGAGAGCGCTATGAAAAGATTTTAAAAGAAGAATTGCAGATACACGATGCAGCGCTGCTGATTGAAACGTGTATTGCAGAAGGCATGTATGAGGATGCTTTTGATTTGGTATGTGAATACGGTTTTGAAGAAGCCGCACCGGCAAAGCTTTTACGTATGGCAAGAAATATGATTTTGTTAAGACCGCAGGAATACAATGAAAAACTGCTGGCGTGCTGTATTCATGTGTTTGATGAGGGCAAGTATGACGAAAATGTACTGGCATATTTAGAACAGTTTTATCAGGCAAAGTCCGATAAAATGATGAAAGTATGGCGTGCCTGTGCAGGATTTAGGGTGCCGTGCCAGGCACTGGCAGAGCGGATACTGGTGGAACGGCTATTTACAGGAAATTTATCTGGCAGAATTCCGGAAGTTTTTACGTATTACCGTCAGCAGCTGCCGGATGCGGCGGTTGAAATGGCTTATCTGGCAGAAAATGCGTACCGTTATTTTGTGAAACATGAAACGGCAGACGAACAGGTCTTTACCTGTATCGGCGGATATCTGCTGGAAAATAAAAAAATGCCGCCGGTGTGTGGTATGGCATATTTAAAATACCATACGCAGTTTGGACAGGAACAGCTTGGCGCTACACATATGCTGTTACTGCAAAAGCTGATGGATATGCTGTGTGCGGAAAATATTTTCTTTTCATTTTATGAGCAGTATAAGGGGATACTTTCCCTTCCGTATAATGCGGCAGACAAAACAACTGTAGAGTATTATGCACCGGAAAACAGCAAAGTACAGATATTCTACCGTCATGATGATAAGGAAGAATATCAAAGTGAAGTGTTATCCTGTGTGGCAGGCGGTGTTTATGCAAAGAGCTTTTCTTTGTTTTACGGGGAAAGCATACAGTACTATTTTCTGGAAGATGACGGAAAGAAAAAGAAAAAAACACAGGATGCCAGCCTGCTTTGTAACAATGTGACACCAAAAGAGCCGCAGGGACGTTTTGATTATTTAAATGATATGCTTGTCAGCATGGAAATGCATGATATGGCAACCATGAAAAAACTCATGCAGGGGTACTGCGTGCAGGATTACATTGTGGAACAGATGTTTCAGCCTTTTTAAGAATGAAGGAGCTGCGCAGGCGGCAGAAGGAGATTGAATTGATAGTTGGAATAGATATCGGGCAGGAAAGTTCCCAAATCTGCTATTATGATGAACAGCAAAGACAGCCGGTATCGGTAAGCGTTGTAAATTCCGTGGACAACCGGCAGAAGTATCAGTTTGGATTTATGCTATCCGGTGCCAATCAGGATAATTTAAAAGAACTTCTTTGTACGCTGCTTGCGCTGCTTCCAAAAAACGGGCGAAAGGCAGGAGAACGGGATTCTATCTGTGTCACCGTCAGTGATTTTTCAAAGCCGGTGTTAGAAAAACTCTCGGCGGCAGTACAGCTTACAGGGTATGCAAAGGAAAACTGGAGTTTTATCAGCCATGAGGAAGCTTATGCGTATTACGCCTTTTCACAAAAAAAAGAGCTGTATGTCAACGGCGCGGTTTTACTCGATTACAGGGAAGACGGACTGCATACGCATTATATGACGATTGTAAAAAAAAGCGGTCAGGAAATGATACCGGAGGAAAGCCACGTTTACAGCTCCGAAATGATTTGTTCCGTGCCGCAAAGACGGAAAACACTGGCGCAGGCTGAAAAAGAACTGATACACTGTGTGCAGGATGCATTAAAGGATAAAATCGTATCTGCGGTATATCTGACGGGCGCCGGTTTTGAAGCAGAAAATCTGCCCAAGGAACTGACCCATGTGCTGTGCGCGCGCAGAAAAGCATTTGCGGGACAGAATCTGTTTGTAAAAGGTGCTGCATATGCTGCATTAAAGGAAGACACTTCTGCCGGTCATAGCAGCGGCAGACTGCTGGCGTGCAGAAACCGCATTACCACGGGGCTTGAATTAAATATCAAAGAACGCGGCGAGGAAAAGCGGTTCCGCATGGTCAGACCGGGAACGAACTGGTACGAAGCCGGACGCAGTGTGGAACTGATACTGGAAGATATGAGAACGATTCCTGTTATTTTGCACAGATGTGACACCGGACATGAATGGACACAGGAAATTGACATCAGTGCGATACCGTTCCGCCAGGGCAGGATGACAAGAGTGGCTTTTGAAGTCCGTTTTGACAGTGACAGCCATTGCGTGGTACGGATAGAAGATATGGGCTTTGGCGGATTTGTCAAAAGTTCCGGGGTTGTAGTGGAAGAAGAAATAAATTTGGAAACAGACAAAATTGCACAGAAAGAGGAATGAATATGAGCGGAATCATTTTATGCCGGACCGGGCGGGCATTAAAGCCGCTGGTTTTGGAAGAACCGGGGGTACAAATCTATTCACTGGAAGAATTGTGCTATTATATATACAACAATATCTATATTCTGACAAATGCATTTTTAGATGAAAAACTTATTGCGTTTATCCGGACAGAGATTAAGGAACCGTTGCTGGCAGACAAGCTTGAGCAGTTGAAGTGTGAAAATGCAGGGCTGGCGGAAGCGGTTGTGACCATTTTAAAGTATGTGGATTATTATGATACGGCAGAAATTGAACAGGTAAAGGACCTGCTTGCGATGCTGGATACACAGAATGTCTATGAACGGATGAAAATGCGTGCAGACCGGTTCCTTGAAAAAGGCTGCTATTATAGTGCAATCAGCAATTATGATAAAATTGTAAATGGAGAGCGCGACATCAATCTTTCAGGGCTGTTTTACGCAAAGGTCTATCACAATCTGGGAACTGCCTATGCCAGAATGTTCTTCTTTGAAAAAGCGGCAAAGTATTTTGAAGAAGCGTATAAAATCGGTCAGCATGAAAAGTCCCGGAAATGTTATCTTGCGGCATGCCGTATGGCAGAGGGTGAGGAACAGATACAGGATATGCAGGCACCGGAAGAAGAACAGGTGCTGCAAAGAGAACTGGAACTGCTTACAGACAATGCACGTTACAGCGATGAATACCGTGCGATGCAGAAAATGGAACACTTAAAATCCGACGGTGAAGTAGCACAGTATTATAAGGCGATTGATGACTGCATGGACAGATGGAAAGCGCAGTATAGAAGGTATACGTCATAGACGGATGAAATGAGGAAATATGGGATTATTAAATTATATCAAGGGAACAATTAAAGAAAATTACGATTTGGAAGATATCGAGGACATTGAAGACATTGATGATTTTGTCTATGACGATGAGCAGAATACAGGGGAAGAACAAAATGCGGATAATTCGCGGACAGAAGATTTAACGGGACTTGTCAGCGAATTTGAAAAAAATTATCAGAAGCATGAAAAAAAAGCAAAAGCACCGCAGAAAAAGAATAAAAAGGTCAGTTCCGAAGAAAAAATTCAGGAACAGCGCAGAAAAGCAAAAGAAGAAGAAAAAAAGTATGATGAGCTGTTAAACAGTGTGCAGGCAAAGTCCCTGATTCATGTAGTAGATAAGATGAATCAGGCAGGGACACAGGAAAATTATTCGGGGAAGCTGGCAAAAGAAGAAAAAGAAGAAACGGAATATTTAAAACAGCTTGAAAAAAAAGAAGAAAAAAAGCGGATTCAGGAAGTTTTAAATTATTCGGAAGAAGATAAAGAATTCGATGCCAGTGCCGTACATATCCCGGATGTATCCAGAACACCGCGCCGTCTGGACAATATTAATACGGATTACTACGATAAGGAAGAAACAAAAGCCTATATCCGCAGCCAGTGTGAAATCATGGAAGAAGCCACCGGACACATTGAACTGGCGATGGAAGAATACAATGTCGTTACGGAACATTTTTCGGATATCCAGCTGATTGATACGGCACCGGACAATATCCGCAGAAGGATTACGGAAACGGCAGACCGTGTAGATAATCTGACGGTAGACCGGCGGATTTTTAAATCCGGCGAGCATAAGCTTTCCACCCATACGTATCACCGCATGGAACAGTTTGAAGATGAACTGCCGCGTGGTATGAAGTATCTGGAAAAACAGGAATCGTATTATGAAACCGTCAAACGGGATATGAGGATTCTTGAAGGGGAACGCATGAGTCTGCGCATGGAGGCTGCGGCACTCACAACGCGCCAGCTGCGTATCAGAAGCCTTGCCCTTGCCGCGATTGTCGGGCTGGCATTCGTATTTATGGTATTTTTCATTGCGCTTTCCGTAACGGAAGATACACAAAATACCATGCTTTATATTGTCGTTGCCTTTCTGGGAGCGGTGCTTGCCCTTGGCATGTTTGCCCTGCTAAAATATACGGAACGGCAGGTTCTGGTGACGGAAATCAAACTCAATAAAGCTACGACATTACTGAATAAAACAAAGATTAAGTATATCAACGCAGCCAATACGCTTGATTATGAATATCATAAATATCATGTCAGAAGTTCGTATGAACTGTCAAAGAAATATGAAGTTTATATGGACATGAAAAATGAGCAGCGCAAGATTGTACAGATGACGACCAAATTAAGTGAAGCAGAAGAAGATTTACTGGATTTACTCAAAAAACTCGGACTCTATGATGCCAAATTGTGGCTGTCACAGGTACGTGCCCTTGTATACAGCAAGGATATGGTGGAAGTGCGGCACGATTTGAATACACAGCGCCAGAAACTGCGCAAACAGATAGAATATAACGAAAACAGGATTGAGGAAGCAAAGAAGAATATTAAAGAGGCAGCGGTCCGTAATCCCGACTGTATGGACGAAGCAATCCATATTATTGAGCAGTTTGAGAGTAAAAACGTAAGAAATCAGTAAAAACTGCTTGCCAATTTGTAGTCATATGATAAAATAAAAGTTAGGTTTTGCAATTGGAGGAAAAGAAAATGATGAAAGAAAGACTGCATGAAATCAGAGAAAAGGCATTAGCCCAGATTAATTCCACTGATTCACTTGAAAAATTAAATGAGGTAAGAGTTTCTTTCCTGGGTAAAAAGGGAGAACTTACAGAAGTCTTAAAGGGCATGAAAGACGTTGCACCTCAGGACAGACCGGCAGTTGGACAAATCGTAAATGAAACCAGACAGGCAATTGAGGAAGTACTGGAAAACGCGAAAAAGGAACTTTCCGCAAAAATGCGTGAAGTCCAGTTAAAGAGCGAAGTGATTGATGTAACACTTCCGGCAAAGAAAAACAATGTCGGACACAGACATCCAAACACTGTTGCACTCGATGAAGTAAAGAGAATATTTGTCGGCATGGGTTATGAAGTTGTAGAAGGACCGGAAGTAGAATATGATTATTACAATTTTGAAGCGTTAAATATCCCTGCAAATCATCCGGCGAAAGATGAACAGGATACATTTTATATTAATGATAAAGTTGTACTGAGAACCCAGACTTCACCGGTTCAGGTCCGTGAAATGGAAAAAGGCAAGCTGCCGATCCGTATGATTGCGCCGGGCAGGGTATTCCGTGCAGATGAAGTCGATGCAACCCATTCTCCATGCTTCCATCAGATTGAAGGCATGGTTATTGATGAGGGTATTACATTTGCAGATTTAAAAGGAACACTGGCTGAATTCGCAAGAGAGTTATTCGGACCGGAAACAAAAGTAAAATTCCGTCCTCATCATTTTCCATTTACAGAGCCAAGTGCAGAAATGGACGTGACATGTTTTAAGTGCGGCGGTAAGGGCTGCCGTATGTGTAAGGGCGAAGGCTGGATTGAAATTCTTGGCTGTGGTATGATTCACCCGCATGTATTTGAAATGAGCGGTATTGACCAGAACAAATATACAGGATTTGCATTCGGAATCGGTTTGGAAAGAATTGCGTTGCTGAAGTATGAAATTGATGACATGAGACTTCTCTATGAAAATGACGTAAGATTCTTAAAACAGTTCTAAAAAGAACGACGGCTGTAAGACAGCAAAGAAATTGGATACGAGGAAAGGATATTGAATCATGAATACATCATTAAATTGGATTAAGGCAATGGTTCCGGGACTGGAAGTAACAGACCAGGAATTCAGGGACGCAATGACACTTTCGGGAACAAAGGTGGAAAATTTTACCGCTTTTGACAAAAATCTTGATAAAATCGTTGTCGGACAGATTGAATCGGTCGAAAAGCACCCGGATGCAGATAAGCTGGTAATCTGCCAGGTGAATGTCGGCAGTGAAACTGTTCAGATTGTAACAGGCGCACCGAATATTCCGGTGGGTTCATCAGGACAGAAAGTACCGGTTGTATTAGATGGCGGATGTGTGGCAGGTGGTCATGACGGCGGCGCACTTCCGGAAGACGGCATTAAGATTAAAAAGGGTAAGTTAAGAGGTGTAGAAAGCTTCGGTATGATGTGTGCCATTGAAGAACTCGGTTCTTCCCGTGAATTTTATCCGGATGCACCGGAAAACGGCATTTACATTTTAGGTGATGATGCACAGGTTGGAGAAGATGCCGTTCACTATCTCGGTTTAGATGATACCGTATTTGAATATGAAATTACAAACAACCGTGTAGACTGCTACAGTATTATCGGTATTGCAAGGGAAGCAGCGGCAACCTTCAGAAAGCCGTTTACACCGCCGGTTGTAACAGAAACAGGCAACGCAGAAGACATTAACGATTATGTAAAGGTTGATGTGGAAGCCACAGACCTCTGTAGCCGTTACACCGCAAGACTTGTAAAGAATATCAAGCTTGCTCCGTCACCGAAGTGGATGCAGCTCAGACTGGCATCAGCAAGTATCCGTCCGATTAACAACATCGTGGATATTACAAACTACGTTATGGAAGAATATGGTCAGCCAATGCACGCTTATGATTATGACACCCTTGCAGGCGGTAAGATTGTTGTAAGACGTGCCAAAGACGGTGAGAAGTTCATGACATTGGATGGACAGGAAAGAACACTTGATTCTGATATGCTGATGATCTGTGACGGTGAAAAGGCTGTCGGTCTTGCAGGTATCATGGGCGGTGAAAATTCCAAGATTACGGATGACGTAAAGACCATGTTATTTGAAGCTGCAACCTTTGACGGCACAAATATCAGAAAGGCAACAAAGCGCCTGGGTCTTCGTACAGATGCTTCCGGTAAGTTTGAAAAGGGCTTAGATCCTGAAAATGCACTGGCGGCAATGAACAGAGCATGCCAGTTAATCGAAGAACTTGGAGCCGGTGAAATTGTCGGCGGCGTGGTTGACGTATATCCGAATAAGAAGGAAAGAGTCAGAGTTCCGTTTGAACCGGAAAGAATCAATGCACTACTGGGTACAAATGTTTCCGTGGAAGAAATGCTTGGATACTTTAAGATGCTTGAATTAGACTATGATGAAGCAAAGCAGGAACTGATTATTCCGACGTTCCGTCAGGATTTATTAAGAACAGCGGATATTGCGGAAGAAGTTGCAAGATTTTTCGGATATGCCAATATTCCTACAACACTGCCACACGGAGCTTCTACAATGGGTAAGATTTCCTTCAAGCAGAGAGTGGAAGATGTAGCCGGAGAAATCGCACAGTTCTGCGGATTCTCACAGGCAATGACTTATTCATTTGAAAGTCCGAAGGTATTTGATAAGTTAAAGCTGGCAGCAGATGCAGAGGAAAGAAAGACAGTTGTCATTTCCAATCCGTTGGGAGAAGATTTCTCCATTATGAGAACACTGCCGTTAAACGGAATGCTGAATTCGCTTGCAATCAACTACAACCGTAGAAATAAAGATGTAAAGCTTTATGAACTGGCAAAGGTTTATGTTCCGGTAGAAGGAGAAGACCTTCCGGATGAGAGAGTACAGTTCACACTGGGCTTCTACGGCGACGGCGATTTCTTTACAATGAAGGGTGTTGTTGAAGAATTCTTAGAAAAAATCGGTATGAGTGCAAGACCGGAATATGATCCGGAAGCCGGAAAGACATTTTTACATCCGGGACGTCAGGCAGAGATTCTTTACAAAGATACTGTAATCGGTTATCTCGGTGAAGTACACCCGGATGTTGCAGACACCTATGGACTGGGCGAGAGAACATATATTGCCGTACTTGATTTACCGGAAATTTTACCGTTTGCTTCATTTGACAGAAAGTACGAAGGCATTGCAAAATTCCCTGCTGTTACAAGAGATATCAGTATGGTAATGCCAAAGACGGTACTTGTCGGTGAAGTAGAAAAGATTATTGAAAAGAGAGGCGGAAAGCTTCTTGAAAAATATAACCTGTTTGATATTTATGAAGGTGCACAGATTAAGGAAGGTTTCAAGTCCGTAGCTTATACCATTTCTTTCCGTGCAAAGGACAGAACATTAGAAGATAAAGATATCCAGCCGATTATGGAAAAGATTCTGGGAGACCTTTCCGGCATGGGCATCGAACTTCGTTCTTAATTATAAATAAAAAACAGCCCGTTCTGCGGCAGAAAAGCTAACTGCCGCGAAGCGGAAAAAGATAGAAATGGAGCAGCATATGGAATCAATGAATTTACATGATTTTTATTATGATCTGCCACAGGAGCTGATTGCACAGGACCCGCTGTCAGACCGTTCCAGTTCAAGACTGATGGTACTGGATAAAAAGACAGGGGAAATACAGCACAAAATTTTTAAAGATGTGATTGATTACTTAAATCCGGGAGATTGTCTGGTCATTAACGATACCAAGGTGATTCCGGCTAGACTGATAGGCGAAAAAGTCGGAACGGGCGCGGCAATCGAAGTGCTTTTACTTACCCGCAAGCAGGATTTAAAAGACACATGGGAAGTGCTTGTAAAGCCGGGTAAAAAGGCAAAAATCGGTACACAGATCAGCTTTGGCGGTGGAAAATTAATCGGAGAGATTGTGGATATTGTAGAAGAAGGCAATCGTATGATACAATTCACTTATGACGGTATTTTTGAAGAAATACTCGATGAACTGGGTCAGATGCCGCTTCCACCGTATATCACACACCGTCTGGAGGATAAGAACCGTTACCAGACCGTTTATGCAAAGCATGAAGGTTCTGCAGCGGCACCGACAGCGGGTCTTCATTTTACAAAAGAACTGCTGGAAAGGATACAGGAGAAGGGTATTGAAATTGCCCGTGTCACGCTGCATGTCGGACTTGGAACGTTCCGTCCGGTAAAGACAGAAAACATTCTGGAGCATCATATGCATTCAGAATTTTATACGGTGACACAGGAAGCAGCAGACAAGATTAATACGGCGCGCAAAAACGGCGGAAAGATTATTGCAGTCGGTACGACAAGTACACGTACACTGGAATCTGTCGGGACAGAAGATGGTACAGTAAAAGCCGGCAGCGGCTGGACCCAGATATTTATTTATCCGGGATATCAGTTTAAGGTTATTGACAGCCTGATTACCAATTTCCATCTGCCGGAATCCACGCTGGTGATGCTGGTTTCAGCACTGGCAGGCAGGGAACACGTTCTTGCGGCTTATGAAGAAGCAGTAAACGAAAAGTACAGGTTTTTCAGTTTTGGAGATGCTATGTTAATAAAGTAACTTAAAAGTTTACTTTTTAAGGATCATAACAGGGGGAGTACTTATGGGTGATGAAAGAAGAAGAACAAAAAGAATTGATGTAGAAGCGAATTTATCAATTCGTCCGATTACAGATCAGGATACTAAGGAAGAATTTATTGCTGTTCATGCAACGAATGTATCAAGTGGTGGAATTGCATTTAAAACAAAAGACGTTCTGCCATTACATTCTTTTTATGACATGTTGCTTGAAATGAGCGGATGTGATAAAATTGAAACCGTTATTGAAGTTGTGCGGATTGCATCACAGGACGAAGACGGCACGGAGTACGGCTGCCGTTTTGTAGGACTTGGCAAAGAAGCCCAGTTCCGTATTGATGTATTCCGTATGGTAAAAGAAAATACAAACTAAAAAAGACTGAGTAGCACAGATGATTGCGGCTGCAATTGCCGAAAGGCAGCAGGTGAGGAAAGTCCGGGCTTCACAGGGCAGGATGCCGGATAACGTCCGGTGGAGGTGACTCCAAGGCTAGTGCAACAGAAATAAACCGCCAGCATATGCTGGTAAGGGTGGAAAGGCAGTGTAAGGGACTACCGCGCGGCTGGTAACAGAAGCGGCAGATGTAAACCCCATCCGAAGCAAGACCGAATAAAAGCGATACGGCGGCCCGTCGTGCTTTAGGTAGGTTGCTTGAGCCTGCTGGTAACAGCAGGACTAGATAGATAATCATCTGATACATAACCCGGCTTATAGTGCTGCTCAGTTGTTTGTAAAAATATTTGTAAAAAGAACAGGTAAAAAATGCAGATAGAAATATCGGCAGGCACAAGTGCCGCAGAAAATGTAGGAATATGTTTTCTGCGGTGCTTTTATTATAAGAGCAAAGCTTTTAAATATTTTGGATAAAATATACAGGATTGTCCATAATACATGATAGAAGGAAACTGTAAGACTGCTGAACTTACAGCGTAACTGTTACAGTCCGCAGGACGGACTGTGGCAGACGAGAAACCGCCTTCGTGATAAAATCGCTCAGAAAGAGGTCAGTATGGATTATTTAGAGATTGAAAAGGTTATTGGACGTGAAATTATGGATTCAAGAGGCAATCCGACAGTAGAAGCGGAAGTTTATCTCGCAGACGGAACGGTTGCAAGAGGAACAGCGCCAAGCGGTGCTTCGACAGGTGAATTTGAAGCACTGGAGCTGCGTGACGGCGATAAGAGCAGATATTTGGGAAAAGGCGTACAAAAAGCCGTAGAAAATATCAATACAATTATCAACGAAGCGATAAGAGGACTGGACGCTTCTGACATTTATGCCGTTGATAAGGCAATGATTGAGGCAGACGGAACAAAGGACAAGTCCAAGCTGGGGGCAAATGCGATTCTTGCCGTATCTATTGCATGCTGCAGAGCGGCTGCGACAGCATTGGATATTCCACTGTATCGGTTCTTAGGCGGTGTCAGCGGAAACAGACTTCCGGTGCCGATGATGAATATTGTAAACGGCGGCTGTCATGCTTTATCATCAGGACTGGATGTACAGGAATTTATGGTAATGCCGGTCGGTGTGCCGTCTTTTAAAGAAGGACTGCGCTGGTGCTCGGAAGTATTTCATGCGCTGGCCTCTATTTTAAAGGAAAGAGGACTGGCAACTTCTGTCGGTGATGAAGGCGGTTTTGCACCGGCGCTTGCATCCGATGAAGAAGCTATTGAAACGATTCTTGAAGCCGTAAAAAAAGCAGGCTATGAACCGGGAAAAGATTTCATGATTGCCATGGATGCAGCTTCTTCCGAATGGAAGACCAAAGAAAAGGGAAAATACAAGCTTCCGAAAGCAGGAACAGTTTATACCTCAGAGGAATTAATTGAACACTGGAAGAAGCTGGTTGAAAAATTCCCGATTATATCGATCGAAGATGCGTTAGACGAAGAAGACTGGGAAGGCTGGAAAAAGCTGACGGCAGAACTTGGCGATAAGGTACAGCTTGTAGGTGATGATTTATTTGTAACGAATACAGAGCGTCTGTCAAAGGGTATTTCACTGGGCTGCGGCAATTCAATCCTGATTAAATTAAATCAGATTGGTTCTGTATCTGAAACACTGGAAGCTATTAAAATGGCACACGAAGCCGGTTACACAGCGATTGCATCCCATCGTTCCGGTGAAACAGAGGATACCACCATTGCAGATCTGGCAGTGGCATTAAATACCTGCCAGATTAAGACCGGTGCACCTTCGCGTTCAGAGCGTGTTGCAAAGTACAACCAGCTGTTACGTATTGAAGAACAGCTTGGCAGTGCGGCAGCTTATCCGGGAATGAGTGCTTTTAAAGTAAAAAGATGAGCTTTTATAAAAGTTGTTTACTTATGTAAAAATGCAGCGCAAAATTTACGTTGAGATTCCATGATAATTCCGCTATGATGAAAGAAAAGTAAAGAAGGTATTATAATGAAAAATCATCAGACGGAATTAACAGAAAATGAAGAACTGTGCGATTTGTACCGTAAGAAGGCGGAAGAACTGGTTTCGCAGATGACAATTGAGGAACTGGCAGACCAGACGTTAAACAGTGCGCCACCGATTGAACGGCTGAATATTAAAGGATATGACTGGTGGAATGAAGGACTGCACGGCGTGGCAAGAGCCGGTACGGCAACGGTTTTACCGCAGGCAATCGGGCTTGCGGCAGCATTTGATGAAGATTTAATGGAGCAGGTTGCCGATGCCGTGTCTACGGAAGGACGTGCCAAATTTAATATGCAGCAAAAATACGGAGATGTCGGGCGCTACAAGGGATTGACCTTCTGGGCGCCCAATATCAATATTTTCCGGGACCCAAGGTGGGGACGCGGTCATGAAACTTATGGCGAAGACCCGTATCTGACAGCGCGGCTTGGAATCCGCTACATAAAGGGCTTACAGGGACATGATGCACATTACTTAAAATCGGCGGCCTGTGTTAAGCATTTTGCGGTACATTCAGGCCCGGAGGGACTGCGGCACAGCTTTAACGCTGAGGTTACAAAAAAAGATTTGTATGAAACGTATCTTTCAGCATTTCATGCCTGTATTAAAGAGGCAAAGCCCGAAGCAGTCATGGGTGCGTATAACCGCGTAAACGGCGAGCCGTGCTGTGGCAGTAAGACCCTGCTTACAGACATTTTGCGGAATGAGTGGCATTTTAAAGGACATGTTGTGTCGGACTGTTTCGCACTGCGCGATTTTTACCAGCACCACATGGTAACAAAAGATGCCGTGGAATCGGCGGCTCTGGCGATGAATAACGGCTGTGATTTAAACTGCGGACATATGTATCTGCACCTTTCGGAAGCGGTTTCGCGCGGTATGGTTTCAGAGAGCAGACTGCGGGCGGCGGTGACGAATCTGTATACCACCCGGCTGAAGCTGGGCATGGAACAGGATAAGGAGCTGCCGGACAATCCTTACGACAAAATTCCGTATTCTGTTGTAGATTCCGTAGAAATGCGTGAATTCAACGAAAGTGTGTCAGAGAAAACGTTTGTTCTGTTAAAAAATAACGGGATTCTGCCGCTGAATCGGGAAAAACTCCGGACAATCGCAGTGATTGGACCGAATGCAGACAGCAGGAGAGCGCTTGTCGGCAATTATGAAGGGACGGCATCGCGTTACATTACAATTTCCGAGGGCATACAGGATTATGTTGGGGATTCGGTCCGGGTGCTGGTGTCCGAGGGCTGTGATTTGTATAAAGAAAACTGGAAGAAGAACCGCATTGCCGAGGTGCGTGAAATGGCAGAAATGAGCGATGTTGTCATTCTGTGTCTGGGACTGGACGCAGGTATTGAAGGTGAACAAGGCGATGCGGGCAATGATTTTGCAAGCGGCGATAAGCCGGACTTAAAGCTTCCGGGAGAGCAGAACCAGATTCTTGAAGCGGCATTAGACAGTGGAAAACCTGTCGTTGTCCTACTGTTATCGGGCAGTGCGCTGGCGGTCAACACGGCACAGGAGCGTGCCGCGGCGGTCATGCAGTGTTGGTATCCGGGTACTCAGGGCGGACGTGCGGCGGCAAGGATTTTATTTGGGGAAGTCAGCCCACAGGGACATCTGCCGGTTACATTTTATAAAAGCACGGAAGAACTGCCGGAATTTACGGATTATTCCATGAAAAACAGAACTTACCGCTATATGAAGCAGGAAGCATTGTATCCGTTTGGCTACGGACTTACTTATACTTCATTTTCGTATGATAATATGGAATGTGGCGCAGGCAGGCAGACGTTTCAGAAAATGAAAGCCGGAGAAAAAATACAGCTTCCGGTTTCGGTGCGTGTGTGCAATACCGGAAACTTTGACTGTGCCGAAACCGTTCAGGTTTATGTAAAGGCTTTGTGTGATGGCAGTCCGAATCCGCAGTTAAAGGGCTTTGGCAAAGTCTTTTTAAAGGCGGGGGAAGAAAAGCAGGTAACGGTCTGGTTATCAGAAGAGGCTTTTGAACTCTACGATGAAAATGGGCAGATCTATTTTACCGATGAGGGCTATACCGTTTATATTGGCGGAAGCCAGCCGGATACAAGAAGCCGGACATTGACAGGAACCATTCCGCTCAGGCAGAATTTATGGTCGGAAGTGGTAAATAATACTTGAATTTATAGGAAATAACGTATTTGCAGCATTGCATATGTCTGTTTTTTGCGTTTATTAAGAGTTTTATGTGTTAAATTTGTTCACACGGTGGAATTCGTGCTGCAGGCATTTCGAATTCTGTTTTTGCCGCAGGACTGGCTGGAAACAGTCTACGGTATTTCCGGTGTTAAAAATGTCTGCGGAATGGAGCTTAGGTATGAAAAATTTACAAAAGTTGCAAATGATATTTCAAAGAATCTTACTGCAACGGTAAAAAAAGGAAAAGATGCAGTATATACACTGGCAGACGGCAGTGCCAATGTCAACTCGGCAGCTGCACAGATGGCTCAGATTGTAGAAGAATCTGTGAAGTCAACGGTAACGGTGATGGATAAGGTCAATGCGGCAACAGAAGAAGTTCATAGAAACAATGAACTTGCCGGACAGCTGGAGCAGGGATTTGATAATGTGAAAGACGCTGTTAATAAGGGAAATGCAGCAGTTGAAGAGGCGAAAAGCACTATAATGTCTGTTGAAAATACAGTTGGCGCTGCGCACAAGACGACCGGTGCACTGCTGACCGAAATGAAACATATTACAGATATTCTCGGGGAAATTAATTCCATTGCATCACAGACCAATCTGTTATCACTCAATGCTTCAATTGAAGCAGCAAGAGCAGGCGAACACGGAAAAGGATTTGCCGTGGTTGTAGATGAAATCCGTGCCTTATCAGAAGAAAGTGCAAAATCAGCAGGTAATATCCAGGATATATTAAAATGGCTTACCGATATGACAAAGCAGGTAGATGAAGAAATTACAACCGGTACGAATGCAGCGGCAGAAAGCGTTACAACGATTAACGGTCTGCTCGGATATTTTGAAAATATCAATCATGCAACCAATGATGCGAGTAGTATTGTAAGTGAAGAATATGATATTATTGAAAATATCAAAGAAAGTTTTGAAATAAATAAATAAAAAGAATATAATTAAAATATAAAAAAACAGTTAAAGGGGTGTTGGTATTGAATAATCTGATTGAGTTTTTGAAGCAGGAAGGTGTTTCAGCACAGCTTGTAGAAGAAGTCCGGCATTATTCAGAAGAACATACTGTAGATGAAGCATTAAAAAAACGTATTCCTGTACCACATTTTCATTATTATGGCAATAAGGTATGGGAAGAGGCTCTTGCAGTGCTTCTGTGTGGCAGAAATCTTTTGCTGGCAGGAGAGAAGGCAACGGGAAAAAATGTGCTTGCACAGAATCTTGCAGCAGTTTTTGAACGTCCGGCATGGGATATTTCCTTCCATGTTAATATGGATGCGGCTGCGCTGATAGGTTCTGATACATTTCGCGATGGCAGGGTTACATTCAGACCCGGACCGGTGTATTGTTGTGCACAAAGCGGCGGCTTTGGGATTCTCGATGAAATCAATATGGCAAGGAATGAAGCACTTGCAGTCTTACATTCTGTACTTGATTTCAGACGTGTAATTGATGTTCCAGGATATGACAGGATAGAGGTTGCAGATGATACACGTTTTATTGCTACGATGAATTATAATTATGCAGGTACAAGGGAATTAAATGAGGCACTTGCCTCAAGATTTGTAGTTATACAGATGCCGCCACTGGCAAAGGAAGATCTTGAGAGACTGTTAAAGGATCAGTTCCCTTCACTGGTTACTAAGTATAACAAACAGTTTGCACTTTTATTTAATGAACTTCAGAAAAAATGTGAAAATGGTGAACTTACAGAGAAAGCTTTGGATCTGCGTGGATTAATTGATGCTATAAGTCTTATAAAAAAGGGTATTCCAATCAGGGATGCATTGGATCTTGGAATTACCAATAAGATATTTGACAGCTATGAAAAAGAGCTTATACGTGATGTCATAGCTTCAAGGTTTCCCTTAAAGCTGCATAATACGGAGGTGTTTGAATAATGCGTACCATTTCTTATACTGCTAAGGAAAGACGGGCTGCTAATCAGGTATGGAATGCGGCGGAACGCTATAATTTTGATCCATTGTTTCTGGCTGTTGAAACAGGGGATTTAGATTCAGATTTATATATGAATCTTATAATTGGACTGGCATATAAGTATTATGGTGAAAAGGCAATCAGCACTTTATTTGGTTATTGGAACGGAGATATCAGTCAGGCTATGCTGGATGATCTGACATGGCTTTATCTGGAACATGTACTGTATACAGAGGAAGCATTAAAACGTCCGTCTATGACTGATCTACGGGTTTATTATGGAAAGGCTTTTTTTGCAGGTGAATATAAGCTGTCTAGGCAGGAGTGGATGAGCAAAAACCGGCTTGTATATAATATGCAGTCAGCCAGATGGAGCAGTGTGTCAGGGAAAAAGAAGGTTCTGCTGACACCAAATGAACAAAAGCTGTATGCAGAACTGACACCACAGATAATGCCTGAAACAGACCGGTTGATAGATACTGTGCTGGCAATTTATCGCAAATTTAATCTTTTTGATGGCGTAAAACATGAAAAAAAAGCGTTACGACTGCATTTTACAGGGGCATTTGCCCGGATAATGACAAGAATAATGCCAGTCAGCTCTGTAAGAAATAATCATGTAATGGTTATGCGTTCTTCTGAGGCGGACAATATGACTGGTGGAGCAGCTTACAGTAAAAAGAAAGATAATATAACATATAAGAAAGAAAATGATGACTGCTCTTATATTGAGAATTGTTTTGGAAGATCTGTTATATCAGAGCAGACTCTTACTAAAATAGAAAAAGAACTGTGTACAGGCAGTCATACAGGATGCCATTTATGGTTTACTGATGGAAAATATATAACAAAGAAAAATATACCGAAGGAATTTCTTCATTTAAGAGAACAGTCACAGCTGCAGGTTGAAAGAAATCATTCATATTATAATAAAAATGTACGGCTTTATGATAGTCTTATTGCACATATGGTTGAACAAATCCGTAATAGCGAATATATAAGTCAGAAGACAGATGTAATATCAGGGCAGAGCGGAAGGCTTGATACAACTAAAGTATGGCGTGCAGAATATATAGAAGATAACAGGATTTTTCACACATATGAGGATGATAATCAACCGTCCTTTACAGTGGATCTGCTTCTTGATGCATCTGCTTCAAGGCTTCAGTATCAGGAAATGCTTGCTGCGCAGGGAGTAATTATTGCCAAAAGCCTCGTGGAATGTAATATACCGGTCAGGGTAACAAGATTTTGCAGTGTCAGAGGATATACAGTTTTTCATATATTGAAGTCTTTTAGGGATAAGAAATGCGACAATATTTTCAATTATTATGCTGCCGGTTGGAATCGTGATGGTCTTGCTTTTCGGGGAATTGGTAAAATCCTTGATATGAACCCGGGGGTGGCTGACAGGCACCTTGTGATTATTTTAACAGATGCTGCGCCTAATGACAGCCAGCGTATTCTGCCATCACAGGACAGCCCGTTTGGGCATGATTATAGCGACGATATTTCTGTTAATGATGCAGCCAATGAGGTACGTGCACTGCGTGATAAAGGAATACATGTATCAGCTGTTTTTATGGGAAATGATGCGGCGGCCAATAGCGCAGAAAAGATATATAGAAAAGAATTTACAAGAATACGTCGTATTGATGAGCTGGCAAAGGCGGCAGGAAGACTTATACAAAAAGAGATTCAGTCGTTGACAAGATAATTGCAAATGTGTATATGATTAGGAATGGAGATAATAGGGTGTGGGTATTTTATATTTTTAATATAATTGTGAAAAATGTATATATACATAAAATGACAACTAATATAAAATAAAAAAACAAAAGAAATGGAGAATGTAATGTACTGTAAAAATTGCGGAATGAAACTGGAGAATGGGGCTAAGTTCTGCGGCAGATGTGGAATGCCAGTCGATAATGAGATTTTTGAAACAGGAAGAAATGGAGACGCTGGTAGCAACTTCTGAAGAAAATTCAGCAACCATTCAGAGTATTTCGGAAACGATTGCTGCACAGAATAACTCTGTAAAAGACATTTTAACGGAAATTGATGAAATTGCCGGAGTTTCAACAAAGTTGGAAGAACACTTTGACATGGAACAGGCACAGTGTGAATAGATTATAAATCAAAGAAGCTGTTATCTGATATATGCAGATAACAGCTTCTAATTATTTAAATTTTAAATTTACAGTCCGATATAACGATAATCGGAGCATTTAGCGGGTATATTTTTCTTCACAGTATTTACAGCGGTATACCTGATTTTCTTCGTCTGTCAGAATAAAAATGTGCTTTAATTCCTGTTCGATAGAAGTAATACAGCGAGGATTTTTACACTTAATCACATTTGTAATCTTTTTTGGAAGTGAAAGACGTTTCTTTTCAACAATTTTACCGTCTTTAATAATATTGACTGTGATGTTGTGATCAATAAAACCAAGTACATCCAGGTCTACCAAATCGAGTCCGCCTTCGATTTTGATAATATCTTTTTTACCCATTTTATTACTGCGGGCATTTTTAATGATAGCTACACAGCAGTCGAGCTTGTCCAGTCCGAGATTGTTATAAATCATCATGGCTTTGCCGGCTTCGATGTGGTCCAATACAAAGCCTTCGTTTAATCCGCCTATATTTAACATAAAGTCCTCCGTTCTGCCGTATCCGCGGCATGATTTTTGATGTGTCAGAAATTTAAACTGTTTTGTCCAGTCCGAGCAGTGTCAGAATCAGCGCCATTCGTACATAGACACCGAACTGTACCTGCTTAAAGTAAGCCGCGCGCGGGTCGTCATCAATTTCTACGGAAATTTCATTGACACGCGGAAGCGGGTGCAGTACATACATATTGTCCTTTGCAGCAGCCATTTTTTCTTTGTTAAGAATATAAAAATCCTTCATTCTTAAATATTCGTCTTCGCTGAAAAAACGTTCCTTCTGGACACGTGTCATGTAGAGAATATCAAGCTGTGGTATAACGTCTTCTAAGCGTTCAACTTCTTCAAATTCCACATTGTTATGAATCAGGACATCTTCGCGGATATAATCCGGCACACGCAGTTCTTTCGGGGAAATAAGAATAAATTTCACATTCTTATAGCGAATCAGGGAGCGGATCAGAGAATGAACCGTACGCCCAAACTTCAGATCGCCGCACAGACCAATCGTAAAATTATCCAAAGAACCACGCAGTTCGCGAATCGTCATCAGATCTGTTAAAGTCTGGGTTGGATGTTGATGACCGCCATCCCCTGCGTTAATCACCGGAATCCCGGATTTCTCAGCGGCAACCATAGGAGCACCTTCCTTTGGATGGCGCATAGCGCAGATATCTGCATAACATGAAATAACCCGAATCGTATCAGAAACGCTTTCACCTTTAGAAGCAGAGCTGGAATCGGCAGAAGAAAAGCCGAGAACAGAACCACCAAGATTAATCATGGCTGCCTCAAAACTAAGGCGGGTTCTAGTACTCGGTTCATAAAATAAAGTGGCAAGTTTTTTACCGTCACAGCAATGGCTGAACTTTTCAGGATTCTTTGCAATGCGGCTTGCGAGGTTTAGTAAATCTTCAGTTTCATCTACGCTTAAATCAAGCGGACTAAGTAAATGTTTCATGATATTCCTCCTTGTAATCTACTGTTCACTATTCTACTACGAAATCCTGCAATTCTCAATTGTTATTTGTAAAATAATATGGTAAAATGTGAAATAGCAGTGAGCTGTGCAAAACGAATTATAAAAAAAGTCTGTGGGAGCTTGCTCACAAAAGACTTTTTTTATAATTCGTTTTATAGGGCGAACGCCCGTCATGAGTAATCTGAAAGATTACGAATGGCACAGCGCCAACCTCAAGCAAACTTTGCGGGGAGTGCCACAAAAAAGCCAAAGCATAGTGGGGGCATCACCACAAGCAAACAAGTGAACTTTAGTTCACAACGTTTGCGGGAACAGACACCAAGGCGCCCTAATCAATCACACAGCTCACACCATCACACGTTCAACAGGGAGGAAATAAAAAATGTCTAAAATAATCCTTACAGGAGACAGACCGACAGGAAGACTTCATTTAGGACATTATGTAGGTTCATTAAAAAGACGAGTAGAATTACAAAACTCAGGAGAGTTTGATAAAATCTTTATCATGATAGCAGATGCACAGGCATTAACTGATAATGCGGACAATCCGGAAAAGGTTCGTCAGAATATTATCGAAGTTGCATTAGACTATTTATCCGTAGGCATCGACCCGGCAAAGACCAATATCTTTATCCAGTCACAGATTTCACAGCTTACGGAATTAACATTTTACTATATGAATCTGGTAACCGTATCCAGATTACAGAGAAATCCGACTGTAAAGTCAGAAATCCAGATGAGAAATTTTGAAGCCAGCATTCCGGTGGGCTTTTTTACCTATCCAATCAGCCAGGCAGCAGATATTACGGCATTTAAAGCAACAACAGTGCCGGTAGGCGAGGATCAGGAACCAATGCTTGAACAGGCAAGGGAAATCGTCAGAAAGTTTAACGCAGTATACGGCGAAACCTTAATCGAGCCGCAGATTCTTCTGCCGGACAACAAGGCATGTTTCCGGCTTCCGGGTACAGACGGCAAAGCCAAGATGAGTAAGTCCCTCGGCAACTGTATTTATCTTTCAGATACACCGGAAGATGTAAAGAAAAAAGTTATGAGTATGTATACAGACCCTGATCATATCCGTGTGGAAGATCCGGGTAAGATTGAAGGCAACTGCGTATTTACGTATCTGGATGCGTTCAGTACGGAAGAAGATTTCAAGGAATTCTTACCGGATTATAAGAATCTGGACGAACTCAAAGAGCATTACCAGCGCGGTGGCTTAGGTGATGTCAAGGTAAAGAAATTCTTAAACAACGTGCTTCAGAAGCAGTTAGAACCAATTCGTCAGAGAAGACATGAGTACGAAAAAGACATTCCGGAGGTATATCATATCTTACAGGAAGGTACAAAGGTGGCTTTCGCAGAAGCACAGCAGACTTTAAATGAGGTCAAAGCGGCAATGAAAATCAATTACTTTGATGATGCAGAACTGATTAAAGTCCAGTCCGAAAAGTACAGCCGTGCAGACTAAAAGTGCAGATAAAAGATTACAAAGATGTAAAATACTAAATGAATAAAAGCGGCAGTCTGAAATGAGCCATTCGGATATTTCAGACTGCCGCTTTCCTGCTCTGGCTGTCAGAATCAGAAACGAATTTATGAAAGTTTCTTTATTACTAAATTATTTGGTCTGGAAATCTTTAATTCCGGTCCGTTCATGACAATCAGTCCCTTGTCAAAATGAATGGTAAAAATTGTAATAGAATTTCCTTCATTATTCATGGACAAAATATGCTTATCATCCGGGAACATGCTGATATACTTTGGATAATCACCGCTTACAGGCAGAGAGGAGAGGGTATAGAGTTCCCCTGTTTCCTTGTTAACCTTGTAAATGGTTACAGTATTATCGCCTGCATTTGAGCAGAGACAGTTGTTACCGTCATTTGAAAAAATCAGATTGGCGGCGGCGCTGTTGGATTTGTGGCTCTTGCGCAGGGTGAAAATATTCTGTACAAATTCAAAACGGCCTTTTTCGCCCGAATTGTGGTAAGAATATACATTAATATAATTTTTTAATTCACATACGACATAGGCAAATCTGCCGTCCGGGCTGAAAGTCATCTGACGCGGTGCAGATTCTAACTGGGAACGGATAATGTCGTACAGCTTTAATTTACCGGTTGTATGGTTAAATTCATAAATTTTAATCTGATCAATGCCCAAATCACACACACATAAAAGTTCTTCGTCCGGGGTAAAGACAGAACTGCTTACATGCGGACGGAAATTGCGTTCGGCAACACTGCCGATACCTTTATGAAAAACTTCATCGGTAATTTTACCGACAGAGCCGTCTTCATTGATATGTAATACGGTGATTTTTCCATCGTGGTAGCCGGAAACGATTAAAAATGTATCCTGTTTATTTAAAGTCAGATGGCACCCGCGCATACCATTAATGGTATGAACATTGATTAAAGTTAAATCACCGTCTGCTTCGATTTTGTAAGCGGCAACACCGCGGTCACAGATAGAATATAAAAATTTTCCGCTGTGGGATAATACCAGATAAGAAGGATTGTCAATCTGGACTTCCTTTCGCTCCGTAATTCTTCCCTTTTCTACATCCATATCGTAAATATGGATTCCTTTGCTGGATTCATGCGTATAGCTTCCGGCATATGCAACATATTTATCACTCATAACCTTCTCCAATTCTCCAGCCGGCAAGCATCAGCTTATGTCTGCCGGCTGGCAATACAAAATATACCTATATTTGATGTTGGAATCCCAAGTTTCCAACTCTGATATCTACGGATTGTTCCGTGCTGCGCACTCTCACAATCCTACCCAATATTCGCATATCGTGGGACTGTCATCCCACTTTTATGCTCATATTGGGGTGGGTTGCAAGGTATTTCACCCACCTATGAGCAAGCTCATGTGGGTGAAATACTTTGCAGCCCTGATATCATATATTTTAAGGCATAGAGAAAATGTTTTCAATGTTTATGTGCATTTATTTATGATTTTTTCGACATTTACTTCTACCAGAACGGCATCCGGACCGATACAGCGCACACAGGAAAACGGAATGACATATTCGATTTCCCGCCCGAAAAGGCAGAACAGTTTTCCGGGACCGGGAACAATCAGCGATTGAATGCAGCCTGTACATTCATTGAATTCAACGTCTGCCACACAGCCTAAAATTTTGCAGTCACAGGTATTGATAACCTGCTTGTTATGCAGTTCACAGATTCGCATAAAAACTCCGTTGGAAAGCTCTGTGTTATTATATGCAAAAATAAGTGAAAAATCCTTAAAACTATGAGAGGTATTTTTTCATGGATTTGAGTGCGTTTTTTTCAAGGCGGCTGACCTGTGCCTGTGAAATACCGATTTCTTCTGCGGTTTCCATCTGGGTTTTACACTCAAAAAAGCGCATGTTGATAATGCGGCGTTCGCGCGTATCGAGGTGTTCCATAGCTTCATGCAGGGCGATATGCTGTACCCAGTTTTCTTCTTTGTTTTTTTTGTCACTGACCTGATCCATAATATAAAGCGTGTCGCCACCCTCGGAGTAGACCGGTTCATATAAGGAAACCGGCGACTGGATAGCTTCCATGGCGAGAACAATATCTTCTTTGGATACGCCGATTTCATCGGCAATTTCTGTTACGGTCGGTTCTTTCTGATGTTGTCTGGTAAGGGCTTCTTTCGTGTAAATGGCTTTATATGCAGTGTCACGCAGAGAACGGCTGACACGGATTGGATTGCTGTCCCGCAGGTACCGTTTAATTTCCCCAATAATCATGGGTATTGCGTTAAAGAAGTGCTAATGCCGTATTTATCACGATTTTTAAACATGAATTATTTGAATATGTCGCTAAAGTGTCGTTTTGATGTCGCTTTTAGCGTCTTTTTTTATGCCAAAATGTAATTGTAAGGAGGAAGCGCTTATGTTTTCAGACGAAGTTTTAGAGAAGATTTTTGCAAGAAAAGAATTACAAAGCTTACCTCTGCAAGTTCAGTCAAGCATAATCCATGCGATTGAAAATGTTTTAGAGGAGGACAGCAAAAATGCAGATAAACAATCCGTATCAGCAACCGGCAATGAATTATAATCCAGGATATGCCGCATATCAGTACAATCCTATGGCAAATATGCAGAGATACCAACAGCCGGATACGCAAATTCAACAGCAGATTTCACAATTTCAGCAACAACAGCAGGTAATCGGCATAAACGGCAAGATTGTAGCGGCAGTTGAAAATATTACCGCAAATGATGTGCCTATGGACGGTTCAGTTGCCTTTTTCCCAAAGCAGGATTTGTCGGAAATCTATGTAAAAGGTTGGAACGCAGACGGAACAATCAGAACGATTGTGTATAAGCCTTATACAGAGCCTTCAAACAATACAGCGGTAAATTCTATGGGCGGCACAGAAAAATCAAAATTTGACCTATCAGAGGAAAGCACAGAGGTATTAATGAACAGGTTTGATAGTTTGGAAAATAGATTAAGTGAAATCGAGCAGTTTATGACGACTAAAACATCGGCAAAAAGCACGGCTAAATCAAAAAATAGCCCAAAGCAGGACGGTGGGGGTGAAGATGAATGAATCCAGTTGAGCTTATTCGATTAATAAAAAGCGGCAATCCGCAACAGGTCCTTTCACAAATGATGAATAGCAATCCTCAAATATCAAACAATCCTATGGCTAAAAATGCCATTCAGATGTACCAAAACGGGGACACGCAGGGGTTGAAGATGTTGGCAGAAAATCTTTGCCGTGAACAGGGAATTACAACCGATGAAGCAAAACAGCGAGTTTTAAGTATTTTTAATCGTTAGTACATTTTGGGTTGTGCGCACATAATAACCGGTTATCCCATTTGTAAATATATTTCAATGGAGGTAAACAAAATGTTTAACACAGGTGCAATGCCTAGTCTTGCTGATATTGCGGCAGTAACGGGCAATAAAAATGACGGTGGCTGGGGCGACGGCAACGGCTGGTGGGTTCTTATTATTCTTTTTGCTATTTTTGGCGGCTGGGGCAACGGCGGCTGGGGTGGTAATGGTGCAAATGGCGGTGCAATGCCTTATGCTACGAGCGCATTAACGCAGGCAGATTTACAGAGAGGATTTGATACACAGTCAATCGTGTCAAAGCTTGATGGAATCTCAAACGGACTGTGTGATGGCTTCTATGCTGTCAATAATGGTATGCTCACAGGCTTTAATGGCATTAATACCAATATCTTACAGACCGGATTTGGTATCCAGCAGGCTATCAATGCCGACACTGTAGCAAATATGCAGAATACAAATGCATTACAATCACAGCTTGCTAATTGTTGCTGTGAAACGAGAGAAGCCATTCAGGGTGTAAATTACAACATGGCACAGAATACTTGTGCATTACAGAATACAATGAATAGTAATACACGAGATATTATCGACAGCCAAAATGCAGGAACAAGAGCCATTCTTGATTATCTCTGCAATGAGAAAATTTCCAGCTTACAGGCAGAAAACAACGATTTACGCAGAGCGGCTTCACAGGATAGACAGAGTGCATTACTTACTACTGCAATGGCTTCGCAGACACAGCAGATTATTAATGCAGTCAATCCGGCGCCGATTCCGGCATATCAGGTGCCGAACCCTAATGTATATTACGGTTGTGGTTGCAATAGCGGTTGCGGCTGCTAATTTACTAAATAATCAAGTATCTTAATCAAATTGAGTTTTTTCGAGTTTCACTCGGAATAAAACTCAAAAGGTTATGTCTGCTAATGCAGTATTACAATGTTCCCGACACCAATGTCGGGAAGACAGGGCAGACTTCAAGAAAGTTTGCCCTTTATTTTGTGAAAGAGAGGTATTATTTTATGGCAGAATTTACAGGAATTGCACTTCAAACTGTTGCGCAGGGAGAAGATGTTGCATTTACAGAAACACCGGTTGCTGGTTCAAATTGCATTACGCACAGACAGGGAAGCGGTATTGTTAAATTGAGAGGACTTACAAACCAGTGCCGGGCAAGATTTTTAGTATCTTATTCCGGGAATATTCAAATCCCGACAGGTGGAACGGTTGAAGCTATTTCTCTTGCTATTGCGATTGACGGTGAGCCGCTGCAGTCAACTCGTATGATTGTTACACCGGCGGCAGTAGAGAACTTCTTTAATGTTTCGGCACAGGCATATGTAGACGTTCCACGCGGTTGCTGCGTTACGGCAGCGGTACAAAATACATCTGCACAGGCAATCGAAGTTCAGAACAGCAATTTAATTGCAGTTCGGGAAGCATAAGGGGGCGGTTTTATGGATATTATGAGAATGCACGACATGATTGAAAAACTGTCTGAATGTGCCAAATGTGAAATTGACAAAGGAATTGAAAATATAGACCCGTGTGAAATGGGACAGGTTACAGATATGATGAAAGACCTTGCAGAAGCAATGTATTATCGTACATTGATGAAATCAATGGAAGAATCGAGTGCAGATGAAACAATGGAAATGTTTGAGCGGCTTGGTGACGGCAGAAGATTTTATGATAACTACCGCTATTCAAACGGCAGATTTGCACCGAAAGGCAGAGGAACGCGCCGGGGATACGATGAACCTCCGTATTTCCACATGACACCGGAAATGTACCGCGGAATGGAACATGACAGGGATATTGACCGCAATTATGGAAGAATGTATTACACAGAACCGGCGACAAGCGGCATGAATATGACTGAAAGCGGATATGATAAAGCGAAGCGGCATTATACAGAAACCAAAGAAATGCACAAAGCGAATACCGCAGAGGACAAAGAACATAAGATGAAATCGCTTGAAAACTACATGAAAGAGTTGTCCGGCGATATTACAGAACTGCTTACAGACATGACGGCAGAAGAACGTACAATGCTGAAAAGCAAGCTTTCAACGCTTGTAAGTAAAATGTAATAATGTAATGGCAGGGGCAGAAATGTCCCTGCTTTCTTGAACATTGACAACTAAATATTGGCTAGTGATTTGTGGATTTAAAAAATTTTTTCAAAAAGGCATTGACTTGTTACACGTAACATTATATAATGTAACTCGTAACAAGGAGGTGGTTAAAATCGCACCTAAGAGCAGAGCTGATTACATGAAACAGCGTAGAGAAAAGACAAGAAATTTTAGTGCTGAACTTGACAGAGAAAAGTTTGAGAAGCTAGAAAAAAAACTTTCTGAAAAAGGGATAACTAAAAAGGAATGGCTTGACAACAAGGTTGATGAAGAAATCAGTAATTAAGCAAAAAGAGCAGTTGCCCATGATTTGACGGTCATGCAACTGCTCTAAAACCGAGATAACTCTCTGTGAAATATTTTATCATAGAGAGTATCTCTTTTCAAGAAAAAATTGAAAGGTAGGTATAATTTATGAAAGAATTTTTGCAAATAGTGTATACGAATCAAATAGAAAATACGGAAACTGGTGATGAGTATTTTAAAATCTTTGAACCATTTATGGATAGGCTTAAAGAAATCTTGAGTGACAGCCTTTATGAAGAACTAGAAGAATTGTTCAATACTTGTGCAGCTCAAAACAACAGCTTCTATGCAGTTACGGGTATGAAACTGGCGATTGGCATTATGGACGGAACCTTTGTTCCAACATGCTAGGAGGTTCTGTTATGAATGGAGAAGTAATAAATAAAAATACTACAATAACTACATTAGAAATTGCAAATATGCTAGAAATGAAACATTATAAGATACTTGAAAAATTAGAGGGTACAAAAGACGGCAAAACAAAGGGAGTTATTGAAACTTTAACTCACCACGATTTCGTGGTCAGTGATTATTTTATTCCGTCTACATATAAAGACGATAGCGGAAAAGAAAACAAATGTTATAAAGTAACCCGCATGGGCTGTGAGTTTCTTGCGAATAAGTTTACCGGGGAAAAGGGAATTGTTTTTACCGCCCTGTACGTGAAACGCTTCCACGATATGGAGCAGGCATTGAAAAAATCACGGCAGGCAATCCCGGAGAAAGAGTCACTTGAACATTATGGTATTGTAGAAAAGCCGGATAGCGGCAAGTGGTTTAACAAGAATAACTGGAAACTTAAAATAATCTGTGACCGATTCAAATGGACACGAAAATTTTTATACCACAAAATTCTTGTTGAACTGTCCGATTTGCACAATTTAGAGCTTGTAGAAAAGCTTTATACCGTTGCATACGGACACAAACCGGAGTACAAGCTGAATTTGCTGGATTACAGTGAAGAACTTGCCGAAACAGCAACAAGATATGTTAATTACTTGTTAATTGAAGAATGAAAAAATAATAATTTCAAATTTAGAAATCACTGGCTGATATTTAGCTGGTGATTTCTTTTTTTTGAGGTGAAATATGTTTTTGATAAATGGTATTGAGTGGAAAATTGAATTTGTTCACGGCACAAACAATAATTTGACACGTTCTGACGGCTCTATAAGCCTTGCTGTGACCGATTGGAACGACAAGACTATATATGTATCAAACAAGCCAAAAGGGGCTTATTTGCGTAAAATAATAGCACACGAACTATGCCATTGTTTTTGCTTTTCTTATGGTGTGAGTATGCCGATTGAACAGGAAGAATTTATGGCAGACTGGATAAGCAAATATGGCACAGATTTGATTTATCTGCTTGATTATTTAATGGCAGGGATACAGAGGGGAGCGGCAGTGTAATGGATAAAATAGATAAGCTTCTTGAATATGTGCGCCGGACAAATCCCGAAATGACAAAAGAACGATTGATTTATGAATTGGAAGAGTGCCAGTATACAGCAAAATCATTAATCTTTACGGCAGAAAGTGTGAATTTGCAAAAAGAAAAAGATTTAAAAAGTTGATTTAAAGCTATCTACATGGTATAGTATTAGAAAACGCAATAAAGGGGTAGCGAAGTATGAAAACTTGTCCAAATTGTGGAGAACTGATAGGCGATAGCGTTGACCGTTGTTTTAACTGCAATTACAGCTTTAAGTACAAGAGCGTAATTAAGAAAGAAGCATTGCAGGAGTGCAGAAAGCAGGCAGAAAAAGAAATCGAAGAACTTAACCGGAAAAGTAAAAAGCTGTGGCTGTTTAAAAAACGAAAACATTCAAAAATTATACGCTTATGGTACTGCACCGTGCAAATTGAACGGAAATAAAATAAGAAAAACAAATACATCAGGGACAACAGGTGTTTGGTTTGATAAGTCAAGGAATAGGTGGTGCGCAGAAATAATGTTTAAAAAGACAAAATATTTTTTAGGACGCTACAAAAGCAAAGAAGAAGCTATAAATATTCGGAAAATTGCAGAAGATAAAATTTTTTGCGAATTTTTAGAATGGTATGAAAAAACTAAAAAAAGTGATTGACTTTTTGCGAGGCATTGATATATTTATTCTATATAGTAAAAAGAGAGGAAGTGAAAGAAAAATGCCGGCGGGACACTTGAAAAATGAACATGATAAAGAGAATAAGGAACAGGACTTTGAAACAACATTTTTGCATGGGCATGACGGTTCGCAATGTATATATTATACAAATGAAAAATGCTTATATTATAATGACTGTGAATCACCGTGCCACCATTGTCATCACTACACGACAAAAATTAGAAATTGAAAAACTGCTTGTTGTTCGCAACGGGCAGTTTTTTTAAATTTTCGCTCAATTTTTTATTCGGAAAAATTTTTAACCCCCCGTCCCTTTAGATTTTCAGCCCGGTCAATCCATTTTCAAAAATCCTCAATTTTCGAGCGGATTTTAAGCAAATTTTGCCGGCAAAATTCACGAAAAGTTTTACTATTTTAACGTGCTAAAGTATAAACTATGAACTTGCTTCGGCGAATGAAAAGTCTATTTTTTTATGTCTGCAATCTTGTAAAATGCCCGCAGTCGCCTTATTATTTTGCTATGGTAAAAAGCTAGCCATATAAGGCATTTAAAGCCGTATATGGTTATAAACGGCATAGAAGCGCAACGGCAAAACACCTTTATTTTGGCGGTTGTTGTCCCTGCTTGTGCTTTGCCCGCGTAGCTTTTACGCGCTGTATAACAGTATCCCGATTTTGGGCGTAGTATTCCCGGTTATATATTGCCAAATTTTTGCGGCGTGCGATTCCTGCGCATTCTGGACAACAGTATTTCCGGTACACAGACATAAAATTCCTACCGCACACCGGGCAAATTCGATTTACTTTTTGGTTAGATAACTGCGCCCGCCTGCGTTCATTTCCGGCGGTGTCCTGCCGGTGCTTGCGTTCTGCAGCGCAGGCAGCGGAGCAGACCTCTACACCCTTGCAGCTTAAAAAGCTTTTGCCGCAAATGGTGCATTTTTTCATTTTTGGCATAGAATACCCCCTTTTATATTTTAAGATAGCACAAAAAAAGCTATAAAAATAGCCTTGCATTTTTTTGGTATATATGATATTATATTTTGCAAATGAAAGTTTGCGATGTGTGCGGTGTTTTGATAAACCGTAACACGTGGTGTATTGAAATATGTTTTATATTTCGACATCATTTAGCCGCACACAAAAGCCCCGGAAACAATCCGGGGCTTTTTTATTCTTCTAGAAGATACTTGTATGCCCTGTAAATTTCTTGGGCTTTGCTAATTTCTTTTATATTCCCAAAAAAATTTCGAAATAAAACGGCGTCGGGTTTTACGAACACCGTTACAAGTTCGGCTTCCCGGTCGTATTTGGAATATTTTTTTCTATCGGCTTTTACCCTACGATAAAAGTCGATACATGCCCCCGTTGCTTGCTTTTGCACGTCTAGGCAATACAATTTATTTCCGAGTTTAATTGGTATATCTCTTGTTGTTCCATACGGCAACTTGCCAATGGCGGCAATGTCGCCATTATTTAAATTGATAAGTTCCATGATCGTAACCTCCCTTTTAAAATACATCTGTTATTTTGTATATAGTTTCATGATATTCATTTTCGTTTGATACCACCTCTATAGTAATAGATATATTTTCATCGTATACTTCCAACGTTTGCGAGCTGGAATATGGTATATCTCTAAAATCACCGATTTCCACGGCATAATCTGAATAATCCGGACTGTTTCCGTTTTCGTCCAAATATTCAGAATCAAAGGCACAGATTAAATTTTCATAAAAATTTTCTTCTGTTGCCCATTCCCCGATTAAATTTCTTAAATTTTCGCGGAAGCGTTCTTCCGCCTGCTCTAATGTATACATAATATACCCCTTTCCGGGTTTTCACCCTTGTTTTTTGTTTTATTATATCCGAAATTCGGATAAAAGCAAGCCGGGGAATTGAACCCCGGAAGCCCGGCACCGTCTGCCGCTTGCCTGTTGTTATAAGGCTTTTAAAAGCTCTATAAGCTCACTGCGCCGCGTTTGAATCAGCTTCTTAGCGGTGCAGAAGTTAATCTTTCCACCGGATAAGCGTTCTAACTCTTTAGCGGCGCTTATATATGCGGAAAACTCTTTTTTATACGCGCTGTCAAATGCGCGTTCTTTTTCTACGTTTTCCGGCTCGGCTTCGTATTCCTGTTGTGCCTTGTCTGCGGCTTTTTCCAGCTGCTCTAATTCTTCAATTTTTTTTATTAATTCTATATTATTCATAACATAGAACCTCCTTTTATTTTTTATAAAAAGCATTGGACGGAATCGAACCGCCCGCGCGCCTGTTCTCTATGCCTGTACCGCTACAAGTTCCATGCCCGCACTGGCTACGTCCGGCAGGAATGTGCCGAGGGCGGCAACGGGGATAAACATAGTGTACCCGTCGAAGCTCCGGAACTCTGCCAGTCCGTCGCTTGTAGCGGTATATACATATTCGCGGAAATCCACGAAACTGTAATATATACCGCCAACGCGGTAATATGTCGCCGCTTCGGCGGCGGTCAATTTTTCAATTTCGGAAAGCCTTTTAATGAGTTTGCCATTTTTGTCTCGATATCTTTTCATTTTTAATCCTCCTTACTTACTCGCTAATTTTTTTAAAAATATCTATTGTTTTGCGCGCGTTTTCTCTCTTCTTTTCAGCTATACAACCACGACGGCGGCTCTTTAATGCCTTTCTTGCCGTCTCTAAGCTATTAACTCCCCATCCTGCGGCTTCTCTTAATAGCTCAACTTCTTCTTTTGGTAACTTAATAGCTCTTAAAGTATCGCAATTAATAGAGTAATCATCTTTGATTTCTGGATATAAATCTTGACAAAGCGGAATGTATTCATCACTTCCCATATTCTCGCCAATGTTCCACACATAAAACCCGGACGGAATTTTTTCGACTATTTTGAAAACATTTGTGTTTAGAGTTCCGCTCACAATTATATTGCCTACAACTTTAAATTTCATGATTTTGTACCATTTCGCCGATTGTGATATAATCGGCTCACCTTTCTTTTTTGATTGGTGGCAACCGCCTTTTTGTTCTCTTGTCTTTCGACAATGTTATAATAGCACATTAATTACATAAATGCAATACATAAATGCAATAAAATTAAAATAATATTTAATTTAATGCAAAAAATTGACTTTTATTGCAATATGTATTATTATATGTAATAGCATTACATTAATGAAAGGCGGATAATATGGATAATATTGAAATGTTAGAAAAGTACAAACAAAGGATAAAACGGCAAAACGAAAAAATAAAGCAGGACTACGACCGTGCGAGCGTAACACTCCCCAAAGGCACGAAATACCGTATACAGGCATTGGGCTACACCGTAAACGGATTTTTAAATTCTGCGGTATTGGCAGAGCTGGAAAGGTTAGAAGCAGAAGCACCGCAGACAGCGCAGCCGGAAGCCGTAAAAGAAGAACAGCCGGAGCAGGCACAGCCAAAAGCAGACCCACCGGAAGATGTCGCAGAATTAAATAATTGGTTGCACCAAATCCAAGAGGAAAACGAGCAAAAGCGCTTGCAAGAGGTCGCACGCAGGCAGGCGAACGTAGAAGCAGAAAACGGCTATGATTAATAAAATAGTTGCCGTTTAAAAAATTAAGCTATATAATCTATACAGAGCGGAACACGAACCGCCCGGCAATTTAATATAGCACGTAAAAAAAAGAGAACCGCGCCCCCTCGGCGGTTCTCTTTTTTGCTTCTTTTTTATTCTTCGGAGTTTCCCCAGCCGGAAAGCGTGCACGGATTCCCGTTGCCGTCTTCCCATCCGCCCGTTATCGGGTCAATGCCACTGTTTAATTCAGCGGTGCAATTTTTATAGTCCGCGCAATCTCCGCAAACTATATGTCCCAAAAAATCCCCGTCTAAATTTACAGAGAACACCGCCGAGCCGTCCCCCTCTACCGTTATGCCGTTTTTAAATTCCCAATATTCCATATTTTTATACCCTTGCGGCAGTATTGCCGCCCTTTTTTTTTGATAATAGTATTATCGCACCCACCTAATATTTTGTCAAGGAAATTTTATCTAAAAATAGAATAATTTTATTGACTTTTTACTATATATAATGTACAATTTTTAACATATTAAAAGGAAAGGAGCACGCAAAATGATAAAATACAAAATAGACGTATTCGAGTTGTTAAAAGAGCGTGGATATAATCAAGCCCGAATCCAAAAAAACGGGCTTTTGTCGGGGCAGACTATGCAAAATATTAAGGCAGGTAAAAGCGTTACACTGGAAACGTTAAACCGAATATGCATAATGTGCCGTTGCCAGCCGTCCGACATAATAGAGGTTGTGCCGACAGACGCGGAAAAAATAAAATTTTTCTAGCAAAAGCACTTGACAACATTCTAAAATTAGAATATAATAAAGACAGATTAAAGGAAAGGGCGCCCCGTAGAGGGGCGAGGGTACAGAAACATGAAAAAAATAATTTTTAAAGAGGACGAAAACAACACAATAATTATTACGGGGACGGCTTCCGAAGCTGAAGCCCTCTACAAACAGGCTTTAGCCAGTGGCGAAGCTTCGCCACTGGTAATTGAGCCAATGCCGAGATTTAACCCGGCGAAAATGTACGGCATCATGTTTTATGATGTCGAGGGGTTCGACTTCCCGCAATTTGAAGTTGTAACCGCGAACGGAATTGTCCGAATGTTGAACGATTCCGTCGAGGTATCGGAGTATGCCCCAGCATAAGGGGTGTACTGTAAATATTAATATAAGCCCTCTCCATTTTTTTGGGGGCTATTACTTTAAGGAGGGACGAAAATGAAAAAACAAGAAATTAATTCCGGCTTTTTAATTTCCAAAATGGAAGAAGCCGCAGGAGTTGAAACGGAAAAATATTTTAACGAGCAATTCAAAAAAATTTTGTCTGAAAATATTGAAAATTTAGAAACCTTAGCAGAAGAGGAAGAGGAAGACGGCGAAATTGAAGCCGCAGCAGAAAACCGCAAACTAATAACACGGCTGCGGCATGAACTGCAATTTGATGTCGATTATGACACATTTGACAGTTTAATGTTGCAAATTACCGGGGGTATATCTTACGATTTGGACATCGTAGATGAATATATATATACCGAAGAAAAAAAAGCACATATAAAAAAATGTGCAAATAAATATATGGGAATAATTGCTGGATTCCCAGAAATCGCCGATTATGAAATTAGTTATTCAAATCGGAGCCAATCTATATATTTAGTAACGGATTTACCTGTTACTGATGATAATATAAATAAATTCATTGTTGATTGTTGCCACTGCGAAGTGACTTATACTGAACGATACACAACAAACACGGTTGAAATCCGCCTTTCGGACCACGATTTTGGCGGAAATATTAATTATTCATATTGGAAACCGTGTATTAATATTGTTATTAATTAGGGAGGACTGAAAATATGAAATTTAAAATAGCCGGGGTGCTGTGTTCCCGGCTATTTTTATGCCTTAATTAATCATTATATAACTATATATTGAATAAGTCAATGTTATCCAACTAAATATATAATTTAATAAAAATTTAATAAAATTTATAAATAATTCCGCTACTCGAGCGATACCCTATAGATACCCTATCCGCAGAAGAAAAAAGAGAAAAAAAGAACGAAAGAAAAACCAAAGAGAAAAGAAGCAAAAGAGAAAATAAAAAGAAAGATAGAATAAAAAGAGAAATAAAGAAGATATATTTTTAAATAAAATACACTGTATTTTTTATTTTTTAAGTAATTTAGGGAATTAATTTAGTTTATATATATAATATAATACGCGCGGATTTATTTAAAATATATTCAAAAAAGCTATTGACAGTATAATTATTTTAGTGTATTGTGTAAGCACAGGTTGCAGAAATGCAAAAATGAAAATTGAATAGTAATTATTTTTAATACCTACAAATGCGAGCCGCGGATTTCCAGCGACCAAAGAAACCCAAATAAAAATTGGGTTGAACAATGCAGTTTGTAGGTATTTTTTTTATTTTAAAATTTAAAAGTTGGGAGGTGTACAGAATTGGAGAAATTAGCAGGAGCAGAGCCAAGCTCATTAGAATCAATCAAAAATGATTTTGAGGAGTATTTAAAAGAGTTCTGCACTGAAAACAATATTAAAGACCAGTACGACATCTATCCGGCCATGTGGAATGCAGCACTTACATATATTTGCCAAAATACTTTTAAGGCTAATCCAAGTATTTTAGCAATGCCTAAAAATATAAATAATGCTTATAACTTAGAAGCTGTAGATTATATATTAGATATATATGCTTACGAATGTTTTATACATAATCAAGAGATAAGTGTAGTTGGTTTTCATTTGTTTTCAGGTATGTCCTTAGATACTATATATAGTCTAAATAATAGCAATAAAAGATGTGTTGTATATAAGGATTTACAGGGGAATGTTATTAGTAATTTAACTGTAAGCAGGCTAAAAGAGGGGGAATATGTAAAAGAGCTAAGCACAAAAGGGGCTGACATTTTTAAAAAATTGAAATTATTTTCTGAGGAAAGTTTGACAGCTCTGATGAAAGACAGGCGCAACAATCCAATGAAGTACTTGCCTATACTAAATAGGCGCTTCGGTTGGAATCTGCCAGGAGTAAGCCGGGAAACGTTCGGAAAGACAGCATTGACAGCGGCGGACCTCCCAAAATTGGGAACGGAATTGGACGAAAACGGCGCACAACTTCCACGGTTAGAAGCGTGCGAAACGTTAAACAATTCAGACACAATTTAAAAGTGCCGTATTTACTGGTGTTCAAGCTATTTCGATATGCTTAGAACTTCGCTAAACATGAGTTTAGCGAAATGAACAAAACAAATAATCAGAAACAACAAACAAAATAGCGAATAATCAGACAATTAAATAACGGCAGATAATTGCCTGCAATGGTGATTCTGTTAGGGGGTGGGGGTTGAATAAAAACAGCCACCCGACCCGACTAAGTACCAAAAATAATCTCAAAAACAAAAAGAGGTGTATCAATGACATTAAATGAGTATCAGGCAGAAGCAATGCGTACAGCAAGTAGAACAGCCACAGCACACGAAGATAATCTTTTGCTTAATGGAGTGATGGGCTTAAATGGCGAAGCTGGAGAAGTGATTGACATGGTAAAGAAAATGCTTTTTCAAGGTCATACGCTTGATAAAGACCACATGGCAAAAGAACTGGGCGATTGCCTTTGGTATTTAGCCGTAGCCGCAAAAGGCATTGGATATGACTTAGATACCATTGCTGAAATGAACAAAGCAAAGCTTAGAAATCGTTACCCGAACGGTTTTGAATCCGAAAGGTCGTTACATCGGGATAGCAAAGACATTTAAAGCAAAACAAACACCTTGTCAAACAATGCTGTAAGAATGGCTACAAAGGATAGTACAATGAGGTGTGCGGGAAATAGAGTTGGGAATACCCGCAAAACAATGCCCTATAGCCAAGCGGTAAGGCACGGGATTTTGATTCCTGTATCACCGGTTCAAATCCGGTTAGGGTAGCTGGGCTTTTGATAGCCCTTTTGTCCCATTCTTTGGTACCCCCTTATCTCCCGTTAGCGGAAAGCTGATTAAAGGACCGTCACAAGGTCCGGCGGGATTTACAAACATGATTACCCCGGTGCAGATAGGCTTTTCAACCTTGCCGGGATACACTGAATTGAGTTAAAGCTTTTCGGGATACTGGAAAGTGTAGGCTTTTTGCTTGAAGCAATTTAAGCAAAGAAGACAGCAAAGCTGTCAACAAAGTGGTGCAGTATATCATCATAAGGACGTCAAAAGTAGAATCCTTGTGGCTGACGAATAATAAACGCTTGCGGTGCAAGAATAACCTGTTTGTGTTCGTGGTGTGAAAGACTACAAACAAAACAGGAATTTCATTAAGTCGGCTTGCCTTGAATCCGGGAAACCGGAGTATAACACAAGAAATTTGTTAAAGTAGCGGTATGGCAAAACAATTTTTTTTGGCAAACCAAAAAAACTTCCGAAAGAACCGTGAAATTTGCAGGTTAAATTCGCTCCCTGTCCGTGCTTGACAGCGGTAAGAAGCCAAGGGTCGCACCCGGAAGCTCGGACTTATCGTCACGGTGACTGAATGTGACTGCGGGTATGATGAATAAAGAGAAGTCTTAATCATGTTTGTTTTTTTGGAAAAGCGGCAACGATTGGCGGTGTTGCGGCAGACTGTAAATCTGTTCCCATGTGGTAAACATTGGCGGTTCGATTCCGCCCTTTTCCATTTTTTTTAAAAAAAATAAAAATAAAAAAGAGGTGCAGTATGGCAAAAGGTGTTCATGCAGTAGATAAGGACAAGTTTATTGAAGCCTACAATAAATGGGCGAGCGGCGAGGTAACGATAACAAAAGCAACGGAAATAGCCGGCATGAGTTATCCGACATTTCACAAATACGTAGGCATATTAATTACAGGCGGGAAATTTCCTGACGGGCTATTTAAGGATTAGGAGAGTGCGCATGAGAGTAGAGATTAAAGGTAATGTATATGGAATGTCGCGCAAAGAGTACAAGCAGTTCCTTAAAATAGCAAGCAAAGCTATACCATGTGGCATTTATGCGGCTGAAAAGGGAAGCACTGCTATTATGCTGAATGAAAAATACGGGAGCATTGAAGATTTGAGAAAATCCGTGTCCGAATATAAATTAAAAGGATTCAAGGTGTATTACAATGACAAGAACAACGATAAAAAAGTAGTGAAATAATAATGAAATATATAAAAGAATGGCACACTTGCGACAGGTGTGGAAAAGAGATAATACCTAAGAGCTGGAAAGAAGTTAGATTTAAGCAAGTCGAAAGTTGCGGAGACATAGTTCCTACTTTTGAAGATAATGATATGTGTCTTGAAATCAAGAATGTCCGTAGATATAAATTTTTAGAAAAAACATATGAATTATGCCCTAAGTGCAGAAAAGATTTTGAGAGGTTTATGAGGAATCAGTTATGAAAATATCAGAAATGAATAACTGCATTGAGAAAATGCGTGAATGTTACAAGTTTGATGATGATAAAACGGAAATACGGATTGGGGATATGATGAGTGGAAGCAGCAGATATGTAGCTGTCGGTACAAGGGATGAAAACGGAACACAGATTGAAATGACAAGATATGCGGATGAACTGAACAAGGAGTGAGATTATGTTAATAGTTGCATTGCAAGACGATATAGACAATTTATATGCTATCTGGAATACAGTTGCAGACCGATTTTTAGGAGTTAATCTTGGAAAATATGAAGCTGTCGGAATTATTATGGACTACAAGGGAGATTACACCTTTGAAGAAGCATTAGACAGAGTGGAACACCCACAACCATTTAAAGATATTGCCAAGTGCTTGTGCGAAGAACTTAATCGTGACGATAACAAAGTTGAAAATGCAATCCAATACTTAAAAGATGTATCGTGGAAAATAGGAACTACTGGCGTTGAGTATCTTTCAGAGAGAGACGGACAAAAAATGAGGGAGTACATAAATGTACTTGAAAACAGAATTGATGAATTAGAACAATGATTGCTGATTACCAGCGGAAAGGAATTATTATGAAAAAGAAAATTTTAGCAGTTGTATTAGGCTTGACATTGTGCTTAGGAATGACCGGATGTGCGTCATGGGACAGAGCGGTAACAGATATGAAAAGTGATGTAAATGGCGGTATGCAAAGAACAATTACTGTATACACGGCAGATGGTAAAGAACTTGCAACATATAAAGGCAAAATTGATATTGGTGCATACGATGGTGGATATGTTAAGTTTGATTTTAACGGCAAGAGATATATCTACTACAATTGTTTTGTAGAAAGCATTGCAGATATTGATTAAGTGATATTACCGACTACAGATTGATTGTAGTCGCTAACCAACAAAAATTATTGGCAGAGGTCTGAAAGTGCCTTTGCTTTTTTTGGAAAGTAGAGGTGCTTTTCTTTGGCAAGTTCAAGCCTTATTTCAGTAGTAAGTCAGTATGAAAAATATATTGAAAGTAATGGTATTAATGAATCGGTAGTAAACGCATACATAGAAGCCGCCCAAGTTGCACTACAAACAGAAAAAGACGTTGAATATGGATTGAAAATTTCGGCAAGGGCAAAACAGTTGGCGGAAAAATTCATTTTTGATTCCACAGGCGGCACGGCATGGGATTTAGAAAAGTTTGCATTTAAAAATAAAGTCCAGTACGACATACTGGATAAATACTATAGCGTATTACTTGCGGAAGCACAAAACAAAATCGTTGACAGCGGCTTTATGTACCTTGAAAAGAAGCGAGAACCAAAAGAGCGGTTTTATATGCCACGGCGCAAACAATTCCTTAAAATAGGGCTTACACAGGCTTTACAAGGCATGATTGACGATAAGTACGATATTTTGTGTGTGTCGTTAATTCCCGGAGCCGGAAAAACAACAGTCGAAAAAATGTTTAACGCACTTGTGGCTGGCTGGTATCCAAAAGACTTTAGCTTGTTTTATTCGCACAGCGGCGATATAACGCGAATGTATTTTGACGGTGTGTATGATATTGTTACAAATTCAGACGAATATACGTGGAGTGAAATATTTCCGAATTTACACGTAACAAGCACAAATGCAAAACTTGAACAATTCAATATAGGCAAATACAAACCGTTTCCGTCCGTGCAGTGTACGTCGGTAGGTAGCAAGAATAGCGGAAAGGTTAGAAGTTCAAAATATTTGTTGGTCGACGACTTGATTGGGGGGGTCGAGGAAGCCTTAAATCCAACGATTCTTGATAAGTTGTGGAACAAATACGCAGTAGACGCAAGGCAACGTAAAATACAGGATACGGACGGTCATAACTGCAAAGAAATTCACATTGCCACGCGTTGGAGTGTTAGAGATGTGATAGGACGTATTCAAAATATGTATGCAGGAAATCCACGGGTAAAAGTTATTGCAGTCCCGGACATTGACCCGGAAACTGGAGAAAGTAACTTTGACTATGAGTTTAGCGGATTTACTAAAGAATTTTTTGAAGACCAGCAGTTATTAATGGACGATATATCATATCGCTGTCTGTACAAGCAAGAGCCGATTGAACGTGAGGGCTTGCTGTTCCCGGACGACAAAATAAGAAGATACCTTAATCTTCCGCATGGAGAACCGGAAATAATTACGGCACAATGCGATACAAAAGGAAAAGGAACAGACTACTTTGTCATGCCAATACTTCAAAAGTACGGTGAGGATTATTACTGTGTTGATTGCGTGTGCGATAACACGGCAGATTATGAAATGCAATATGAAAATGCGGCAAATGTAATTGCGAATAATAAAGTTCAAGAATGCGAATTTGAGCGAAACGCGGGCGGCGATAGAGTAGCAATGGAAGTCAATAAGCGCGTACTTAGTAAAGGCTGGGTTTGCAATATTACCGATATGCCGACAGAAACAAATAAAGAAGCACGAATCTTCCAGTGTTCAAACTGGATATTACAGCACGTTATTTTTAAAGACTCGCAGTTGTACAGCCCAAAAGAACCATACGGTGTCATGGTTGGACTTTTAAAGCAGTATTCAGTTTCGGGCAAAAAGCAGTTAGATGATGTACCCGATGTTTTTTCAAATTTTGCATTAAGAATCACGCAATCAAATAAGACGGCGAAAATTGAAGCCGCTATTAATCCATTCCGCAGGAGGTATTGATTTATGACGACAAAGGAATATTTACAGCAAATTGGAAAATTAAATAAAATGATTAACAATAAAATGATTGAACTGGCACAGATGAAAGAAATGGCATACAGTATTAAAGCCGTGGGAACAGATGAGCGCGTTATGTCTTCTAGCGACCCGGACAAAACAGGCTGCGCATATGCTAAGATTGAAGAAATGGAAGAAAAAATTAACGGCATGATTGACAACTACGTAGATACAAAAGAAAAAATTATTAATCAAATTGAAAGTATAGAGGACGAAAACCTATATAATATTTTATTTTTAAAATACATAGCAAAAAAACGGTTTGAAGATATTGCGGTCGAAATTGACAAGTCATGGCGGCAGACAATCCGATTGCACGGAACGGCACTCAAAAAATTTGAAGAAAAATACGGAAAAGAATACTTGTCGTGTCATTGAATGTCATATTAATACTGTGTTATTATTATAATGTCAAATAAAAGTTCCGAGGAAAGCACTGCTACAGAAATGTGGTGGTGCTTTTTTCATGCCAAAAGAGGTTGAATATGAGGTTTTACACTAAAAAAAATAAGGCTGTAATGTGTCCGAATTGTGGCAAATTATTGACGTATGCCGATAAAGATGACCCCAATTTACATAAATTGGCTTGCAAGCATTGCCGTAAGTGGATTTGGTATTATCCGAATGATGATGATAAAAATGAAACCAAAGAAATCCCGGATACACGCTCGTCAAGCGGAGTCAGACTTTACTAGGAGTATTAAATATGTTAAATGATGTATATTTCCACGAACTTGTAAGAGGTTGTTATGGACGCAAAATTGCATATACCAATGTTGAAAAAATAACAGCAGATAACGTTGTTAAAATCGTTGGAGATTGCATTGGTGTATTTAACTATAACAAGCCCATTATCCGGTATTTGTGGCACTATTATAAAGGCGACCAGCCGGTATTATACAGAATAAAAATGCAAAATGAAGATGTAAACAATAAAGTTTGCGAAAATCACGCATATGAACTGGTTCAATTTAAGGTTGGACAAACATATGGTGAACCGATACAGTACGTTAGCCGAAAAGACGATGAAAAAGTTAATAAAGCGGTTGATACGCTGAACGATTATATGTCTGACGCTAACAAGCAGGAAAAAGATATTAAGGCAGGAGAGTGGCAGTCAGCGACCGGCACATCTTTTAAAGCAATACAGATTGTCGATGGCGACATACCGTTTCGGATTATAGCGCCAAGCCCAATGAACACCTTTGTTATTTACAATAAAGCTACAGAAGAACCGGTGCTTGCTGTACAGGAGTTAAAAGACGAAAATAACAACTTTTATAAGCTGTGTTATACAGATTCAATGACATTTAAAATTCAAGACAGCAAAGTTATTGAAAGCAGATTGCACGCGTTTGGCAGTATCCCGATTGTGGAATATCCGAATAATCACGAAAGGATTTCAGATATTGAATTGGTTATCAGCCTGTTAGATTCAATAAATACCATGCAGTCAAATCGAATGGATTCGGTGCAGCAGTTCGTTGAATACTGGGTAAAATTTATCAACTGTGAAATTGATGATGAAACTTTCCAAAAGATGAAAATGAACCATGCACTCGTTGTTAAGTCTATTAATAAAGATAACAAGTCAGACGTGGAAATTATGACGCAGGAATTAAACCAAACGCAGTGTCAAGTTGCCAAAGACGACTTGTGGGACAATACATTGTCAATTCTTGCGATTCCAAACAAACAGGGCAACACCGGCGGAGATACGCAAGGTGCGGTGGAATTAAGAAATGGTTGGGATTTCTCGAAAACAAGAGCAAAGCTTAAAGACCCGATTGTAAAAGCGGCGGAAAAGCGGCTTGCAAAGGTTGTGCTAAATATTATACGGATTAAGGACCGTGATTTAGGCATAAAAATGCGGGATTTTGAAGTGCAAATTAATCATAGCCCACAGGATAATATGTACACTAAAGCACAAACACTTACAGTATTGCTTCAATCTGGCATACATCCACTTGTGGCAATTAAAACGGTAGGGCTTTGGGGAGATTCAGAAAAAACATTTGTTCTTTCAAAACCGTACCTTGATGTCTTGTATAAGACTGTTGAAAATATGGAAGAACAGGAAACTAAAGCGCAGGAAATAGTTAATCAACTTAATAATCAGCAAAATAAGGCAGTTAACGAGCAATAATCGGTAACTGCTTTTATTTTATAAATTTGCAGTCATGCGACAAATGGCAGAAACAATCGAGCGGAGAGAACCGTGTAAAAAAACGTGATTTTAGGAGGAATAAACGATGACAAGAGAACAGGCAAAACAGAATCTTATTTCAATCGGAATTTCAGAACCGACCGATGAGCAGGTGAGTAATTATCTGAATCAGTTAAACGGTGAAACAAAGAAAGAAAAAGATAAAGCGGCAGAGTATAAAGCGAAAGCTGACAAGGCAGACGAACTTCAATCAAAAATTGATGAAATAGAAGCCGGAAACCTTACAGAGCTTGAAAAAGCCAACAAAGCACTGGAAACGGCAAACAATCAGATTGCGGAGTTACAAAAAAGCAATGCAATTAGAGATTTGCGTGAAAAAGCTATGACGGATTTTAAAATCACGGCAGAGCAGGCAAAGACGGTTGTAAAAGAGGACGGAAGCTTTGACACAACTGTTCTCGGACAGATTATTTCAGAGAAAGAAACCGCTTCCGCGCAGGCAAAGGAACAGGAAATTGCCAAAGGTACACCGAATCCGGGCGGCGGCGGTAGTAACCAAGATTCAGAGAAGACAGAAGCAGAAAAAATAGCCACAAGTCTTATCTCAAGCAATTCAAAAAGTCAAAGCAACAATGATGTTTTGTCACATTATTTAGGAGGTAATTAAAAATGTCAAACATGCAGTATGAACAGACTTCATATGTCGGAAACGTTCAGATTTTAAAAAGACTGCCTAATGAAGCGATTCCAATGACACTTGATTTTACAGATGTTGTTGAAAAGACGGCTGACGGCAGAAAGATTGTAAAGGCCGGCACACCAATCGGAAAAAATGGAAAGGCAGACAACACGGCAACGGTCGTAGGCATTTTGAGATACGATGTCACAGAAGACAGGCCACAGGGTGTGATTTTAAAGAAAGCATATATCAATAAAAGCGTGGCTGAAAAGCATTCCGGTGTTACATATGACGCAGGCGTTTCCACAGCGCTTCCAATGATTGTATTTGAATAATTTGGGAGGTATATAGATGTTAATTAATGAAGTGTTAAACAGTAAGTCTATTGCACTTACAACAACAGAAGAAGCAAGTAATCAAATCCCATATCTCGGATTAAATTGGTTTCCGGAAAGAAAGAAACAGGGGCTTGATTTAAGCTGGATTAAGACACATAAGGGACTTCCGGTATCGCTTGCGCCGTCAAATTTCGACACAATTCCGACACTTAGAGCAAGAGAGGGATTAAGCAAAGAAAAAACACAAATGGCATTTTTCCGTGAAGGTATGGAAGTCGGCGAAGAAGAAATGCTTGAAATTGAACGTATTAGTTCTACAGATGACCCGTACCTTGCAAGTGCCTTATCAAGCGTATATGACGATACTAACAACCTTGTGAGCGGCGCAGAAGTCGTGCCGGAACGCATGAGAATGTCGCTTCTCGCTACAGAAGCAGGACACCCGGTTATTGCTATTGAAAGTGACGGTGTACAGTACGCATATGATTACGACAAGGACGGTTCATATGCAAAAGACCATTATGCAAAGCTTGAGGACACTAGCATGTGGAGTGATACAGTGAACTCCAAACCACTTACAGACCTTAATAATGCTCGGAAAAAATTACAGAAGAAAGGCAAGATTGCTAAATACGTTCTTATGAACACCAATACGTTTCAGTATTTACTTGAAAATGCACAGATTAGAAATTCAATCCTTGCACAGAATCTCACGGCAACGATTGAGGTTGATGACGACACGGTAATTTCAGTTGTTCAGAAGCGTACAAAGCTTACAATCGTCCTGTACGACAAAATGTATATGGACGAAGCTGGGAAAGAACACTATTTTTACCCGGACAACAAAGTAACACTGTTGCCGGACGGAAAACTGGGTAGTACGTGGTTCGGAACGACACCGGAAGAAAGAACTGCAAGACAGGTTGCTGACGTTGATGTAACGACATATGGAACAGGAATCACAGTTGCTACAAAGGTTGAGTATGGCCCACCAATGAAGATGTCAGTATTCGCTTCTGAAGTAGTATTGCCGTCTTACGAAAATATGGATAGCACATTCGTACTTGAGGTCCATCATGATTAATCGGAGGTAGCATATGAAATATCCATATATCGTTATTAAAAACGGGAAATGGTATGCGGCAGGCGAAGAAGTCCCGGACACTGTTCCGGGAAACAAGCCTACCGGATATACCAAGACTGAAATCAACCGTATGCCGACAGCGGAATTGCAGAGTTTAGCGGCACAGAACGGCATTGAAAATGCGGCGGAAATGAGCGGAGTTGACCTTAAAGCAATCTTGATTGAGAAGTTAGGATTATAAGCAGGAGAACAGCATGGAAGAATACACAACATTAGAGCAGGTAAAAATCCGGCTCAAACAATTTCATATTGAAACGGTTGAAAATGAGGATAACACTGAATCTGATGTTGTTGTGTTTGACAGCAAAGAAGACAACTTGCTTCTTGAACAGCTCATAAAACAGGCAACGAAAGATGTAATTGCAAAACGGTGTTATCCGCAAAGTTATACGCAGGAACAGATTGACAATGACTTGAAATGCTATGAAAGTGTAATTGTCAATCTTGTGGTATATGACCGGTCACAGGCAGGAGAAAACTACATGGCAAGCTACAGTGAAAACGGTGTAAGCCGTAGCTGGAAAGACCGTGATAGCCTGTTTGTAGGGGTATATCCGTTTGTAAAAGCATTATAGAAGATTGTGCGTTACGTTTTACCAGCACCGGGAAAACGTAGCAGGCGGCACACAGTAAGGGTGGTGGGCGGTGTGCCACAAAAAAATGAAAGGCGGTATATTATGCCAGTTGCAATAATTATAAGTATCATATCGGTTGCTTTTTCCGTCTTTTTTGGATTTTTTAGTCTTTGGTTTGGTTTGAAAAACAACAAACACACAGACACAAAAGACATTGAAGAACGCGTAAAAGAGAATACACGTATCAATATGAAACTTGACGCCATTTCAAGCAATACAACTGAAATAAAAAATGAAGTGTCAGAAATGAGAAAAGAGATTAATTCTCACGATACACGAATTATCAAAGTTGAAGAAAGCGTGAAATCGGCACATTACAGACTGAACACTATTGAAGAACGTCTGAATGGCGAAAAGGAGATGTAATATGAATATTTTAGAAACATTGACGTCAAACATCATGATTATTTTAGCGGTAATCGGCGCAATCGCGTTTATTGTGTCGGTGATTACACAGGTTATCAAAGGAGTAGGTGTTTTTGCGAAGATTCCAACTGACGGATTGGTACTTGTGTTATCAATCGGCATTACAGTAGCGGCATTTGTAGCATATATGCAGTATTTACACATGACTATCCTGTGGTACATGGTTTTAGCCGCAATTATGGCAGGCTTTGTTGTTGCTTTTGTTGCTATGTATGGCTGGGAGAAGCTTTCAGAACTGTGGAAACGGTTCGGAAAGAACGTAGATTGATATGTTGGACATTAATAAACAAAAGATGATTTACGCACTTAAAGACGGCAGAACACCGGTATACCAACTGAATAAAGACGGTTCAATAAAATACATCATTGTTGACGGTGAAGAGGTCCCTGTTGAAACAGGAGAGTATACCACAAGTTATAAAAAGCCTGTGGTTTTTTATTCTTCAATAAGCAATAAATTAAGCGAAGCACTGATAAAGGAATTTGGTGTAGATAATTCTACGAATTTTGTTCAAATTGTGGAAGACAAAGGCAAATTGCCGTTAGATGTTGGCTCGCTTGTTTGGAAAAAGTCAGAAGTGAGGTACAAAGATAAGGATAAAACAATCATTGATGAAACCAGTTGCGATTATATCGTTAAGGGTGTCGCTGATGAGGGATTAACGGCAGATTTATTTCTTTTACAGAAAAACGTGAGGTAAGCACATGGCTACAAGACCAATAGTTATAACATTGTCCCAAAAATCCGTAGAAAACGCAATAAAACGAGTACAGCAGTATCAATTAAGATTTCAACGTAAACTTAGAAAATTCGTGAAAGAACTTGCTAATGTAGGCATTGCCGTAGTTGATACCAATATGACAGAAGCGCAGTATACGTTTGACGGCAAAATAAGAAGCGGTTCTGACACGTCACACAATGCTTACGTAGAACTTAATTCCAATGGTAGTACGGCAGAAGCAAAACTGATTGTACAGGGGAAAGAACTGTTATTTATCGAGTTTGGCGCAGGCGTATATTATAACGGCGCCGCCGGTGCAAGTCCGCACCCCAAAGGAGAAGAATTTGGATTTTTAATCGGTTCGTATGGCAAAGGCAACGGACAAAAAAAGGTTTGGGGCTATTACGATGAAAATAACCAACTTGTGCTTACAAGAGGTGTAAAAGCTACTATGCCAGTATTGAAAGCAGAGCAAAAGATAATTGAGGACTACAAAAATGTTGTAAAGAAGGTGTTCGGATAATGATTGATAATCAGTGGGCTTTTGATTTAGAAACAAATGTATTTTCGATAATCAAAAAAAAGGCATTGGCAATTCTTGAAGATAATTACCCGGATATTAGCATTACAACCGATGAAGAATCAAACGATAAACCGGTGTTTCCGACAATATTAATACAGTCTGTTGAACCGACTGAAACAAACAGCGATTTAGAAGCCGACAGAATTAATACTGTAGACTTTACAGCACAGGTAACAGTAACAACAAACCGAAGCAGAAGCGAGGCATTGCAAGTATCCAATGTTATAGCAGATTTGTACAAGAAACGATTGTTTAAGATAAAGCCCATGCCGTTTGTACGAAAAGAGGGGAATCTGTGGACAGCAACTTTCCGTGCAAAGCGCAAATTTGGGTGGAATGACATTTTATAGCAATTTACAAAGAGCCGAAAGGCTCTTATTTTTATGCATTTTTTTTAGGAGGTAAACATGGCTACAGGTTTAAAAAGTAGAATTATTTACAGGAAAAAGACCAAAGAAAGCAACGAAAGCGATTACTGGGCTGGCACATACAACCTGTTGATTAGAGCAAAAAGTATTCCGTCACCGGTAGGTGAGCGCAACATGGTTGATACGTCTACGCTTGAAGATTTAGTCGAAACGCAAGAACCTGGAAGACGCGCGGCGGGTTCAATGGCTGTAAGCGGTGCATTTGAACGCGAATATCTTGACAATTTAGTTGAGATTGAAGACGAAAAGTTAGACATTGTTGTTCTTTATGGCACAGACGGCAAAGGTAAAGAGGGCATTTGTGGTTTTATCGGCTCTGAATCATTCGCGCCGGACGAAGCTACAGACGACCATTTAACAGGTACTTGCAACATTGCTATTTCAACAGTGCCGCGTTGGATTCATAAAGACTATGACGTTGCGGTAACAGAAGATGAGAACGGTTATCCGACATCAATTACATTATCAAAAAAATCGTAAGTCAGTCCGGAAAAACAAATAAGGCTGTTGCGACTGACGAGGATACAAAAACAGCCGTAGTAATTTGATAGTTAGTAAATAATATGGCAGGGCGGCAGAAATGCCGTCCCTGTCCTATATAAAGTGAAAAGGACAGGTAATGAATATGAAAACAATTACAGTAAACAGTAACGAATATAAATTAGAGTTTTCTTTTGAAGCGGCAGAGTATAAAGACATCGTGCAGAAAATGTTTAAGGTCCTCAGCGGTGCTTACGTTGTCGAAGAATCAAAGGATATGCAGAATCCTACTACTAAGGATATTATCAACGGCACAGCAAATATGATTGGCGATACAGCAGATATTTGCGTTACTGCTTTTTATGCCGGCTTATTAGAAAATAATCCACTTTCACATGAAGAAGCAAAAACAGTCATGAGGGATTATATGAAAGAAAATAAGCTTTCGTACAAAAAACTGTATGACGAATTGAGAAATTGCATGGAAACAGATGGTTTTTTCGACCTGTCGGGGCTGAACGACATGATTCAGCAGATGTACGGGACAGCACCGGAAGCGACAGCACAGACAGCATAAAAAAATCTGAAATTAACTGGCATAAAATAATTTGGGAAGACTATTTTCCGACAGCCTTTTCAATCGGGATACACATAGATGAGTTTAAGCACATGACACCGGCACAGTTAGGATACTGCATAAAAGGACATGAGTTGAAAAGAAAAGAACAGGATAGCGATATGTGGCACTTCGCCGGTACATATGGAATATCTGCCCTTATTTATGCGATAGACCGTTGCTTAAACGGTAAAAAGGCAAGGTCGGAGTACATCAAAAAACCAGTTTCAATTTTACTTGAAGAAGAAAGTAAACCAAAATCAAAAGAAAGTAATGAGGATGTTGCAATGTTTGAAATGCAACAAAGAATCAAAATGCTGGAAAAAGAGGGCAGCATATTAAGTCCGTCATAGGTGGTAGCATGCGAATTGCTACCACCTTTATTTTTGCGCTAAAGGTGGTGAGGACGTGGCAGATAATGAACTGGACAGCTTAAAGCTTACAATAAAAGCAAATGCAACAGACGCAAACAATGCACTGGATAAATTGGTTGAAAATTTAAAAAATTTATCAAGTTCTTTGGGCGTTATTAATAACGTTAATTTTTCAAATTTTTCAAATGGCGTAAAAAATATTACAGACGCAATGCAAGGAATGAAAAACGTAAGTAAGGCGGATTTTACACGCCTGTCGGAGGGCATGAAAAAAATTTCAAGCATTGACACTGCCGCAATAAACAAGGCTTCTACGGCAATGACGTACTTAGGCAAGTCCTTTAATTCCATGCAGGCAACCAGTGAAGCGACAAAGCAGATTACAGAACTTGTGACAGGGATTAAGCAGTTAGGATATGCCAGCGCCGCAAAAGCCATTGACAATATACCGAAGCTTTCAAGCGCGATGAAACAGCTTATGCAAGAACTGTCAAAAGCACCACAGGTAAGTCAAAATCTTATTGATATGACTAATGCACTTGCGAATTTAAGCCGCACAGGGGCTTCAAGCGGCAGAGCGGCAACGTCATTAAGCAAAAACTTTTTGAACGTTTCATCTTCTGCAAATTCGGCAACTAAAAGCAGTTGGTCGCTGGCTTCCGCATTTGGTAAATTATATGCTTCTTACTGGCTTGTTTTTAGAGGAATCAGTAAACTGGGAGATTCGATTGATATAGCTTCATCACTCATAGAAGTTGAAAATGTTGTACGTACCACTTTCGGAAATTATGAAAACCTTGTAGACAGCATGGCAAAAACATCTATACGTGATTTTGGTATGTCAGAACTGTCAGTAAAGCAGTATTCAAGCCGTTTTCAAGCCATGGGTGTTGCTATGGGCTTTTCTCAAAAGAAAATGGCGGATATGTCCATTGAACTGACAAAGCTGACGGCCGATATGGCTTCATTTTACGATATGGAACAGTCAGACGTTGCGAGAAATCTTCAAGCAATTTTCACAGGCGAAACAGAGCCATTAAGAAAATATGGACTTGATTTGACACAAGCAACGTTAAAAGAGTGGGCTTTAAAAAACGGACTTGACGCTAATATCAGTTCCATGACACAGGCTGAAAAAACCATGTTGCGATACAAATATGTTATGGCAAATACGGTGGCAGCGCAAGGCGACTTTGCAAAAACTGCCGACACATGGCACAATCAAACAGTTATTTTAAAGCAATCATTTCAAGAACTGGCAGGAATCATAGGCACATCGCTGATTAATGCGTTTAAGCCGTTTTTAAGCGGATTAAATTTCGCAATGACACAGGTTATTAATTTTGCTGAAACAGTAACAAATGCATTAGGTGCAATTTTTGGTTGGAAATTTGAAGTTACAAACAAAGGTATTGCCGATGATTGGTCGGACGCTGCGGACAGCGCCGATGATATAGCAGACAGCACCGGAAACGCCGCTAAAAACGTTGAGAAGCTGAATAAGGGTGTAAGACAGTTTGATGAATTAAAACTGATTACAACACCGGATTCAAGCGGTGGAAATGGCAAAAAGGGTAGCGGTACAGGAGCGGCAAGCGCAGACGGAGCAAGCGGCGGCCTTGTGAAAGTCGATACCATTTGGAAAGACTATAAAAGTCAAATTAAAAATTTACGCGAGTTAGGCGAGTATATAGGCAATACGCTTACAGATACGCTGAATAGCATTGACTGGGACAGCGTGTATGCCGGTGCTAGAAATTTTGGTAAAGGCCTTGCTGATTTCCTCAACGGGCTTATCTCACCGGAATTATTCGGTGCTGTCGGCAGAACTATTGCAGGAGCATTAAATACTGCTGTGTATACGGCTTTATCGTTTGGGGAAACGTTTGACTGGGAAAACTTAGGATTTTCTATTGCAACCGGGATAAATCAATTTTTTGAAACGTTTGATTTTGCTTCAACCGCAAAAGCTATCAATAAGTGGGTTCAAGGCATTTATGACACAATCAAAACAGCTATAAAAAATATCAAATGGTCAAAAGTGCTTGAGGGAATAGCAACATTAATTGGTGATGTTGAACTAAAAACAGTAGCAATCATAATTGGAGCAGTACTTTTAAAGAAATATTTCAAACTGGAAATTGCTAAAAATATTTTAAAGGGCATTGCAACGTCAATTTCACAGTCAATAGCAAAATCACTTGCGGCAAAAATGGGTGTTGAAATTGCACAAAACGCAGGAATTTCAAAGGCACTTACGGCTGGGATTAAAAAATCAATAGGAAATATTGATTATGGTGGACTATCAAAAACACTTTCGTCTTTAATGTCAACAAAGTTAAAAGCTACAATCGGAATTGCGGGTATTGCAACAGAGTTTTTAACAGTTGCAACTGTTTTTGAAAAAATTGGGGAAGGTGCTAATTTTACAGTCGGTATGTTGGCAAAAGTGGCGGCAGGCGCAGGAGTGGCGGCGGCGGCTTTAAAGCTGATTGGCTTATCTACACCGTGGACAGCGGCTATCGTTGGTATTACAGGTGTGGTTGCGGCTATCGCAGGAATCGGCATAGGATACGCAAAAGCGCAAAGCGAAGTAGTAAGCGCCAATACTATAATCAGCGATTCTGTATTAGCAACGGCAGAGAGTTTAAATTCAACAATACAGTCATCTAAAGACCAGTTTAATAGTGTAGGTGATACCTATGCAGGCGTTAAAAGCGTTGCAGATAAATACTTTGAATTGGCAGATAATTTTGACAATTTAACAGATTCGCAAAAGGAAATGCTTATTGCATACGCAAATTACATTGTCGAACAGTGTCCGGAATTGGCAGATTCGATTGATACGGTAACTGGCGAATTTAAAGGACAAAAAGAAGAAGTTTACAATACAATTTCTGCACTTGAAGCTTATGCCAAAGCGGCGGCAATGCAAGATGTATTAAAAGACCTGTACAAGCAAGAGATTGATATTGGCAATCAACTAAAAGAAAATAATGAAAAATACAACAAAGCAGAAAGTATTATTTATGAATACGTAAAAGAGCTTACTGGAATGTCTAAACAGGCATTTGATTCAGCATATGAAATCAGTGGATTGGGTGACGCATTTGATGTGCTTTCGGGACTTTTAGATGACCCAATGAGAAAAACCAGTGATTTTACAAAAACATCATACAATTTACGAAAAGAGTTAGGATTAAATTCGCAGGAAACATGGCAATTAGCAAATGATAATAGAGAATTAAAAGAATCTTATGAAAAATGTGAAAATGCAATAGCGAATGCCGCAACCGAAGCGGCAAATTGCAAAAATGAATACAACAATCTTACCCAACAGCAGAACAACACTGCGGACAGTTCTGATAATTTGCGGGATACAATGCAACAAAACAATGAGCAAATAAGAGAATCCGTGCAACAGTCAATGTATGACATTGAAAAAAATGTAGCGGAAAAGTCAGGCGAATCTACAGAAGATATTTCAAATTTTTACAACAAAGCAAGTGAAACCTTTAGCAGATTGGGTGTTGTAGGAACAGACGGCGGTACAAAGCTGTATAACGGATTTACGACCAAAACAAGCGGATTGCCAGGATACAATAGCGCAATATTCGACAATATTCAACAAACGGCTATTTCAAAGGCACTTGATACCGGCTCAAAAGCGGGTGAAAACCTTGTTGATTCGTACAAGAAAAATATTGACGGTGTACCGAACACAACGGCAGTTGCTTTCCTGTCAATTATAGACGCGGTAAACGCAGGAGAAATTGGTTCAGACGTTGGTGCTGACCTCATGAATAACTTAGCGGATACGATAAGCAGTAAAGCGTGGAAAGTGCATGAAGCATTAACCAATGCTATTCAAAATAGTTACAAAATGGAACTGGAAAGCGATGATAATTATAGCGCAGGCGACCCATTGAAAAGTGGATTTGCTAAAATTCGTATTAAAGGGTATGCGGACGGCGGTTATCTTCCACAAAAATATAGCATTGTCATGGCGGGTGAAAACGGAATACCGGAAATTGCCGGAACGGTCGGCGGCAAGTCGGCAGTAGCGGGCGGCGCAGAAATTACGGGGATTAAAGATTCCATTTACGATACGTCACAGCGAGAAATAGCACTGCTTAGACAGCAGAACCAGTTGTTACAAGGAATACTCAACAAGGACTTGAGTATAAGCCAAAACGACATCGGAAGCAGTGCAAGAAAATACGCAAGAGAATATTTTAAAAGAACTGGCAAACCGGCATTTGATTATTAATGCATGTACAATAGATGATAATTAATCTATTATAATACGTGACAACTTGCTTTGCGGCGGAATCTATTTTATGTAGGTTTCGCCTTTTGCCATTTCTTTAGCACATATCGAATGCCGGTATGTGCTTTTTTGTTACCAATTTTTAAAAATGTGAGGTGCAGGCATGGCGTACAACGGCTTTTTGATTAAAATTGGAGATTATACGATACCGGACGGATTAATCAAGGCAGATTCCTACAGCGCATACGCAAATATGCAGGACATTGACGATTACACGGACGCAAACGGATACGAGCATAGAAACGCTGTTGAATTAAAGGCATTAAAGGTTGAATTTGAAACCAAGGCAATGCTTACAAATGAAACATTTGAAGTGCTGATGAGCAATATTCGCAACAATTTTACAAATCCGCAGGAGCGTGGCTGTTATATTACGGCTTATATCCCGGAATATGATGATTATGTTACGCAGTATGGCTATATGGCTGATTTTCAGCCTACAATTTACGGCACGTACGGAAATGTAATTCGATACGATTCAATCAGGCTTGCTTTTATTGGAGGTGTTTACGGTGGTTAATTATCAATACGCAGAATTATTTAAAAAAGATAGTATAGATAAGCAGTTGACGATTGAAACGGACGACAAAACGACAAAAATTACAAATGTTGAGCTACATCAAGAGCAGTTTGAATTGATGGAAAGCATTTGTTCGGAAGCTGAATTGACAATCGGAAGCTGTGAAGCGGCAGTGCTTAAATTTACTGTATCAAACATTTTTCTTCCGATGAAAGATAAAATGATAACAGTTAAAACTGTAATTGATAATAATACTTCAAATCCGTTTCAGATTGGCAGATATAAAGTATACTCCGACACACCAACGGCAGATAGAACAAAGCGTGATATTGTGGCATATGATGCGTTGTATGACGTGATAAACGCAGATGTAGCGGAGTGGTACAATACTTTGCTCCCGGATAAAGACAGCATTACGACAATGAAAGCTTTTCGGGATAGCTTTTTTGGGTATTTTGGGATTGAGCAGGCGGACGCACAGCTTGTAAATGATGATATGAAAGTCGAAAAGACGGTTGAGCCGGAAGAATTAAGCGGTGCAACTGTGCTGAATTGTATTTGTGAAATTAACGGCTGTTTCGGACACATTGGACGTGACAGCAAATTCCATTACATTTACCTTGAACAGGAGATACAGGGGTTGTATCCAAGAAACAACCTGTATCCGGCAGATGATTTGTACCCGCGTGAACCGAAAAGCACGAGAATAAGCAAAAGTCTGTATATATCGGCGCAATACGAAGATTTCCTCGTGAAAACTATTGATAAACTGCAAATCCGGAAAGAAGAAGACGATATCGGAGTAATTGTCGGAAGCGGCACAAATGCCTATGTTATACAGGATAATTTTCTTGTTTACGGCAAAGGCAGTGAAGAACTGACGGGAATCGCAAATAACATTTACGGAAAAATCCGGGGAATTATTTACAGACCGTTTTCTGCGGACTGCAAAGGAAACCCATGTATTGAAGTAGGTGACGCGGTTCGTCTGCCAACAAAATATGAAATCATTGAAAGCTACGTGTTAAAACGTACACTAAAGGGCATACAGGCACTTAGGGACAACTATGAAGCAACGGGTGAAGAATACCGTTCTACACAGGCAAATAGCGTGCATAAAAGCATTATACAGCTTAAAGGAAAGACCAATGTACTGACACGGACAATCGAAGAAACAAACAGTAAGATTACGGACGTTGAAAGCGGATTAAGTTCTGAAATTAAGCAGACTGCAAACAGTATCCGAAGCGAGGTATCCGATTCAGTAAACAACTTATCCAGTAGTATACAGCAAAACGCAGAATCAATTGCAACGGAAGTAAAGCGGGCAAACGAAGCCGAGGGCAATTTATCGACGAAAATTACACAGACTGCGGAATCAATTACATCAGAAGTAAGCAAAAACTACGAAACAAAAGAAAACGCTACAAACACAAAAACGGAGTTGGAAAGTTCTATAAAACAGACGGCAGACGGATTTACGGCAGAGTTATCAAAACAGGTAACGGAAACTAAACAATATGCTGAATCTGCCGCTGAAACGGCTGAAAGTAATGCAAAACAGGACACAGCAGATAAGTTAAAGGATTACAGCACAACAACGGAAATGAATACCCAAATCAATGCTACAGCAGAGGGAATTTCGGCAGAGGTAACCCGAAAACTGCAAAGCTACAGCACTACAGAACAGATGAATAGTGCAATAAGGCAGACGGCGGACAGCATTAATACAGAAGTATCAAAAAAAGTAAATGGCGATGAAATTATTTCAAAAATTAACCAATCTGCCGAAAACGTTTCGATTGAAGCAAACAAAATCAATCTGAACGGCGCTGTGACGGCTAATCAGAATTTTAAAATCGATTTGGACGGCAGTATGGAAGCGTTATCCGGACTAATCGGAGAATGGCAGATATTTGACGGATATTTGCGGTATGTTTTAGGAGAAAATGCACAGGCACTTTTAAAACCGGACGAATTGCTTATTAGTAGAAGTGCCGGGGCAAACTTTCACGCATATCCGGGATTGTTGTATATGCAATCTGATGACGGAGAACGAAGCATTTCTATTGATTGCAATGACGGAAGCATTAATTTGGGCGGAAGCTGGACAACTCCGTGGGGCGACATAGAAGGATAGAAAGGAGCAGGCATGAATAAAACGTATGGTCGTATAAATTGGGAAAATTATCCGAGTGATGAAACACCACTGAATGAAAGTAATCTGAATAAAATAGATGTGGCTACAGATGAAATTGACAATAGGGTAATTACACTGGACACTACAAAAGCGACCAAGGAAGAAGTTTCAACACTGGTGCAGGACGTTGCCTTTGAAGAAAAGACAGGAATTATTACTATTACTAAAAAAAATGGCTCAAAAATAACGATTGACACGCAGATGGAAAAAATCGCGGTAAATTTTTCATACAATGCCGAAACACAGCAGATTATTTTAACGCTTATTGACGGCACAAAGCAATATATAGACCTGGCAGCACTGATTACACAGTATGAGTTTTTGGAAAGTGACACGGTGGCATTTTCGATTGACAGCGCTGGAAAAGTGTCTGCAATCGTAAAAGAAGCGAGTATACAGGAAAAACACTTACGACCTAATTATCTTGCAGATATTAAAGTTGAAGTTGCAAAAGCACAGGCAAGCCAGTCGGCGGCGGCAAAATCTGAAAGCAATGCAAAAGCAAGTGAAACAGCGGCGGCAACCAGCGAATCCAATGCGGCGGCGAGTGCTACAAAAGCACAGAGTTATGCTACTGGCGGTACAAACAGCCGCACAGGCGAAGATACGGACAATGCAAAGTATTATAGCCAACAGTCGGCACAGAGCCAATCGGCGGCGGCAACAAGCGCAGATACGGCAAACACGAAAGCAGAAGAAGCGGCGGCAAGCGCGGCAACAGCTAAAACAAGTGCCGATAATGCCGCAGGAAGCGCAAATTTAGCCAATGAAAAGGCAAATAGCGCGGCAAATAGCGCAACCATCGCAGTTTCAAATTCCAATGCGGCACAGCAGTACGCTTCTAATGCGGCGGCAAGTGCGGACACAGCACAAAACTATGCCGTAGCAGATACAGACAGTGCAAAATACTATTACGAGCAGGCAAGACGGATTTCTGAATCGTTTTCAGGCGCATTAAGACCGATGGGAACGGTTGCATTTGCAAATCTTCCGGCACTATCAGAAGCGGACGGCGGAAGCATGTATAACATTTCAGACCAATTTACAACGACTGCTGAATTTAAAGAAGGAGCGGGAAATACTATTCCGGCAGGCGCAAACGTATATAAGACAGAGGACGGAAAGTGGGATGTACTCGCGGGAACACCTGTAACCGGTGTAAAAGGCAGTGCAGAAAGTGAGTATAGGCGGGGCAATGTTGATATAACAGCGGAAAATGTAGGTGCGATACCGGCAGGCGGCAATGCAGGAAGTGCGACAACAGTCCAAGATTACAACGATACATCCAAGAAAATCAAAGTCGGTTGGGTAGGGAATTCATTATCCCAAGACCAGATTCTAGGTGTGGCTTGTTATGCTAGCGGAGATGATGATATAGTAAAAGCCAAAATCAAAGACGTGTCAAAAGCTACGTTTGTAAACTGGCTGGGGACAGTTCTGGCGGCAAACAACGCTGCACATTTAGGAAGAAATGGCAATGCAGGCTACCCGATGACCTTTAACTGGGCAGGCAAAGATGGACAACCTTCGTGGCTGTGGGGCGGTGAAAACGGAGAAGACATGTATGTTTACAATCCTAGTAATTTTAGCGTAAATTATGCAGAAAGTGCAGGAAATTCCGTGAAAGTAAATGGGCATACTGTCAATTCAGACGTGCCGTCAGACGCAAAATTTACGGATACAAAAGGCAGATATATTGGCACTGCCGTAACAAAGCCACAAGATAAAACAGAAATGTATATCACATATCTTTCAAGCGGTTATATTGTAATGGCAGGAAAAACAGTAAGCAAAAGCTATGCAATGAATACACAATATGGAAATGCGTTTTGGGCACCGTTCACAATTTATTTGCCGCCTAGTATTGTAAAAAATATTGACAGCGTGAATATTACTCCATTTGCGGAAACAGGGTTGATAAGTGCAAGCATAAACGGCTATACCAGCGAACAAATAACGGGATTTGTTTGGTCGCCACAAAACGAAACAAAAAGCATATCATTTCATGTTACCGTGCATGGAAGGGCATAAGGTAGGTGATTGGTATATATAACGACAGCAGTTAAAGATACGAAAGTGTCTTATTTTTTTACCCTAAAACACAATAAAAATTATATTTAGCCGCAGAACAGCGGCAGAAAGAGGTTCATATGAGCAGATATTCAGTAATTGATGTAAGTAAGCATAACGGAGTTATCGACTGGGATACCACAAAGGAAAATGTTGACGGTGTAATTATTCGTGTCGGTCACGGCAATGACAGCACATCACAGGACGACCCGCAGGCAATCCGTAACATGGAAGAATGTGAAAGACTGGGCATTCCGTATGGCGTGTATCTGTACTCTTATGCGTTAAATAATGCCGAAGCAGAAAGCGAAGCGGCACACGCACTGCGCATGGTAGAGGGCTACAATCCGGTGTTAGGTGTATGGTTCGACATGGAAGACGCGGACGGATACAAAGAAAAGCACGGGTTTAACCCATACGATAACAGACAGGAAATTACTGATTTTTGTAAGATTTTCTGCGACAGAGTATCCGAAGCAGGATATAAGACTGGTGTTTATGCGAGCAAGAATTACTGGGATTCAGTAATCTATGCAGACCAGTTATCCGACTACGAAGTATGGCTTGCGCACTGGGGAATTTCAGAGCCGTCAATGGATTGTCTGTTATGGCAGTATACATCAGACGGTGAAGTTGCCGGTGTACCATCAAGCAGGGTCGATATGAATTACTGGTACGGCGAGTTGCCGGAAGTTGACGGCGGCAGTGATTCTGATAGCAATTCGGGCGACTGCGGCGGCGATGAAGAAGACACAGAGGACGGTGGATACAGCTATTCTGTAGGCAATACCGTAAACTACGATACAATCTATGTATCTTCAACGTCAGAAGAAGCATTAAAGCCTACATATACGACCGGCACAATTACACGAGTTGTTGACGGTGCGAGAAACCCATATCTGATTGATGATGGCACAGGTTGGATTAATGATGATTGCATTGCTGGCGGCGGCAGTGATGATTCTGACGATTCAGAAGAAAGTTCGGATTGCGGCGGCATTTCTGTGGGCGATACCGTCCGTTTCAACGGCGATACTGACTACAATGGCACGGCAATTAAGGCATGGCACAATGACAGCGGCTATGAAGTCACACAGCTTGACGGGGATAGAGCAGTCCTTAGCTTCAATGGTGCTGTATTTGCGGCAGTCAATGTCAGCGATTGCGAATTAATCTAAACATAAAAATACCGGGAGTGTAATACTCCCGGTGATATTTTAATTGTTATCGTGTAAATCAATCATAACAGCTTCAACTTGTGGAATTGTTATCGGTTTATTCAATGTAGATGTGTATGAATACTGACCAACATAACCACCATAAATTGTAATTCTATCATTTTCAAGTAGTTTACCGTCAATCACATCATTTGCATAAACAACAAGCAACGCGTGATTGTAGTCATCATCTACAGCCATTCTTATAGCGGTGTAATTGCTATCAACCGCGCCAATCATCTGTATAATTTTTCCGTCAAATTTCACAGGTTTATCAATATTTTTGTCCGGGTACCTTGCAAGTGTTTCATAGGTAATATCTTCTGTGTATGCCATTCTATCCCTTGATAACAGTGTTTCTTTTTCTGTAGGGGCTTCTGTTTCAGTTTGCGTTTCCGTTACTGCTTCTGTACTGTTTGCGGTGGTAGAATTATCCGCGGTTGAATTTTGGCAAGCCGCAAGTCCTAAAAGGCATACAGGCATTAATAAGCATAATAATTTCTTTTTCATAAAAATTCTCCCTTGCTTTTTATTTTTTGAATAATAATAGCATATAATCTGATTTTTGTCGAATTGATAAATAGCAAATTAGTACTATACGCGCCGCAATCCGACATTATATGACAGCATATGCCATAAAATGTAGATGATTTTAGAGTAAATGTCGTTTTTTGCGGTTTAAATCGTTTGTGAAAAATTGGTAATTTTTGTAAAATTAAATTGTCCAAAAGATTGGGCAATTCAAGTTCCGGTGGGCGGTTGCGCTGTTTGGCATTGCGCCGCCGCCCCTTTACATAACCTTAATTTACATCAGTGACCTTTGTTCCAATCTTGACGGAAGCAAACATTTGTTCTATAATGCTTGTATCGCTACTTTATGTTTTGTGTCGGGGAATACGGAGGGCTCTATGAGTAAAAAAAACGAAAATGAATTTTACAGAAAAGAAATATACAATCTAATATTAAAATGTGAAAATACGCATTGGCTAAAAGTTATATATGCGTATATAAAAAGGTTGCTTAAATAAAATAGCCGGGATAGCATTTTGTGTTATCCCGGCGTATTTTTATTTGTCTTGTACCATTGAATCGACAAGCTTTTCTAAACTATCCCAGTCTTTTTCGTCAAGCTTTCTTAACGCCGCAATAAGTCTATACTTAAAGCTTTTTTCACCAGCAGCTTGAATATCAGCAAACATTTCAGCTATTTCTTCATCTTTTGTCTTTTTAACAAAAGGTTCACCGTCACCTGTACGTAGCCAATATTCATTAACAGAAAATTCCTTACAAATCAAAGCTATTGCTGAATCACTCGGAACGCTTCTTCCCATTTCATATGTTGCAACAGTATTCCTTTTTACTTTTATTTTATCGGCAAATTCCTGTTGCGTCAAATTAAAATGACTTCGGATTTCTTTAATTCTATTGTTCAATGTTTTGTCCTCCTTTCCAAAACTAATATATCACACCTTGTTGAAAAAATCAACAAAAAGTTCTTGACAAATGTTTTTTATCGACATATAATTGTTTTACAATCAACAAGCAGAAAGTGAGGTGATAACACTGAAACAATATGTACTTGGTGAGCTTGAAACTACATATGTGGGCAAGGCATATGCAGAATATCAGCGTTGCAACAGTCAGAAAGCTTCAGAATTAGAAAATGAAGTTAAAAAGCTAATATCCGAATACAATCTGACTGCTACAGTTGCTAAAGGCTTCTTGGAATACATGAGATTAGTTATTGATGGTTGCTCATGCATTCCGAAAGAGAAATAACCTCAACGGAATGTTCGTTTGAAAGACAGTTTCCGTCGGGAATTTCACTTGCGAGATTGAGCATTGCGATTAACTTACCTGAATATGGATACTCTTTTCCACAGTTAGGGCAAATAACTTTATCGGAATTAATATCTTCATTTACAGTGTATGTGCAATGGCAAGGGCAAGAAACTTTAATTTTAATGAACATTTGAACCACCTCCTTATAAAAAGATAAGGAGATTATATCACAGAAAGGAAGTGAATGAAATGAGTGAAAAAGAAAAGGCGATTGTTGAAAAATTAAAAGACACAATTCCTAAAATGTCAGAGTATCAAAAAGGGTATCTGCTTGGCATGGTTGAATCAATGGCAGATAGAGAACGGTCAGAACCCAACAAGGAAAAACAGGGAAAGGAGTAACAGGTGGACGAGAAAAAAAGGCATATTTCAGAAATCCTCTGTCAGCAGATAGAGTTGCTGGCAGAGGAAAGCAAGAAAACAAATGATGTAGATGTCAAAATTCGCATTGCGGGCGAAATTGACAGAATGGCAGATACCATTCTTAACATTTACGACGAGTAAATGTACTGTCAATGCTTGAAATGTTGCGGCTAATATCTTTGAGTTCAACAAAATAACGACTTGATAATGCAAGCTTTTTGATTGAACAACATTTTTGATTAGATAAATACAACGCACATTCAGATTGGCAATTTTCAAAGTTGTTTAAAGGACATTTATTCAACGTGTTCACCTCTTTCCTATTAAAAGATAAGAGGATTATACCACAGAAAGGAGAAGAAATGGCAGAAACGAATTTACAGGTTTTTAATTCAGAAGAATTTGGAAACGTCAGAACGGTAATCGTAAATGACGAGCCGATGTTTTGCTTGACTGATGTATGCCGGGCATTGGAAATATCTAACGTGGGAAATGTTAAATCTCGGTTATCTTCAAAGGGTATCCGCAACATGGATACCCTTACGGCAGGCGGAAATCAGAAGCTTATTTACGTGAATGAAGCCAACCTGTACAAAACAATATTTCAGAGCCGCAAGGCAAGCGCAGAGAGATTTACTGACTGGGTAACATCAGAGGTTCTTCCGTCAATCAGAAAGACGGGAAACTACAACATGAATATGACGGATGAGGAAAAAATTCGGCTTATTGCAAAAGGCAATGTGAAGCTGAATGAAAGAATTGACAAGGTTGAAGATAAAATATCTTCCCTTGAAAATGATATGCCGCTGTACGGCTGTGAAATAGATGAAGTGCAGAAGCATATTAAAAGGAAAGTAGTTGATGTTCTTGGCGGCAAGAACACCAGCGCATACAAAGACAGTAGCGTGAGGAGTTCGGTATTTGCGGACATATACCGACAGTTGAAACGCGAATACGGGTGCGTTTCGACATACAAGAGTATAAAACGCAAATACATTGCAGATGTGCATGAGTTTATTGATTGCTATTTGCCGCCGACCGTGCTTTCAGAACAGATTGAAAATTCCAATGCACAGATGTGCATGAGTTTTTAGAAAGGGGTATGAAAATGTATATTAATCCATTTGCGGCAGGAGTGATTTTCACAATCCTCGTTGAAATTGGGCTTGCTTTGGTTTACTCATGGAGTAACGGAAAGGATAAAAAATGAAACAGCCAAAGAAACTTACAAGGCAACAGAAAGAAACGTGTTCTGCACACCACTTAAATGCGGAACATTGGCTTTTGGTTGAAGAAACAGAGTTTTATTTAAAACTTATTAATAAGGAAACCGGAAGCCGGAAAACGATTGACAAATTCACAAAGACTAATAAAGGGAGAAAAAGAAATGAACAAAGAAAAGGTAACAGTACAGGATTGCGTAGAAATGCAGGAAATGAAAAATCAGTCAGTCATTTTGAATGACGGCAAGGTTGTAAGATTTGAAGAAAATCCGAAGCCTAAAAAGGTCCTGTGGTTTTCTCGACACAAAATGACAGAGCCACAGTTAGCCGCACTGGGAAACGTTGAAATCGTGCAGATTGACCGGTCGATTGAATCGGCAAGCGAGTTACAGGAAGAAATCAACGACTGTGACATTATTGCCATTGTCGCGCCTATCGGATTGCAGGCGCAGTTTTTAAAAGTTGCCGGTGACAAGCCAGTAATTGTAGCACTTAATAACAGAGTGCTTGTACCACAGGAAGACGGCGCAGAAGCCAAAGCAGTATTTAATTTTGTCAAGTGGGAAAGACTTGTCAAGATTGATGTTGTAAAAGAAGATTTTAATAATTAAAAGAAAAGAGGACAAAAAAATGAACAAAATTGAAATAAGTGGGAAAGTAACAAAAGAACCGGTTTTCTCTCACGAAAACCATGGTGAAAAATTCTACTCAACACAGATTACAAGTGTGAGGACAAGTGGTGTCCCGGACACACTCAACGTTACATTTTCAGAAATTTTCCTTAAAAATATTAAGGAAGATGAACAAGTTAAAATTTTCGGAGAAATCCGAACAATGAACTATGACGGTCACTGCCACATCTTTGTTTTTGCAAAAGACGTTACAGAGTATCCGGGAAAAGACGGAAATTTTGCGGAACTGGACGGATATATCTGTCGTGAACCAATTTTCCGTGAAACGCCGCTGAACAGAAAAATTACTGACTTACTGGTAGCAAGTAACCGGAAGTACGGCAAATCAGATTATATCCCGTGCGTTGCATGGGGAAGAAAAGCTGTTAAGGCAGGGCTTATGAATGTGGGTGAAAAAATCTCTTGTACCGGCAGATTACAAAGCCGTGAATATCTGAAAAGGTATGAAGACGGCACAGAAGAAATCAAGACAGCCTACGAATTGTCAATCAATAATTTACGAGAGGGGGATTCCGAAAATGGCGAAGATTAAGATTTCGAAGAAACGGTATGAAGCACTTTTGGACACAGAAACAAGAGTTCAAGTGCTTTTGAGCAAAACAAAAGCGGATAAGTACATATCACTGGTGGACATGTACAGAATTTTGGGAAATGAGTTTGAAGCCCAAAAAATTGAAAAAGAAAGGGACAAGGTGGAATGGGATGAGGATTAAGCTGTTAAAAATTATCGTAGAAAATTTCATGTGTTATGCGCATGAAGAATTTAACTTCTTTGATTTAACAAAAATTTTCGCAATGAACGGCAAAGGAAAATCCAGTATTGCTGCAGCATATAAGTGGTGCATGTTTAACTGCGATTATGAATTAAAAGATAATCCGGTTGTGCGCCGGGAAGTAGGCGGAAAGTCCGTTGATGATATGGACACAAGCGTTGAACTTACACTTGACGTTGACGGAAAAGAAATAACTATGAAGAAAGTGCAGAAGCGTACCTACAGTAAGGATGGCAGCAGTTATAAAGACGATAACAAGTATTTCATCAATGATGTTCCTAAGACATTAAAGGATTTCAACGCGTATCTTGGCGTTGATATGAACGTGTTTAAGATGTGTAGTAATGTGAACGCATTTCTTAATCAGAAACCGGCAGACATGAGAGAATATTTATTTGATTTAGTAGAGGACGTTTCTGATATTGATGTAGCACGCCAGCAGACCGAATTAGCCGAGTTAGTTCCATTGTTAGGCAAATATGCGGCAGAGGAATTATTGGCTATGAATAAGGCTACCAAGACCAAAATTACAAAGGATTTGCCTATTCTTGACGGACAGATTAAGGAGAAGGAAAGAGATATTCAGCTCAAACAGGCTATTGATACATCTGACCTTGAATTACAGAAGAACAGCCTTAAAGAGCAGATTGCCGATTGTGTAGCAAAGCAGACTGACAATGATAAGCTGTTATCCGGATATGATAAGGCAAGTACCGATATTATCAATCTTAAATTTGAACTGAATGACATGGGTCGCAAGGCAAATGAAGAAAATTTCAAACAGAGAAGACGGATTGATGATGAAATCGTTGACGTCAAGCGTAAGATTGATGAAATTTCAAGAAGCATTAAAACAGCTAATGATGAAATCGAAAAAGCCAATGCAGTTATTGGCAGATACACGCTTGAATTGCAGGAAGCTAGGGGGACGTGGACGAAATTACATGAAATGCAGTTTGACGAAAATGAAAAAATTTGTCAGATGTGCGGACAGGAGTTGCCGGCAGACAAAGTTGAATTGCTTATTAAAAACTTTGAATCTAAAAAGGCTTCGGCACTTGAAAGCGAAGCTGAAAGGGGCAACAAGATTAAATTTCTTGTGGATTCAGAAAGAGAATCTGTTGCTAAATTGAATGAAGAAATTGCCGCACACGAATCCGAAAAAAAAGAACAGGAAGCGAAGTTAAAAGACCTTGAAAGCCAATTAGCGGCACTTCCAGTTGAAATTGATGTAACAGGTTCAGAGGAATACAAGTCACTTGAAAAGCAGATTGCTGAAAAAGAACAGGCTATGCACAAGGCCAATGACATTTCGGCAATTAAGGTAGAATTAAAGGCACAGGAAACGGATTTAAGACAGCAGTTGTCTGACTGCGAGAATCAGATTGCTAAATCCGATACTTCCGCAGATGAACAGCGGCTTGAAGAATTGAAGAAAACAAGGCTTGATTCTGAACAGAACAAGGCGAACGCAGAAAAGATACTTGCCTTGCTTGAAGAATTGGACAAAGCAAAGAATAAAACGCTGTCAGAAGCTATTAACAGCCATTTTGAATTAGTTGAATGGCAGTTGTTTGAACTGGCTAAGAATGGAAATTACAAATCAGTTTGCATTCCGAAAATTGACGGCAAGTCGATTCTTACGACCGTGTCAAACAAGGGCAACCGAATTTTGGGTAGAGTTGATATTTGCAAGTCAATTCAGAAAATTAGCAGTATTAGCTGTCCGATTTTCCTGGACGACAGTGAAAGCCTGTCAACCGACAATCAGAAACGGGTAGCAGGCATGGTTGACAGCCAGTTGATTATGCTGATTGTGAATGACGGCGATAGATTGGAAATTGTGGAGGTATAACATGAATTTATATGTTTACACATTAAATACTTTTTTTAGCAATAGACCAAAAGGAATACATATAGAAAAGGTTGAAGCACGAGAAACTCCAAAAACATATATGTGTGATTCATATGGTACAGGGTATACCAGCCGTATAAGAAAGCAGGATATAGGGCTGATTATTAACGGCAGAATAATCTTGACAGAACCTAACTTTGAATATGCAAAAAATAAATTCAAGGAAATGGGCGAAGCAACGATTAGACTGCAAAAAGAAAGATTAGAAAACGCCGAAAATGTATTGAGAATTATCAATGAAAGTGAGGAAAATTAAATGAGTAGAGAATTGGAACTTGCAAGAGAGCTTGTGAGAAAGTTAGAAGAAGCAGAAAAGGATAGTAAGGTACAGTTATCAGAATTACAGCCGGGAGAAACGTTTAAAATCGGAGAACATGATTTTATCGTTCTTGAGCAGAACGGTTGCAGTGGCACGACAAATGTAATATCTAAAAGCTTTATGGCAAAGGATATTGTTTTTGACAGCAATACAAGAGATTACAACAAATCTAATCTTAAAAGAGTTATTGAAGAAAACATCCAACCGGTCATTGAATCAGAGATTGGAGCAGGCAACATTATTAAACAGGCAGTTAGCTTAACATCTGTTGATATGCAAGATGAATTTAAGCCTTGTTATTGCAAGGTAAGACCGATAACATTTGACGAAGCAAGAAAGTATAACAATTTGCTTGTTAATAAAGATTTAGACGATTGGTGGTGGACTTGTACGCCTTGGTCTACGGCTGACAGGGGTTGGAAGCGTACAATTTCCGTTGTTTCGCCGTCCGGCAATTTCGACTACAGCAGCTGTTACAGCGGCGGCGGTGTTCGCCCTTTTTGTATCTTAAAATCTAATATCTTTGTATCGAAAGGAGAATGATTGATTATGACATTGACAATGAAAAGTTTACAAGAGCAGATTAATGAATTAAGAAATGAAGTTGCTGTTTTAAAAGCAGTTGAAAAAACAAGAAAGATTCCAGCCGGATTAAGCGCAGGAGATACATTTAAACTTGCTGGGCTTACATGGACAATCCTTGATATTACAGATAAAGGATATATGTGCCTTGCTGACAGATTAGAGGATTCAATGAAATTTGATAGTGAATCAAATAATTGGGTTGGAAGTCAGTTGAGAGAATATCTCAACACAGAATTTATCGAAAAGATTACTAATGAAATAGGAGAAGAAAATATTATTGCATTTAACCGCAATCTTCTTTCACTTGACGGTCAAGATGAATATGGAAACTGCGAAGACACAGTATCTTTATTGACCGTAGATAACTACCGCAAGTACAGAAGCTTTATCCCGAATACTAACGATTGGTGGTGGCTTGCAACACCATGGAGCACAAAGCGTAATGACTGTGAATATTACGTTACCGTTGTTTCGTCGTCCGGCTTTATCGACGACGACTACTGTGGCTGCCTCTACGGTGTTCGCCCTTTTTGTATCTTTTCATCTGAACTCTTTGAATCAGAGGATTAGTAAATGGCAGAAACAGATTTAAAAGTTATTTTAAAAGCAAAAGAACTGGCAGAACATACTTTGAGGATAACTTCAAATTGTAACCGATACCCGAAAAAATACAGATTTTCATTGGTAGATAAAATGCAGAATAAATCACTTAAAATCTATAAATATTTGTATGGAGCCAATCGGACAGACTTGAAATTATATCGCAGAGAACGGTTAGAGTTGCAGACCAAAGCAATAACACATTGCGATGAATTGCTATTTTATATTGAGTTATCAATGAAGCTGAATATCATCAATATTAAGAGTATGGAATACTGGTCTAAGATGGTTTCTGACATTAAACATATGGCGATTGCTTGGAGAACCAAAGACAGAGGAAGATAAAACATTATAGGTGTCGTTCAATGGATTTATATGTAAAAAAATTATTAGAAAGAGAGGAATAGAGATAATGGCAGAGAATACAGCGGTTGCAGAAAAGAAAGAAGCTGAAAGCAGAGAGCTTGTGGCAAAAGATTTTACAGAGGGAATGGTTGTTAAAATTAAGCAAAAAGAGAAATTTGGCTTAACATTCCCTAAAGATTACAACTACACAAACGAGTTTATGTCGGCAATGCTGATTTTGCAGGACACAGTAGATATGAACAAAAAGCCTGTATTGCAGAGTTGCACAAGGGCAAGTATTGAAAATGCACTTGTTGAAATGGTTACGAACGGACTTTCAATGCAGAAAAAACAGTGCTACCCGGTTGCTTATGGCGGTAAGCTACAGTGTCAGAAGTCAGTGTATGGAAACACTTGTATAGCAAGGAGATTTGGACTTAAAGACATTAATGCAGCGGTCATTTACAAGGGAGATGTGTTCAAGTACCACAAAGAGGATGCAAAGACAATTATTGATTGCCACGAACAGAGTTTTGAGAATATCGACAATGACAAGATTGTGGGTGCTTATGCAGTAGCTGTTATGGATGACGGAGAGAAAATATCAGAAGTTATGACCATTGCGCAGATTAAGCAAGCTTGGAAGCAGGGATATGGGTACAAAGAGAATGGGGACGGCGCCCATCAGAAATTTGCTGACCAGATGGCTATGAAAACTGTTAAAAATAGACTTCTTAAATATATCAATAATTCTCATAGTGGTAATGAAAATGAGGATTACGAGGAAATCAGCCACGATGAAATGCTTGAACAGGATGTTGCATACGATATTGAGCAGAACGCAAACACAGTAGATTTTGACGAATCAGACATTATCGACACCACAGCCACAGAAGTAACCGAAGAACAGGAAGAAGATAGTGCATTACCGCCATTTATGCAGGAGTAAGCCTATGAAATCAGCAAGTTTAGAACAGATGATGGCTGATATGAATAATGGCACTTATGACTTGACTTGCAACGGAGAATGTACTCAATGTGGCAATTGTTGCAGTAACTTACTTCCTATGACAGAAGATGAAATTACAACAATCCACAAGCACATAAAGAAGCACCGCATTAAGGAACACAGGCATAATTATCCGACAGCTACACCAACAATGGATATGACTTGTCCGTTCCTTAATGATGATAAGTCAAAAGAAAAACACGAGATTTATTCAGTCAGACCTAGGATTTGCAGAGAGTTTATCTGTTGTCCGAGTAAAAGACCACCGATTGATGATTGGGGTTACAAATTAAAGTGTAAGACAGTTGATGTCAGAAAGGAGTTTTTTAAATGAGAGTAATATCACAGGACGGAACAATAGATGTTCCTTATGAAATGGTAGTTATTCAGAAGTTCAGAAATGCTATTTATTTCTTGAACCGTAATTTAACAGGAGTAGAAGGCTTGATTAATGACATTGCGTTGGCTGAATATTCCACTAAAGAAAAGGCAATTAAGGCTATGGAAATGCTGAGAGAAGCATACGCAGGAAAGCCAAAATTAAATGTAGACAAAATCCCTAACTTAACACCACAGGAGTTTGGAGAAAAATTAGGAATTGGCGATATTCTACTTTGCAATAAAGTTAATGCAGATGTCAGTTTTTCAAGCAATTACTATTTTCAGTTTCCACAGGATGATGAAATCGAGGTGTGATTATGGCAAAACACACAATGCAAGAATTATACCAATGGCAGGCATTACCGCTGAATATCAAGGTTTTAATGACGGCAGAGAGAATAAGGAACTGGGTAAATGAACACGGAAATATGAATATTAAGTATTAAAGGAGTGAAATGTAAATATGAAACAAAATCCAATAATAATTGCGTGCGAATCGTGCGGAAAGCCACAGCAAAAAGATGAATCACGTTCTAACGAAAATTGGAATGTTTATGACACAAAAGCTGTTTGTGAGTGTGGTGGAAAATTCAAAATAATGTTAAGAGAGGATGCAGAAAAATTAAGGAATGAAACTTAAATGTATAGCAACAGGAAGTACAGGGAACTGCTATACCTTAACTTCCGACAATGAAGAAACACTTATCCTTGATTGTGGAATCTCAATTAAGGAAATCAAGAAAGGCTTGGATTGGAACATAAGAAATGTGGTTGGCTGCATAGTCAGCCACGTTCATTCAGACCACAGCAAGTCAGTAAAGGATTTTGAAGCTATGGGAATACCAGTATTTGCCCCATACATAAGCGAAAAACCTATGAAAATTGGTAATGGAGATTTTAGAGTACAGGCATTTGACCTAACAACAATAGACGGAAGCTGGACACATACCAATGCAGACGGAACACCTTGCCCGATATTCGGATTTCTGATTACTCACAAGGAAATGGGGAGAATGCTTTACATAACCGATTGCGAATTAATCAAGTGGAAGTTTAAAGACATAAACCACATTCTCTTAGGTGTGAATTATGACAAGGATTTAATCGACAGGGATAACACAGGCAAAGCTAATCACGTTTTCAGAGGTCACTTATCCATTGACACAGCTTGCGATTTTGTTAAAGCAAATCATTCAGACAGCTTGCAGAACGTCATAATGTGCCATCTATCAGGTGAAAATTCTGATAGAGATAGTTTTATTGAGAAGATGAAAAAGGTTGCTTATGGGTCAAATGTGAGTGTTGCAGAAGCCAATAAAGAATGGATTCTAAAAAATCCGAATGAATGCCCGTTTTAGAAAGGAGATTAAATGTTAAAACATCTTAAATTTTGCCATGTGATTGGTGGAAAATATAATTTTGATTGTCACCTTTATTTAAGCGATATCGCTATTGAGAACTACAAAAATATAGGTTGCAAAGTCAAAATTTTGTTTGATTCAGAAAGGAGTAAACAAGCATGAAAGTCAAAGAATTAATCGAAGAATTAAGCAGATACAATCCTAATGCAGAGGTTGAATGTACATATAGCAATGATACGTTTAACATTAATGAAATTGTGGATAAAACGTTTGCAACATTTTATCCTACGGTACTTATAGGGATTGAAAATCAAAATCCGAAAGGAAACTAGAAAACATGATTAAAGGTAGAAAAGTCTACGACCCACTAACTAATACTTGGAGTACTGAATATTGGATTGTGGACGATAAAGGAAATTTAGAAAGGAGTAGAAATGAATATCGATGATTTTATAAAACGTGCGAAAGAAAAAGCAGAAGAATATAAATATCGTGCGAGCTTTTTTGAGAGCAGTAATCCCATGAATACAGCTTGCATTAAAGTCGCAAAAGACCATGAACAGTTAGCTGAATGGCTTGAAAAATCCAAGGAATATCAGCAGCTAGAGAAACAGGGAAAGCTAATCAAGATACCGCTTGAAGCGTACTGCATTGTGGATTTTGAAGTACGAAAAGGCTTTGTATTAGAGGAAACATATCATATGAGTAGAAAACCTTTGCTAGTTGTTCGATATGATGATAACACTCTCAAAAGCCATAGTGGATACTTAGGAATTTCAGTATTCCTCACAGAATCCGAAGCAGAAGCAAAACTGAAAGAATTGAGAGGTAGAGAAAATGAAAGTAGTAATTGACGTCCCTAAAGATTTCACAGGAGATTATATTGTTGACAAATTCAAAGATTTATTTTCAAGGGTTATTGCAGATATTGATTGCAAAGGTATGTGTGGTAGATACGAGAAAGAAATTGCTGAAATGTTTTTAAAAGCATTTGATGATAGCGAAGAAAAAACTTCTTGCAACTGCCAACGCAACAGCAATCCAAGAGATAATGAGCCTTGTTGCAGATGTGATAGCAGAAAGACCAATGCCGACAGAATAAGGAATATGTCGGATGAAGAGTTGGCGGAGTTTCTAGCTGTTCACGATTTAGCATTAAATGGCAACGATTTACCAATGCTTACTGATTGGTTTGAATGGCTTCAATCAGAAGCGGAATAGGAGAGAATATGGAAGATAGATATTTATTCAAAACAAAGCGAAAAGATACCAACGAATGGGCTATCGGAAATTTGATTCACACTTTTACTGGCATGCCTTATATCGTTACAGAATACGACCACATATTGAATTTTATTACTATCGATGAAGTTGACGAACGTACAGTATGCCAATGTACAGGACTAAAAGATAAAAACGGAAATATGATGTACGAAAATGATATTGTAAAAAGAACTGATAAGCCTAAGGCAGGAGAACCTACAATCGGTATAATTGAATACGATATTGCCAACACAGCGTTCCTTATTCGCTGGATAGACAATCCTAATTATTCGCCGACTTTTCCATGGAAAGAAAAAATTGAAGTTATTGGCAACATTTTTGACAATAAAGATTTGTTAGAAAGTGAGAAATAATATGGCAAGAATATTTAGATTTAGTGGTTATTTAGTTTCCAATCGTGAGAATATCTCGCTAGAAGATATATATGATGACATAAGTAATGTGGGATATGCTGAAAACTGGCAACAGTTACATATCGAACAGTCGGAAGAATTTAATCTTGATGGCGAAGATAAGCCGAACTGTGACCTTGCGTTACTCACAAGGCATTTTAAAAGTTTTTGTGATAGTGCTTATAATTTTGACCGACCTATTCCGCAGAAAGGCGAGAAATATAAGCATTTCAAGATTGGCAAGATTGTTACTATTATCGGTATTTCAAGGCACACAGAAACAGAAGAAATATCAGTTGTATATGAACATGAGGGACATATCTGGAACAGACCTCTTGAAATGTTTATGAGCGAGGTTGACAAGGAGAAATATCCTAATGCAGAACAGAAATACAGATTTGAATTAGCAGAAAGCGAGGAAAAATAGATGAATCGTGTAATTTTATGTGGCAGGCTGACTAGAGAGCCGGAGGTAAGATATTCACAGACGGCAAGCGGAAGTATGGCGGTAGCAAGGTACACATTAGCTGTTGACCGTAAATTCAAAAAAGAGGGCGAGCAGAATGCAGATTTTATTAATTGCATTGCGTTTGGAAAATCGGGAGAATTTGCCGAAAAATATTTCTTTAAGGGAATAAAAATTGCAATCAGCGGCAGGATTCAGACTGGAAGTTATACGAACAAAGACGGTCAGAGAGTTTACACGACTGATGTAGTTGTTGAAGAACAGGAGTTCTGCGAAAGCAAACAGAATCAGCAGAGTAGCGGCATAATTCAGCCGAACAGTAATGTTGACAGCAATGGATTTATGAGTATCCCAGACGGAGTGGAAGATGAGGGATTACCATTTAATTAAAGAGGTGTGAGTATGAAAGAGAGTGAAGCAATTAAAGAGTTTCATCAGAATATTGATATGCCATTTGGAAGTAACATATCAAGAGAAGCGTCTGAACTTGCAGTATGGGCGCTTGAAAAGCAGATACCAATGAAACCTATTTTAAAAAATGGAGAAAACGGGAGTTTTGTTGATTATGAAAATGGACACGGAGAATACAAAGTAACAAAATGGCAAGATTGGGTATGCCCTATTTGCGGTTGGTTTGTCGGACAGAGATATAATCGGTCTCAAAACCATTCACACGACCAAAGGAAATGTAATTACTGCAATGAGTGCGGTCAAAAAATTGATTGGAGTGATGAAATTTGAATTATCAAAGCATTAGGCAGGCAAAAGCGATTGAACAGAACAATAAAAAACGCTTATTAGAAGTCAATCCAAAACTTGACGAGGAGAGCGGCATATACTTTTTGACACGAATTGATGAAAACGGATTCAAGTATGCCTATATCGGGCAGGCTGTACATATTCTGACAAGGCTTGCACAGCACCTTGTCGGATACCAACATATTGACCTTTCACTCAAAAAGCACAAATTGTACTCAAAAAGCAATCCTTGTGGCTGGAAGATAGGATTTCTGCATTTTCCTAAGTCGGAACTGGATAAACAGGAACAGCATTATATCAAAGCATATGCCGATTATGGTTATCAGTTGCGAAATAAAACAAGCGGTTCGCAGGGCGAGGGCAAGGCACAGATTGATGATTACAAGCCGTCTAAAGGCTACCGTGACGGCATACAGCAGGGCAGAAAGAATCTTGCAAAGGAACTGTCACACATTGCAGAAAAACACCTCAAAATCGAAATCAGAGAAGACAAGAGGTGTAACAAGGTGTCGCAGAAGCAGTATGAGAAGTTTATGGATTTATTGAAAGTGGGTGAAAGTGATGAGCAGTAAGTTGCACAAAATACCGCATTTTAATTCTTACGATGATATAAGAGCTGAAATGCAAAACGATTTACAGTACAGGCTTGCGAATAGAACAGATAAAACGTTCCTTGGCAGACCTCTATATTATCGAATAAATGTACAGTTGATATTAACACAGGAATGTCCTTATAACTGTCCATTCTGTTTAGAGAGGAAGAACCCTATGCAGGGCGAAAATGATTTTAAGGCACAGATTGAAGCATTAAAAATGGTGTTGTCAGAACATCCGAACGCAAGATTTTCAATCACAGGCGGTGAGCCGGGGTTATATCCTAGCCATGTATCAGAAATTATTGATACATACAGAAAACATAGTAATAATGTGTTTTGCTCAATCAATACAACTGGATATTCAAAGGAGCTTAACGGATTAGCACATATCAACTTATCATATAACGATTATGTGCATAAAAGCCCTATTGATTTCCCTAATTGTACAGTCCAAACAGTAGTTGAAAATCCAACGATTGAATATATTAAGGAATTTATGCAGATGGAAGCTGATAATTTTTCATTCAGATTTTTAAGCGGTCTCGAAAAGAAAGATTATTCAGTGGATATATGGAATGATTTACAGAATGATGATGATATTGATATTCATACATTTAGGATTGGTGATTTCTTTGTATATGCTACATTTGATTATATGGGAAAACATGCAAGATTAACATTAGGAGATATGTGGCAGCAGAGAAACAATGATTATAAAGATGGATACTCAAATATTATTATTCATCCTGATGGAACTATTGGAACTAATTGGAGATAAGAAAGTAGGTGATTTAGTTGAAAGATAACCAGTGCAGAGCTTACAAACGCACATACAAATGCCCGAAAGACAAGTGTGACGGCTGTCATCGGCGCATGAGCAGATTCTACTTGATACAGGAAATTGTAGAAATTTTGATGAAATCAGACACACCAATTGGAGAGGATTAATGCAAATGAAAATCAAAAGCATAATAAAAGGAATCGTAAGAGGTTTAGTCGTAATAATGTTTGCCACAGGAACATTTGTGATTTGCAAATTGATGATTTCCGTATATTTTCATCAGATTATTACATTTCTGCTTGTAGTTGCGGCTATATCACTGATATGCTGGGCATTTGAGTGATAGGAAAGGATATGACATGACAAAAAATGGACAGTTTGAAATAACTGATTTTTTAAGAAAGGAAAGCCGATTATGACAGATGATACAAAACACGAAATACAAATCTTACTTGACCTGTTAAAATCCAGCCTTACACGGAACGGTGTAAGCATGGCAACTGACAGAGAGGAAAATTTGATGTTTTTTGATACCGCAGAATATAACCGAAGCGGTGGCAAGTCATTTGACGGATTTAGAATCAATATTAATGATTTAGTAAAGTAACGAAGCAACGGAACTTGAATAACAGATAAGGGGCGATAATATGGCAATATATCGAAATGTCCAATTGGCATTTTGGACGGATAGCAAAGTTGAAGACGATTTTACACCGGAAGACAAGTATTTTTACATGTACATTTTAACTAATCCACAGACGAATATCTGCGGGTGCTACGAAGTGAATTTTTCGCAAATGGCAAGACATACAGGCTATAGCAAAGACACTATCGTAAGGCTTCTTGAGCGGTTCGACAAAGTACATAATGTTATAAAATACGATTCAAATACGAAAGAGATACTGATATTGCGGTGGTACAAATACAATTGGAATAAATCGGAAAAAGTTCTTGCAGGAGTATTGAGTGCGGCAAAACGGATTAAATCTGAAAAATTCAGAAAATACGTTAATGATATTGTTGATTCAATCAGAAATGACACGCCATTATTAGACCACAGCATTGAAGAAACATCTGATACCAATTTGCCCGACAATGCAAATGAAAAGGGAAACAACGTGGTGTATATGAATGTTATCGACTACTTGAATAAAAGATGTAATACTAAATACCGATACAATGCGCAGGCAACAAAACGGCATATACACGCAAGGATAGAAGACGGGTATAAAGAATCTGATTTTTACGAGGTAATAGACAAAAAGGCGGCCGAATGGTTGGGTACGGATATGGAAAAATATTTGCGACCGGAAACCTTGTTCGGAACAAAATTTGAAAATTATTTGAACCAAAATATAGTACCTAATAAAAATTTTAGCAAGGGTACTATTGATTGGGACAATGTGTAAAGGCAGGTGGCAATGATTGACAAGAGAAGAAACAGTCAAAATCATTCGGATTATGTGCGACAGCTATCCGAATTATAAGCCGAACAATATTTCGGAAACGGTTGACGTGTGGTGCATGATGTTAGAGGATTACAACTACAATCAAATTTCGGTTGCGTTAAAAGCTTACGTAACATCGGATACAAGCGGATTTGCGCCGAGTATAGGAGAGCTGATAGCAAAAATACAAATGATTTCACAGCCGCAGGAATTGAATGAAATGGAAGCATGGAGTTTAGTGAGTAAAGCATTGCGGAATGGCACATATGGTGCAGCTGAGGAGTTTTCAAGGCTTCCGCCGACCGTTCAAGAAGCTGTTGGGAATCCCGACAATCTAAGAAATTGGGCAACGTCCGATTACAAAGCGATTGAAACCGTAATACAGTCCAATTTTATCAAAACTTACAGAAGCGTTACAAGCCGGACAGAAGAAATTAAAAGAGTGCCGGCAGAAATTCAGAAACTTATCGAAAAAGTAAATCAAAATTCACTAAAGGCTCAAATCGAGCAAAAATACCAAAATAATACAAATTTTCTTTCGGACAAGAATAAGCCGTCTATGAGCGATACAGAAGACGTAGAAGCATATTCAGAACCGCCGAAAGAGTTTGAAGTTTTAAAGGACAATTTGAGGAAATAAAATGGCATTAACGCAAAAAGAAATTAGTCATAATTGTTACAAAAGGCGCAAGGACAATGGGTTGTGTCCACGTTGCGGCAAGCCACTCGACAGAATCGGGCATTATTGCACTAATTGTTTAAAAAAATCAAACGAATATTCGAGAGAAGTTCGTGAGTGGTGCAAGCAAAACGGGATTTGCCCGGAGTGCAAAAAAAACAAGTTATTCGGTGATGAGCATATTTGCCCGGAATGTTTGGCAAGAAAAGCTATGTACCGCGCAAACAATCCCATATCCGATGAAAAACAAAAACAATACAATGAGAGATTCAAAAAACAGCAGCGGGCGCTGTACCAGCAACGAAAAGAACAAGGTATTTGTACCCGTTGTGGTAAACGTCCAGCGGCAAAGCCTAAAGCCAAATGTGCAGTATGCTTAAAAAAGAACGCTCAAGCGCATAAAAAGCAATATTACGACAAAATAGATATAAAAGAGTATCGCAAAGCTAATAATCTATGCTACCACTGCGGCAATCCTATAGACCGTGAAACAGGGCAGTTGTGCCAATCGTGTTGGGATAAATTCCGTGAAAATGGATTAAAAAGCCCACATGATAATACATACTGGCGGCAGGACAATAACATAGTTTTTAAATGGAATCGAGGTGCTAAAAATGAACATAAATAGTGCAACTGACAAAGGCTGTGATAAATGCAAGCATAAGTTTTATTTAGGCACAAATAAGCAAGGTGCGGCAATTTACGGTTGTAAAAACCGTACTGGTAAATGCCCGGAGCGCAAAAACAAATAATTGAAAGGAAACGGCTTATGAAAATTTCAGAATTGACTAAGCCGGAGCTTGAAAAAATCATTGAAAATGCCAATTTTACAGATGAAGAAGAAAGAATTTTTAAATTGCTTTCAAAAGGGAACACTATAACACAGATAGCAATTCGGGTATCACTTTGTGAAAGAACTGTTAATCGAAAAGTTATTAAAATCAAGCAAAAAATTAAGCGATTGGAGGATATTTTATGATTAATGTTACTCAAAATGGTAAAAATGTAGACATGGAAGAATTAACATTGCCGGACAGTATCGTTAAAATGATTGCAGAGATAATTGACAAGTAAATTTTAGATGTGTAAAATGTGCTGTATCGTGATAAATGCGGCACATTTTATACTTTAGGAGGATATATACTATGAAATGTGTTGCTTATATGAGAGTATCGACAGAGAAACAGGCAGAAGAAGGTAACGGACTTGAAAGCCAAAAGCGCGATATTGAAAACTATTGCAGAAAAAATGAATTGATAATAGCTGATTGGTATGTTGATGAAGGATATACGGGTTCAAATATGAATCGCCCGGAATTGCAAAGGCTGATTACTGATTGTAGCCGCAAAAAAGTAAATTGCGTTGTTGCATTTAAGCTTGACCGTATTTCCCGAAGCATGGTTGACGGAATTTACATCATCGAAAAAGTATTCCAAAGCAATAATGTTGCGTTTAAATGTGTACATGACAGCATTAGTTATGACAGCCCTATGGAACAGGCATACACACAGATGATGGCAGTATTTGCACAACTCGACAAAAACACAATGATGTTGCGTATGCGCGGCGGTATGCTTGAACGTATTAAGCAAGGCTACTGGTGGGGTGGCGGCAATACGCCTTACTGTTATCGGTATGATAAAGAACAAGGAATATTAATTCCTATCCAGGAAAGAGCAGAACAGGCAAGGAAAGCCTTGGAATTGTTTATTTCCGGCTATTCAGACGCGAAAATTAAAGAAATATGTGGCTTCAAATCTGAATTAGTTACGCGAAAAGTGCTTACCGGAGTTGTAAATATTGGCATGATACCATACAAAGGCAATATCTATCAAGGCAAGCATAAACCGATTTTTGATAAAGATAGATTTGAACTTGCTCAAGAATTGAGAAAATCAAGGTGCTCTGCAAAAATAAGTTGCTTTACTGAACCGAATTTACTCACAGGTTTGTGCTATTGCGGAGTGTGCGGTTGTAAAATGCGTTATCAAAAGTGGAGTAATGGGAATCACAAGATATATTGCTGTTCAAGAAATAAAGGCTTGAAATATCTTCCGAATTACAATCCGAACTGCAATAATTCTCTTGAATGGGCCGACGATATAGAAAAGCAAGTTACTGATGAAATACTTAAAATTTCACTCAATTTGTCTTCTTACAAACCAAAAGCAAAAGAAACAAAGCTTGAAATTATGCAATCACAACTTGAGCGAGAACAAACAAAGCTTAAACGTCTATATAGCTTATATGCAGACGGCAATGATACTGTCTTGGAAATGATAAAAGATTTAGAATCGCAAATTTCAAAGACAAAAGAAGATATTTCTGTAGAAAGTAAAAATGCCATTAATACACAAAAGAAAGAATTTACTTATCAGAACATAAAAAAACTTGCCGATGTTTGGGACAACATCGACAAGAAACAAAAAAATTTCATACTGAAAACTATAATAGATAAAGTTATTATAGTCAATGGAAATGTTGAAATTCAGTTAAAGAATTTTTAGCATATACTTAATGCTACGGGAACGGCGTAGGTTGAGAATTGTACGCCCTGTGAAATATCAAAATTATCAATTGCTTTAATCATGCCGACACAGCCAATCTGGAATAAATCGTCAATATTTTCACTGCTTTGTGAAAAACGCTGAACAATGCTTAAAACAAGGCGCAGATTTCCGTTAATAAAACGCTCGCGTGCCTGTGTATCCCCATTTTTGATTTTTTTTAACAGCAATTCTTTTTCCTCCGTTTTTAAGAGTGGGAGAGCAGCGGTATTTACACCGCAGATTTCAACTTTATAACCAGCCACGTTAGTCCTCCTTAAAAAATGTATTTCATCATTAAGGATTGCCTGCTGGCGTTCATTTATACTGCTAAGAATATCCAATTTTGTATTGACCGCAGACAGATATTTCATTAAAATAAATGTATATTTTTATGTTTGGAGGTAACGGTTTTGAAATGTCCGTTTTGTGGTAAAGATAATACAAAGGTTATAGATTCCAGGCCGACAGATGACAGCGCTATCCGCAGACGCCGCCAGTGTGATGCCTGTGGCAAGCGTTTTACGACCTATGAAAAAGTGGAGTCCATGCCGTTAATAGTGATAAAAAAAGACAACAACAGAGAACCTTACGACAGGGAAAAACTGACAGCCGGTATTGTGCGTTCCTGTCATAAGCGCCCGGTGTCGCTGACCCGGATTAATGCAATGGTTGATGAAATTGAAACGCAGATTTATAATATGGGAGAAAAAGAAATTCCTGCCAAGGTGATTGGAGAAATCGTTATGGAGAAATTAAAAGATTTGGACGAGGTGGCGTATGTACGCTTTGCTTCCGTCTACCGTGAATTTAAAGATGTCAATACCTTTATGGCGGAGATTCAGAAGATTTTAAAATAAAACAGATTATTTTAGAAATGGAGATTTTTGTGTTAAAAAGATTTTATCCCGATGACTACGTGGATTCGGCATATGAGATTCCGTATGAGGAACTTTATAAAAAAGGATACAGGGGGATTGTTTTTGATGTGGACAATACCCTTGTAGAACACGGCGCACCGGTGACGGAGCGGGCGGTAGCGCTGTTTGAACGGTTAAGAAAGACAGGATACGATACCTGTATCATTTCCAATAATAAAGAGCCGCGTGTCAGACCGCTGGCAGAGGCGGTTCATTCAAAATATGTCAGTGATGCGAAAAAACCGTCCCCAAAGAATTATATTAAAGCTATGGAATGTATGAAGACAGATGCCAATACGACATTTTTTGTCGGTGACCAGTTGTTCACGGATGTCTGGGGGGCAAACCGCGCAGGCATGATGACAATTCTCGTCAAGCCGATTGATAAGCATGAGGAGATTCAGATTGTATTAAAGCGGTATCTGGAAAAAATTGTCCTGCATTTTTATAAGAAGCAAGAAAGGAAAAGATATGGGAGAAATTAAAGGAACAACAAGAGTATGCGGACTGATTGGCAATCCGGTAGGACATTCTATTTCACCGGTCATTCACAATACGCTGGCAGATTTGTGCGGAATAGACATGGTTTATACGACATTTAAGGTGGAAAAGGGTGCGGTTGATACTGCTGTGAAAGGCGCCCACGCATTAGACATTTTAGGATTAAATGTAACCGTGCCGCATAAACAGGAAGTCATTGGAGCGCTGGAAAGTGTCGACCCGCTGGCAGAAGCGATTGGTGCGGTCAATACGCTGGTGCGCACGGAACACGGCTATAAAGGCTATAATACAGATATTTTAGGACTGGAGCGCGAACTGGAAGAAGAACAGGTTGAGTTAAAGGACAGTCCTGTGATTTTACTCGGTGCAGGCGGCGCGGCAAGAGCTATTGCCTTTTTATGTGTCAGCAAAGGCGCAAAAGAAGTTGCCATTTTAAACCGCACGGAAGAAAAAGCGGCAGTGATTGCAGAGGATGTAAACCGCCATTTGCAGTCAAAGGCGGCATATGCCATGAAGCTTTCGGATTACGGAAAGCTGACCGGGGAAAATTATGTGGTCATTCAGACAACCAGTGTCGGTTTATATCCGAATTGTGATGATGCAGTCATAGAGGATGAGGATTTTTATAAGAGAGCGGCTGTAGGTGTGGACATTATCTATAATCCGGCAGAAACAAAATTTATGAAGCTGATGAAGGCACAGGGCAAGCCTGCTTATAACGGCTTGAAAATGCTGTTATATCAGGGAGTCAGTGCATTTGAACTTTGGAATGATATGAAAGTAAGTAAAGAAAATATCCGGAAAGTATATGAAAATATGCAGAAGAAGCTGGGATAGAAAGCCGGCCGGAAACGGCAGGTTATACTAAAAGGTTAAAACAGAAAATTCAGAATAAGAAAGTTAAGAAAAATGTTGGACAATATTATATTGATAGGATTTATGGGCTGCGGTAAAACCACATTCGGTACGTGGATTGCAAAAAATAAAAAAATGGATTTTTGCGACACTGATGCGCTCATCGTAGAAAAAGAAAAGAAAAGTATCAATGACATTTTCAGTGAAAACGGCGAGCCGTATTTCAGGGAACTGGAAACAGAAATTGTCAAAGATTTAATTAAGTCCAGACACAATACTGTAGTGTCGGTCGGCGGCGGACTTCCGCTAAAGCCGGAAAACAGGGAGTTGTTAAAAAAACTGGGTACGGTCGTGTATTTGCGGACATCGGTGGAGGAACTGACAAAGCGCCTTGCGGGAGATACGACAAGACCATTGCTGGCAGGCGGCAATATCCGTGAAAAGATTACACACCTTATGGATATGCGGCTTTCGGATTATTTAGATGCTGCCGAGGTGATTATTGACACGGACGGCAGAAGTTTTGATGAAATGTATGAGAATATTTTAAAGGAGAAAAGGGAAGCATGAAGATATTAGTATTAAACGGACCAAATATTAATTTTCTGGGAATCCGTGAAAAAGGCATTTATGGCAATCAGGATTACGACACGCTGGTAAAAATGATTGAAGAAAAGGCAAAGGAGCTTGGCGTTGACGTGGAAGTATTCCAGAGCAATTATGAAGGCGGATTAATCGACCGGATTCAGAAGGCTTATTTTGAAAAGGCAGACGGCATTATCATTAATCCGGGCGCATTTACACATTACAGCTATGCGGTGCGCGATGCGCTGGCTTCGGTTGCGGATATTCCAAAGATTGAAGTCCACATCTCCAATGTGCATACCAGAGAAGAATTTCGTCATACTTCCGTGACTGTTCCGGTATGTAACGGACAGGTTGTAGGACTGGGACTGAAAGGCTATTTATATGCGCTTGAAGCGGTTAAGGATATGGCAGAGAAGAAAGCGTAAGAAGCAACATTTTGCGGCATGGCATGACTTTTAGTAAAAAGTGGTTGCCAAAACCGGCAATTTATTATAGAATTATATAAGTTATTGATTATTATAGGAGGTATACCAAAGAATGGTAACAGCAGGAGATTTTAAAAATGGCATTACACTTGAAATGGATAATGCAATCTGGCAGATTATAGAGTTCCAGCACGTAAAGCCGGGCAAAGGTGCAGCATTTGTTAGAACAAAGTTAAAGAATATCGTGAGTGGCGGTGTTGTAGAAAAGTCTTTCAGACCGACAGAAAAGTTCACACTTGCACACATTGAAAGAAAAGAATATCAGTATTTATATGCTGACGGCGATTTATACAACTTCATGGATACAGAAACATATGATCAGATTGCTTTAAGCAAGGAGAATGTTGGTGATTCATTAAAGTTCGTTAAGGAAAATGAAATGGTTAAGTTATGTTCACATAACGGCAACGTATTCGCTATCGAACCGCCGATTACTGTAGAACTTGTTATCACAGAGTCTGAACCGGGCGTTAAGGGTGATACAGCAACAGGTGCTACAAAGCCGGCTATCGTTGAAACAGGCGCTAAGATTTTAGTTCCGTTATTCGTAAATCAGGGCGATACCGTTAAGATTGATACCCGTACAGGAGAATATCTTTCAAGAGTATAATATTTATTACTATGATAAATACAAAAAGGCAGTAGGCAGAAAACCGTTGTTTAGGCGGGTCTGCTTACTGCCTTTATTTTTGTAATAATCCTTCTTAAATGGGCAATACTGTATGTAGTTGATCAGACAGAAGGGAGAAATGTATTTATGAAAAGTTCATTTCGCTGGTATGGGGAAAGCGACCCGGTAAAACTGGAGTATATCCGGCAGATTCCGGGCATGCGTTCCATTGTATCGGCAGTATATGATGTGAAACCGGGCGAGGTGTGGCCGGAAGAAAGTATCCGGCATCTGACAGAATTATGCAGGGAACACGGGTTGATTTTTGATGTGGTGGAGTCCATTCCGGTGACTGAAGAAATAAAGCTTGGGAAACCGGAAAGAGAGCAGCATATTCAAAATTACTGCGAATCTGTCCGCCGTTGTGCAAAGTATGGAATTAAGTGTATTACGTACAATTTTATGCCGGTGTTTGACTGGACAAGAACACAGCTTGACAAAATGGCAGAGGACGGTTCAACCAGTCTTGTTATGTACTGGGAGCAGATGAAAGGACTGGACCCGTTAAAAGATGACATTCATCTTCCGGGCTGGGATGCAAGTTATACGCAAAATGAAGTCCGTGATTTAATTCGTGCCTACTCCGAGCTGGGTGAGGAAGGGCTTTGGCAGAATATTGAATATTTTCTGAAACGTGTGATTTCCGTGGCAGAGGAATGTGGCGTAGTAATGGCACTTCACCCGGACGACCCGCCGTATCCGATATTCGGACTGCCGCGTGTGATTACCGGTGAAAAAAATATTGACCGATATCTGTCTATTGTAGACAGCCCGTCCAATGCTTTGTGTTTTTGTACAGGTTCTCTTGGCAGTTCAAAGGGAAATGATGTACCGGCGCTGGTGCGTAAATATTCGTCCATGAACCGTATCGCATTTATCCATTTAAGAAATGTAAAAATTCTGCCGGACACTTCGTTTGAAGAATCAGGTCATTTAAGCCGTGAGGGCAGTCTGGATATGAATCAAATAGTCAAGGCACTTGTAGAAACAGGGTATACCGGATATTTCCGACCGGACCACGGCAGAATGATCTGGGGCGAAACAGGAAAGCCGGGGTACGGACTGTATGACAGGGCGCTTGGAACGGCCTATGTAAACGGACTGATTGAGGCAAACGGTGGAACGATAGAGAAGTAGAGCGGAAAGAGAGCAAAAAGCATAACAGAACCGTAATAAAAAACGCAATAAACGTGCAGGATAACAAAAAAAGAAGGTAAAAATCATAAAACAGCCGGAAGGGAGAAAAATGTGTTAGAATTGCCGTTAAAAACAGATTTTACGGGAAAAGTGGTTGTGGTTACGGGAGCGGGCGGTGTGCTGTGCGGCGATATGGCAAGAGCATTTGCACAGGCAGGCGCAAAAGTAGCAGCACTGGATTTAAATGAAGATAAGGTAAAAAAACTGGCAGAAGAATTAAAAAATGAAGGATTTGTATGTGAGGGATATGCGGCAAATGTGTTGGAAGCAGAGCAGGTAAAAGCGGTACATGCCCGCATTTTAGAGGATTTGGGAAAATGTGATATTCTCATTAACGGTGCAGGCGGCAATAACAAGCGCGCAACAACCGATAATGAATACCAGCATGAAGCCAAAGCAGGACAGACCACGTTTTTTGATTTGGATACGGAAGGGGTGGATTTTGTATTCCGGCTGAATTTTCAGGGAACGTTGATTCCGACACAGATTTTTGCGCAGGATATGGTAGAGAAGCAGTCGGGAAATATTTTAAATATTTCTTCGATGAATGCGTATATACCGCTGACCAAAATTCCGGCATATTCAGGCGCGAAAGCGGCGGTCAGCAATTTTACCCAGTGGCTTGCCACACATTTTGCGGGAAGCAAAATCCGCTGCAATGCCATTGCGCCCGGATTTTTAGTGTCCAATCAGAACCGCGCACTTTTATTTGACGAAAACGGACAGCCGACAGCCCGTTCACAAAAGATTTTAGCGGGAACGCCGGCAGGGCGGTTTGTAGAAAGCAATGAGCTGTTAGGCGGCGTATTCTTTTTGTGTGATGACCGTGCGGCAAGCGCCGTTACCGGCGTTGTACTGCCGATAGATGCAGGGTTTTCGGCATATTCGGGGGTATAAAATTTAAGATTTCTGGATTGGAGGACAGGTGCAGAAGTGCCTGTCCTTTTTAAATGAAATGTTAAATTGCAGGATTTTATGGTTAAAAAGGTAAAAATAGGTAAAATTAAGAATTTAAGTATGGAAAATATAGGATTCGGCAGCAAAATTTAGAGGGGGATTAAAAAGGGGTATAGTAAAAATAGGTTTAAACAAAAGCAGACATGGTAAATGGAGTAAAGAACGGAGGTAAAAGATGAAATTAATAGAACTTCAAATTAAAAATTTTGGTTGTATAGATGAAAATGGAATTACAATTAAAATTGATGACATTGTTGTTTTAATCGGACCTAATAATGTTGGAAAAACAACATCAATAAGAGCATATGAAATGTTTGCAAATTCAGGTACAATATTAAAAATTGATGATTTTTATCAAAATAATGAAAATAATCCGGTAGAAATAGCAGGGGTGTTTGGTGAAATTACAAATGAAGATAAGCAGCAGATAGGTGAAAAATGGATTTATAAGAATAATGATAAACAAGATGTTATTAAATACAAATGGAGATGGGAGAAAAGTGGAGTAAAAGGCGAAAAATATTCATGGTATGATAAAGAAGGTAAGTGGGAAAAAGGTGGAATGGGAGGCTGGGATTCCAAAATTGCCAGTTGTATACCGGTTCCATTAAAAATAAGTCCGTTTGATGATTCGATTCAGTTAGAAAATAAGATTGTCGAATTATTAACATCGGCAGTAAAGGAAAATGTAAAAAATGATCAATCAAAAGTAGCAAAATTATTGGATCAGGTTAATGATTTAGCTAATGAGGTAAAGAAACAAATAGCTGAAGAATTGAATAAAACAACAAGCAGATTACAAAAAAACTTAAATGAAGTATTTCCGGAACATAATGTAGATATAGCACCACAAGCTGACAAAATAGAGGTTGATAAAATATTAGCGACAGGAACTCATCTGAATGTAGCTGGGAATGATGGAAAATATTATCCTTTAGCAAATCAGGGAAGTGGACTACAGAGAGCTTTTTTGTGGTCTGCAATAGAGGCATTGGCAGATACGGGGAAAATGAAATCTGGCAGAAGTACAATAGAGAGCGAAAAGCCTAAAATGTTATTGGTTGAAGAACCAGAATCATTTTTACATCCACCAGCTGTACGTTTAGCAAGAGAGGCTTTGTATAAAATTGCGGAATTGGATAATTGGCAGGTAATGATTACTACACACTCCCCTATTTTTATTGATGTTTCAAAACCACATACAACAATTATTCGCGTTGAAAAAAATGAGGGGGCAACAAAAATTTTCTCGACAGAGAAAGCACAGTTTTCAGATAAAGAAAGAGAACGTCTTCAGATGATAAGAAATTGTCACCCGACAATAAATGAATTTTTCTTTGCTAATAAAGTTATATTAGTTGAAGGGGATACAGAACAAGTGACATTTTCTCAGGTAAAGGAAGAAAGGGTAACGATAATAAATTGCAGGGGAAAAGCGAATATTCCAATGTTTGAAAAAATACTGAATCATTTTGGAGTGGAATATATTGCTGTTCATGATTTAGATACACCTAAATCCAAAAGAGATGGTAAATTTATAAAAAATTCAATGTGGACAATTAATGAAAAAATAATTGAGGAGGCTAATAAGGGTTTAAATGGCAAAGTTATAGTGAATATCCCAGATTTTGAAAGACAATTTTTTGGATATTTACAATCAGGGGATAAACCATATAATGCAATTCTTGAATTACAAAAAGAAGAAAGAAGGAATGTACGTGATGAACTTGAGAAAATTGCAAACGGGTCATTAAGTGAAAAATATGAACGAGAGATTACAAATGTTTCTGATTATAAAAAATTAGGAATTGATTATTGCAACGAAAATGATGTGCCAATGACAGAAATTTGGGAATTTGATTAAGAATATAGTAAATTTTAATTTCCAGTTTACTAAATAATAAGAGAAAGTTATTCTGATGATTATTTGTCAGAGTAACTTTTTTTATATCTTAGGAAAAAGAGTTCATAAGCAGTTAGGAATTGATTTTGTATTTAATGCGGATCGTCTGGCGTTTTAATATGCAGAGCCAGATTGCAAATTTAAACAAAACAGCTTACAATAATATATATAGAAATTTTTAATAATATAGGATAAAATTGCTGGGAAATGGAGGCGTTTTTATGACACATGAGCAATTTGAAAAGGCGGACAGAAATTTATCGGTCTGGAGAAAAACGAAAATGTATGTCTTGCCATTTACGATAAGTATGATGGATTTGGCAGTCTGAAAAGCATACAGGTTATGGGAAAAGCTGAATTGATAGAACCGTTTTCTGATACATATAATGAACATGCGCAGATAAAGAAAATACCGATAGAGGCATTAAAGAAACATTCAAATGTGGAATATGCGCATATAGATGGCACGACACTGCATTTGCAGATTATCACACCGCAGACGAGAAACACTAAAGAAAGTGATGAAACATATCCTTGTATCGTGTATGTGCAGGGTTCGGCATGGATGAAGCAGAATATTAATGCAAAGTTTGGACTGCTTGCAAGGCTGTCAGAAAGGGGCTATGTGATTGCGGTTGTTGGGTATCGTCATTCCGGGATTGCGCCTTTTCCGGCACAGGCTGTAGATACAAGAAATGCGATAAGATATGTAAAGCTGCACGCTAAAGAATACAAGGCAGATGTGAATCAGATGTATGTTGGCGGAGATATTTGCACCATAATCCTGAACTTTGCAGGAAAATGTCGGTGGAGTGTAATATCAGTGAAAATGTTTCACTGCCGCCGGTATTAATGTTTCACGGAACAAAAGACCGTACTATTCATCCAAAAGTCAGTGTGGTTGTGTATGAGGCGTTAAAGAAATATCATAAAGAGGTACAGTTATATATGCTAGAAGGTGCGGACCACGGCGGAAGTGAATTTTTCAGCGATAAAGTTTTAGATATTATGGAAGCATTTTTACAGCGGATAGTATCGGCTTCTTAGTTTCTGGGACAAAAATGTACATAGAATGTGAGTGATAAAGCATATGGGTTTATTTAAAAAGAAAGCAAAAACGTATTCATATGATAAAGAGCGTATGAAACCTGTAATTAAAACCAGTATATGCACAGGTGAGCAGGTGGCTGGGTTTAAGGATATTCATACCGGAAAGATAGAAGATATTATGCTTGTGAAAACGGCGGCAGATATCGAAAGATTTAAGAAAATTTATGGAATAGAAGGCAGTATTGATAAAGAGTATTAGAAATGGAGAACATTATGGAATTACAAAATGTATTAAATAACAGAAGAAGTATGAGAAATTACGATGCGGCAAAAAAGGTTACAAAGGAGCAGGTTGAAACAATTATCAATGCGGCGATACTGGCTCCTTCATGGAAGAATTTACAGACATCAAGATATTACTGCATTTTATCAGATGAAAAAATTGAAGAATTCAGACAGAAGTGTCTGCCGGAATTTAATCAGAAGAATGCCGAGGGAGCGGCACTTGTTGTAGCAACATTTGTAAAAGGCTGCGTTGGATTTGACAGATTATCCGGTGAGCCGGTTAATGAATGTGGCAATGGCTGGGGCTACTATGACCTTGGTCTGCAAAATGAAAATTTCGTGCTTAAAGCGAAAGAACTGGGGCTTGATACACTGATTATGGGAATTCGTGACGGTGAAGCAATAAGAAATTTCCTTGATGTGCCGGAAAATGAGCAGGTAGTATCTGTGATTGCGGTCGGATATGGTGCAAAGGACGTGCAGATGCCTAAAAGAAAGAGCGTTTCGGAGATAGCGAAGTTTTATTAAAAGTGCCTGTTCTTTTGGTAATGAAAGTCGTGATAGGTCAAAAAATTTAAAGAAATGTAAGGAATAGAAGGTAGAAATATGGTTCAAAAAATTGTAAAAGGGAAACATATATTTGCAAGAAAAGCACAGCCTGCGACAGAAGCAGACAAACAGGTTGTGACGGATTTGATTGATACGTTAAGAGCCAACAGGGAAATATGTGTCGGAATGGCAGCCAATATGATAGGCGTGAATAAATCAGTCATTGTAGTGGCGGCAGGTCCGTTCCAGTTTGCAATGGTAAATCCCGTTATAACCCAAAAGTCCGGCGAGTATAAGACGGAAGAAGGCTGTTTATCGCTGGATGGAGTCAGAGCCTGTGTGAGATATGAAGAAATAGAGGTGGATTACCTTGACAGCAGCTTTAAACCGCAGCATGGAAAGTATAGCGGATTTACGGCACAGATAATTCAACATGAAATTGATCACTGCAATGGAGTGGTGATATAACATTGGGGAAAAATAGTTTGTGCGAAAAATGTCGAATTTTTATTGACAAACCTCAATGTATTTGATAATCTTTATCAGGTAACTTAATATTCCATGAGGGAGTAGTTAGCGCGAAAGTGTGATTTGTCAACATCCTGATTATATTAAAGAGTATAATCTGGCAAATCTTAAATAATGAGACTCATGTATATCGGTGAACAGCTTATGTGTTATATACGGGCGGGCATTGATATACATGAGTCTTTTTTTATCTGCCGGATATACTTATAAGAGCAGAGATTTCGGCTGGCACACGGTTATGGAAAAAAGGAGGAAAATATGGAAAAATTTATTAACAATGCCCCATTTGCGCTTGTACTTGCATTTCTCGTAATAGGCTTTGTACTGCTGATTAAAGGAGCGGACTTTTTCGTAGAGGGAAGTTCAAGTGTAGCAAAAAGACTGCATGTTCCGTCTATCATTATCGGACTTACAATTGTCGCAATGGGAACATCACTTCCGGAAACAGCGGTTAGTGTATCAGCATCACTTATAGGCAATAATGAGCTTGCGGTCAGTAATGTAGTCGGTTCCAATATATTTAACCTGATGGTTGTAATTGGTGTGTGTGCAGTATTGGCAACAGTCAATGTTGCAAAAGAAACCATAAAACGGGATATTCCGCTTTCACTCATATGTGCAGCGCTTTTAATGCTTTTAGGAATTATCGGACTGGGCGACAAATCCGGCATGACACTCGGACATCTTGACGGCGTAATATTATTGGGATTCTTTGCAGGCTATATTTTTTATATGATTAAAATTGCATTAAAAGCAAGCAGGGAAGGCAGGAAAGTTGAGATAGAGGGCGGTTTAGATGAAGACATCAAACTGATTTCAGTGCCGCTTAGTATTCTTTTCATCGTTGGCGGTGCGGCGGCCATTGCGGTCGGCGGTGATATAACCGTTGATGCTGCGGCGAGAATAGCCGGTGATCTGGGAATGAGCCAGACACTGATTGGACTTACAATCGTTTCAATAGGAACATCCCTTCCTGAACTTGTAACCTCAATCGTTGCTGCCAAAAAGGATGAAGTCGATATGGCGCTTGGAAATGCGATTGGTTCAAATGTATTTAACATCCTTATGGTACTTGGCATTGCTTCGGCAATCAGCCCGGTGAGCATCATCACGGAAAATATTATTGATTTATGCGTGCTGATTGTATTTACGGTGTGTGTATGGATATTTGCAGGGACAAAAAAGAAAATCGGAAGAGTCGAAGGAATCTGCATGGTTGCATTTTACGCAGCATATGCAGTTTACATCATAATAAGATAAAGGAGATAGCATACAAATGCTGCTATTTTTAAAAGTATTTTTTACTGAATTTATAGCGGAAATGGGAGATAAAACCCAGCTGATGCTTATTGCGCTTACTTCTAAATATAAGTTAAGAGATATTATATTAGGAACAGCTGCCGCAATTCTTGTATTAAACGGTCTGGCAGTTCTTGCAGGCGGGCTGATCAGTGAATTTATTCCGGACTGGCTCATAAAGACAATTGCAGCACTTGCATTTCTTTATTTTGCCACATCAACGATTGCCGGTGATGATGACGATGAGGAAGAAGAAGGGGGCAAAACAAAAATTAAGTTTGCACCGCTTGCGGTTTTCTGTACATTTTTTGTAGCAGAACTTGGTGATAAGACACAGCTTACGGCTATAACCTTTGGTGCAAATGAAGGGATGAGCGCAGCGTTTATTGTGTGGATTGGCTGTTCACTCGGACTTTTCGCAGCAGATATTCTTGGTATGTTAGTCGGCTACCTTTTAAAGAGCAAGACTCCGGACGGACTGCTCAATACACTTGCATTCGTAATATTCTCTGTATTTGGGGTATATACTCTCTATCAGGGACTGAAACTTATAGGGGCAAGTGTCTGTCCAATCCCTGTATGGCCGGTGCTGATAGCTGCAACAGTGGTTTTTGCCGTTTTATGTGTCTGTCTTTTTATACGGAGAGAGAAGAAGGCAAAGTAAATGAATGAGCAGCAAACCGGGAGAGAAAAGATGACGGATAACATAGAACAGTATAAGAATTGTCTGGACGGATTGACAAAAGATATGCCGGAAGAATTTTTTAAGCTGGCTCAGGTTTTTGAACTGAGTGTATTTGAACCGATTCACATGGAAGGCAAAAAAGATATTTATGCCGCCTATCTGATGAATGATGCGGTTGAAAGCTATTTTGTTTTTGAACAATCTGTCATGACCGGCTCATACAAAGAGCTTGAATGTGAACAGACGGCAAGTATTGTCCATGATGATAACGGATATATGCTGATAGTCAATCAGAGCGGAGAGAACCGGTTTACAATCCGTTTTACCAATCTGCATATGCAGACAACCTGTTTTGATTACGGCTGCATGGGACATTTCTGGGTGAAAGGATATGAGTATTTGCGCCAGCTGGAATATCAGTTCGCGGATATCCGGGATAAGTATCGTTATCTGGGAAAAGATTTTTGCACAGAGCAGGAATTGATTTTTATGCAGCTTGCGGACTTCCCGCCGATTAAGAAATTCAGGTCGGTGCCGGAGCAGTATTATGTGCCATATCCGGATTCTGTTTATCCGGAAGCAGTCCGGTATCTGATTGAAACAGCAGAGAATGTCGGCGATAAGAAGATGTCTGTAAAGCTTGAACATTATCAAAGAAAACCGACGGCTTTTCAGTGTAATGTGCTTGCCAGAATGTTTCATAAAAAGGCACACAGTCGGTTCGTGGATAAAATCATTGCGGATATGAGAGCAATTTCGGCAGGCTATCCGCAAAGAACCTTTAAAGAGCAGGAGAAACAGCATTATAAAAAGGTTCATCAGAAAGCAGAAAATGCCATGAATTCATTTTTACAAAAAGGACAGGCGTGTCTGCTTTACAGGGAAGAACCGTTTATGTATGCCAAGGATTCAATCACATATAAGGAGCATGTGCTGGTCTTTAAAAATGGACTGGTGAACCGGAAGTGTGAGATTTATACATTCGAATAACAATGTCTGCGGGTTTCTGCCGTATGTGATGTATGCAGCACCTGCGTTAAATATAGAATTACAACAGCTATCACAGCGTATAGAGGCAGACTGTCCGATATCATTTATCAAAACAATATCGGATAGCTGCCTGCTCTTTTAAACGGTGTGTCCGGCTTTGCGATTTAATGCAAAAATTTTAAAACATACATAACATATGCCAAAGCCCACCATAAAAAAATTCTTCATAAAAAATTCCCCTCATATAAATCTACATTTTGCAGATATTTTCCTACTTTTCCTGAAAAGTTGCGCAGACGGTTTCGTGAGCGGCTGTTGCGCGGATACCGGAAATATCGACATGGTCAGCGTGACAGACCTTATCATCGTTATACATGCAGTTGGTTGCCTGACATGCAATTGATAAGGAAACATGCGGTGTCTGGGCGCTGTTTTTCTCACCGGACTTGTCCTCGAAATAACTTCCGCAGCAGGTGTCTTCACAGTTGCAGGCATTAGAGCCATTCACCTCGATAGAACTTAAACAGCAGCAGTTATCCTCATTGTGGCAGCAGCTTTTAACATTACAATCTAATTGAGCCATACAATCCTCCTTGTTTTGCATTTTGTTTTGCATTTTGTTTTGCATTTTGTTTTTGCGTTGCATGAATTAGTATGGCCGGAGCAATAAAAAAATATGCAAATCAAAAGTGATAATTCAACAATTGAATGCATATTTTTTCATTCTTATGTAATTTTTAAAATTTATCGCGTAAAGCCGTTTAATGAATCAGGCTAAAATCAATTTTTCCGTTGAAACCGTCGTAATACCGGAAAATGACTTTGGCAAGAATCTTATCTTTCGCAACGTAAGTGTTTTTCCAGTAGCGCGAATCAAGAGAGGAGTTGCGGTTGTCGCCCATCATAAAATAGTGGCCTTCCGGGACAACATACGTTTCTTCCGTTTCAGATTCTGCCATCGGTTCTTTTAAATAGTCTTCTGAAAGTTCTTCACCGTTTACATAAACATGTCCGCTTTTAATCTGGACAACATCACCGGGTGTGCCGATAATTCTTTTGACATAATTTTGTTCTTCATTATCAGGATACTTAAAAATCACGACATCGCCGCGTTCCGGCTCATCAAATAAATAGGCAAGACGAAAACCGATTAAACGGTCATGCTCCATAATTGTATTTTTCATAGAACCGGTAGGAACTTCTGCGTTGACAATAATATACTGTGTAAATACAAATGCAATAATCACAGCAGCAGCTAAAATTTTAATATAACTGAAAATTTCTGACCAGATTGTTACCGGTTTTGAAGCCTTTTTCTTTTTGTGATTTTTGGAAGCTCCGGTAGAAGTACGGGCAGACGGTTCTTTATCATCGTCCATATCAAAGCCGTAATCATCATTGACGTAATCAAAATCCGGTTCGTCATCGATGTCATTGTATCTATTATCGTATGATGACATATTTTCCTCCTCAATTGCAATGGATTACAGAAAAACTGCCGCATCGGGAAAATCCGAATGCGGCAATTTACCTGATTACCTATAATAATACTTCAAAATATATTATTTGGCAAGCAGTTCCATAATTTTGTTGCTTCTTGCGATGAAGTTTGTCATCTGCTCCGGTGTCAGCGGTGCGTGGCTCAGTAATGCTAAGTCGTAGAGCTGTTCACAGAAAACAGGAGTGTTCTCACCGTCTTTATGGTCAACGATATATTTAACCAGATCATTGTTGGCATTTAATACGAGTGTCTGTCCGTTTGCACCGAACATAGACGGATCCATGCCGTACATATTGTACATCTTCATCATATCCTGCATACGTCTGTCCTGTTCGGAGAGCGTAATCATGGAAGAAATAGAAGCGTTTTTGAGCTTTTCGACCTTGATATTTAACTTATCGTTGTTTAAAGCCTTCTTAAAGACATCGGAAAGTGTTTCTGTAAGCTCTTTTAATTCGTCTTCGCTTGTTTCTTCCTTAAAGCTGTCAGAAAGGTCTGCATCTATACGCTGGAATTTTAAGTTTTCGTTCTTGCCCTCCAAGTGTGTAACAAACGGCTGGTCAATATTGTGTGTCAGGATAACAGCGTCAATGCCTTCTTCCTTAAACATATTGATATACTGGCTCTGTTCGGTTTCATCTGTAACGTAGAAGACTGTATTTTCGTGGTGTTCCTTGTTTTCGTCCAGACATTCCTGAAGTGTAAGGTACTTGCCGTCTAAGTTCTTGAAAATGATGAAATCCTTCATCTTTTCATAGAATTTTTCGTCCTTTAAGCAGCCGAATTTAATAAATGGGTTGATGTCATCCCAGTATTTTTCGTAATTTTCCTTGTCGGTCTTATACATGCCGGACAGCTTATCGCCGACCTTCTTTGTAATGTATTCTGAAATCTTTTTAACAAAACCGTCATTCTGTAAGGCACTTCTGGATACATTTAATGGCAGGTCAGGGCAGTCAATAACACCCTTTAACAGCAGTAAGAATTCAGGAATGACCTCTTTGATATTATCGGCAACGAATACCTGATTGTTGTACAGCTTAATAGTACCTTCGATGCTTTCATACTCCGTATTGATTTTCGGGAAGTAGAGGATACCTTTTAAGTTAAACGGGTAATCCATATTCAGATGAATCCAGAACAGCGGTTCCTTGTAATCCTTAAATACAGTGCGGTAAAATTCCTTGTATTCCTCATCGGTACATTCGTTTGGATGCTTTGTCCAAAGCGGATGAATATCGTTTAATGCAACAGGGCGTTTTACGATTTTTGCCATTTTCTTTGCGGGAACTTTTTCAACGGTTTCTTTTGTACCGTCTTCTTTTTCCACTTCTTCGGTAACGGCATCTTTGATAAAGGTATCAAGCACCTTATCTTTTTCTGTTACTTCTTCTTCCGGGATTTCCTCGGTCTGCTCGCCGGCATCTTCATTTTCAAGGAAAATCGGAATTGGCATAAATGAGCAGTACTTTTCGATGACTTCGCGTGCCTTGTATTCGTTTGCAAATTCATAGCTGTCTTCGTTCAGATATAAAGTGATAGCAGTACCCGGTTCTTCCTTAGTGGTATCCTGCATATCATATTCCGTGCCGCCGTCACATTCCCAGTGAACAGCAGAAGCGCCGTCCTTGAAAGAAAGCGTATCAATCGTTACCTTGTCGGCAACCATGAAAGCAGAGTAGAAGCCAAGACCGAAGTGACCGATGATCTGGTCTTCGTTGGTCTTATCCTTGTATTTTTCAAGAAATGCTTCTGCGCCGGAAAAAGCGATCTGATTGATATATTCGTTGACTTCTTCCTTTGTCATACCGATACCGTTATCAATAATCTGAATTGTCTTCTTTTCAGGGCTTACCTTGACCTGAATCTTATATTCAATATCGTCCGGTGCTTCATATTCGCCGATTAAATCCAGCTTCTTTAATTTAGTAATGGCATCACAGCCGTTTGAAATTAATTCTCTGTAAAAAATATCGTGGTCGGAATACATCCATTTTTTAATGATTGGGAAAATATTCTGACTGTTAATTGATAAATTACCATGTTCATTTGCCATTGTATCATTACCTCTTTTCATTTCATTCATAAAATAATCTGTTAAGATGTAATTTAATACAAGCAAAATGGAAAGTCAAGAAGAAATTAGCACTCATTCATTTTGAGTGCTAATAAGAATAGTGGAAGCCCGCAAAATCAGTGCATTTGCGCTAATTCTAAAAAAATCATGAACTGGCGGGTTCAGACTTCTTCAAAGTCCATGCCATGGGAAAATAAAAAGTCCTTTGCAAAGGCATCAAAGCTGTGTTCAAGGGTTTTATCAAGTGAAAAAACTTTGATAGACGTGCCGGTAACGACGGAAACGGCACCGTCCTGATATTTGATATTTAAAAACAGTCCGTTAATGTCATCGGGTGTCAGTGCAGTCTGATTGTCGGACAGCAGCTTTGTAACCTGTTCCGGCGGGAGCAGAAAGACCATTTTCATATAGGAAGGGACCTTACTGCCTTTGATGAGCCGGAAGCAGAATGGCTTGACAGAAGACCATCGCGAATAGGACTTTTCGGGAAGTTCATTCCATTCTTCTTCGGAAAAGAAATCTTTGTTGAGTTCACCGCTGATGGTATAGGAATTGGCTGTTTTTATCACGGCTTCGGATAAAAACAGCCCGTCAAATGCTTCTTTAATAAGAAGCTGTGACATAAAATTTTTCGTATCTTTTATAGTAAGTGAGAGCATAATTCCTCCGTTTTTGATATTGTATTTTAACTATTATAAAACAATTTTTTCAATGAAGTCAACGATTTTAAAAAGAATCACGGACAGGATACACAAAATGACGATAGACATTGCGACCCAGTCCATTTTAAAAACCTGGCTGCCGTAAATAATTAAGTAGCCAAGTCCGGCTTTGGCAGCGAGAAATTCACCGATAATCACACCCACAAGCGACAGACCGATGTTGACCTTCATGTTGCTGATAATTGTCTTTAATGAAGCGGGCAGGACGACTTTGGTTAAAATGTTTTTTCTTGAGCCGCCCAAAGTCTGAATCAGCAGGATTTTGTCGGAATCGGTTTCTGTAAAGCTGGTGTAAATATTTAAAATTGTTCCGAATACGCCGACGGAAATGGCGGTGACAATAATGGCTTTGGCATTATTGCCGAGCCACACGATAATCATAGGCGCAAGGGCAGATTTTGGAAGGCTGTTCAGCAGCACAAGATACGGTTCTAATACGGCAGATATCGTTTTGCTGCTCCAGAGTAAAATGGCAGTGCCGACACCGAGCAGTACAATTAGTGCAAAACTGATACCGGTTTCGGCTACGGTAACGGCAGTGTGGTAAAAAATACTGCCGTCAGAAATCATTGCAAACAGGGTTTTTATAATGCGGGACGGACTGCTGAAAATAAAATCATCAATCCAGCCTGCGTATGCAGCCACTTCCCAAAGTGTGATAAAACCGGCAAAAAGCAGAATCCTTGCCAAAGTAATTTTGTATTTTAACCGTTTCATTTGTTTAAGATAATGCATTTGAATGGCAGACATTATGACAACTCCTTCCAGATTTGATGAAAATAAGCAGAAAATTCAGGGGCAGTCCGTGAGGAAAACGGTGTGCGCTTATCCACGGAGAGGTGAATGTCAAAAACATTTTTGATACCGGCAGGACGGCTGGATAAAACAATCACCTGTTCACCCATGGCAATCGCTTCGGAAATGTCATGCGTGACTAAAAGTGCCGTTTTTTCCTGTTCCTTGATAATGCGGAAAATATCGTCGCTTACTTCCAGTCTTGTCTGATAATCCAATGCGGAAAACGGTTCGTCTAAAAGCAGAATGTCCGGTTCTAAAACAAGGGTGCGGATCAGTGCCGCCCGCTGGCGCATGCCGCCGGAAAGCTCAGAAGGATGGGCATTTTTAAAGGAAGCAAGTCCGTAGTCATGCATCATATCGGCGGCAAGTCTTTTTTTCTGTTCCGTACACTGGTGGGTTACTTCAAGACCAAGCAGAATATTTTTATAAATGGTACGCCACTCTAAAAGAGTATCGTGCTGGAGCATATAGCCAATCCGGGCAGCGGCAGGCATTGCATCACTTTTATAAAAGCGGATACAGCCCTTTTCGGGTGCGATTAATCCGGCAATTAAGGAAAGCAGTGTGGATTTTCCGCAGCCGGAAGGACCGGCAATCGAGGTGAAGCTGCCGGGCCGGACAGAAAAAGAAACATCTTTTAATGCAGGTGTTTCCCCGGAGGGCGTATGGTATGAATAAGATACATGGTCAAGGGTTAAAACTGGATTCATAAAGCAGCCTCCAATCCTTTTGATATATTTTATGGTAAAATAGGGCATACGGTGTCAAATGCAATTGCAAATCGCGCAAAGAATAGATATACTATATAAGGAAAATCATATTTACGATAGAACGCATAAAATAAAGAGAAATATGAGGGATAAAATATGCAGCATTTGGAACACATTTTAGAATGTATTCATGATAAACACATTTTTATACAGACACATAACTTCCCGGACCCCGATGCGATTGCAAGTGCATACGGGTTAAAGGTACTGCTTGAAAAAAAGGGAATTGGGACAACGATTTGTTATAAAGGAAGAATTGACGATACGATTACGGCAAAGATGGCACAGCTGCTTGCAATTGACATTGTTGAGCAGGAGGAAATTACGGATATGTCCGCAGAATCCGAGATTATTCTGGTGGATTCCCAAAAGGGCAACGCGAATGTCATAGATATGCAGGGCAACGAAATTCTCTGCATTGACCATCATCCGACCTATGAAAATCAGGATTATCGTTATTCGGATATCCGTGTGGAGGTTGGTGCGTGTGCATCTATTATCGCCGGATACTTTATGGAAAGTGGGATACCGGTTGATAAACGCACGGCTACGGCACTGTTATACGGAATAAAGGTGGATACTGCCAATATGACAAGAGGGGTGAGTCCGCTGGATCTGGAAATGTTTTACCGGCTCTTTCCGTTAGCGGAGCATGCACTTTTGCAAAAGCTGGATACGAGTGTCCTGCACATGAAGGATTTGCGCGCCTATGCCAATGCAATAGATACGATTGAAAATGTGAACCGTGTCTGCTTTGCCAATACCGGTGTAGACTGCCATGAGGCACTGACAGCATCCATTTCGGATTTTATATTGGCGCTGGATGAAGTCGATGTGGTTATTGTATCGTCTTACCGGGAGGATGGCATAAAGCTGTCAGTGAGAAGCAGTGCGCCGTGGTGCAATGCGGGTAAGCTTACTAATGAAGCATTAAAAGGCATTGGAAACGGCGGCGGGCATGAGCATATGGCAGGTGGATTTATTCCATTCGGGAATATACCACAGAACAGTGATGCCAATAGCAGCAGTACAGATATCAATCATGCCGTTTCAGTGGAAAATCAGCCGGTTGAACAAAGGGCTGAGGGACTTTTAAAAGAAATGAAGAAAAGATTTCTTCAAAAAATTGAAAATGGGTAAAATAAAAAAGCTTCCGATGGGACTCGAACCCACGACCCACGCATTACGAATGCGTTGCTCTACCAACTGAGCCACAGAAGCATTTACCTTGTTACTATAGTACAAAATGATTTTGCTGTCAAGCCTAATTCCCAAAAATCGCTATAAATAAATTTCGCTGTCCGTTACAAAATAAGAAATAAAAAAGCTGTAACACAGCGGAAACGAGGAATTATGGCGGAAAAACAGGAAAAAGAGGAGCAGAAGGATAAAAAAATAGAAAGCTATGGACAGGTACTTTTAGGAGAAGACGAACACAACGGTAAAATCCAGCTGATGACGATTATCGGCGAGATTGAAGGGCATGACGTCCTTCCGGCGGCGAGCAAAACGACAAAGTACGAGCATATTTTACCGCAGCTTGCATCAATTGAAGACAGTGCCAAAATCGGCGGTGTACTGTTTTTAATCAATACGGTTGGCGGGGACGTGAGTGCAGGACTGGCACTTGCGGAGATGATTGCATCTATGAAGACACCGAGCGTTTCACTGGTGCTTGGCGATTCACACAGTATCGGAGTGCCGCTTGCAGTCAGCACAGATTATTCCTTTATTGCGCCGACGGCAACGATGATTGTCCATCCGGTGCGCATGAACGGAACGATTATCGGTGCGCCGCAGACATTCGACTATTTTCAGCTGATTCAGGACAGAATTGTGCATTTTATAGCCGGACATTCACGTGTCGAAAAGGAAAAACTGGAACAGATGATGATAAATACCGGAATGCTTACCAAGGATTTAGGAACCATTCTGGTCGGGAAAGAAGCGGTCCGGCAGGGGTTGATTGACGAAGTCGGCGGAATCAGTGCGGCGCTTGAGAAATTAAGGTCGCTAATGGCTGATTGAGACTTTTTTAATTTTAATGCGAAAATTTAATGTAAAACGGAGAAAAGATGAAATGTAATTTGTGTCCGCGCAAATGTAATGCGGACAGGGAAAAACAGGAAGGAGTCTGCCGGATGCCGTGGGATATTTACGCGGCAAGGGCGGCTCTGCATATGTGGGAAGAACCGTGCATTTCGGGAGAAAACGGTTCAGGTGCCGTATTTTTTACGGGCTGTACCCTGCGGTGCGTATTCTGCCAGAATCACGAAATTGCCGCGGGAAAACGTGGACAGAAGATTGATGAATCGCATCTGGCGGAGATTTTTTTAAAATTGCAGCAGCAGAAAGCCAATAATATTAATCTGGTGACACCCACACAGTATGTTCTGCCAATTATTGCGGCAGTTAAAAAAGCAAAAGCGCAGGGATTAAAAATTCCCGTAGTGTACAATACAAGCGGTTATGAGCGCGTGGAAACGCTGAAAAATCTTGAAGGGATTGTGGATGTATATCTGCCGGATTTTAAATATACAGATACTACATATGCAAAACGCTATTCCAATGCACCCGATTATTTTGACGTAACCAAAGCGGCGCTTGCGGAAATGGTGCGCCAGCACCCGGCACCGCAGTTTACGGATAAGCAGGAAGCGGCGGTGCGCGGAATTGAAGAAGGAATCATGACAGGCGGCGTGATTGTGCGGCACCTGATGCTGCCGGGACTGTTAAAGGATACAAAAGCAGTAATACGGTATTTATATGAAACATATGGTGACAGTATTTATATCAGCATTATGAACCAGTATACACCGATGCCGTTTGTGGAAAATATCCCCGAATTAAACCGGAAAGTTACCCACAGGGAATACGACAAAGCCGTGGATTATGCGATTGGTTTAGGCGTGGTAAATGGCTTTATTCAGGAGGGCGGTACGGCAAAGGAAAGCTTTATCCCCGAATTTTCGGGTGAGGGTCTGGAATAAAAACAGAAGTCTTAAAAATTTATAAAAATGCTTGAAACTGCCGCAAAGATAGGGGATACTGTTAATTAAGAAGCTTTGTGGCAGAATAAGTGATGTGAGGATAAAGTATGCAGGATATGCAGTCAGAAAATGCAGTAATTGAATTAAACCGTGCACATTTGTGGCAGATTGCATTATTTTCATTAAATAATACGTCTACGAATCTGTATCTTGCCATGATGGGCTACGTGTCATATTATGCAAACGGAATTGCGGGGCTGTCTGTTGTGGTAATTTCTTTTATTCTGACCGGAATGAGAATCTTTGACGGTGTTACAGACCCGGTTATCGGTTATGTGATTGATAAAACCAACGGACGTTTCGGAAAGTTCCGTCCATTTATGATTTCAGGATATGTCCTGCTTGCGGGCAGTTCGCTGGTGCTGTTTTTTACGACTCATCTGGTGCCTGCGTTCTTTAGAATTCCGTATTTTATTGCCGTGTATTCTGTATACATTATCGGATATACGTTTCAGACGGCGGTTGTAAAGTCGGGGCAGTCTGTTATTACCAATGATGTGAAACAGCGCCCGATGATTACATTTTTTGATTCGACCTTTATTATGCTGGCACACGGACTGACGGCATTTTATGTGTCGGTCTACCTGATTCGCAAATACGGTAACTTTAACAGCCGTGCGCTTTTTGAGGAATTTGTGATTACCGTGGTTGTGCTTTCAGGTATCTGCACGGCACTGGCGGTTATTGGGATATGGGGCAAGGACAACAGCCGATATTTCCAGCTTGATAATGAAAAGAAAAATAATATTCATTTCCGCGACTACTGGCAGATTATGAAACACAACAAGCCAATCCGTATGCTGGTCATTGCAGCAGCCTCCAATAAATTTGCATCCATGGTATACAGTAACTCCACGGTGCTTGTCATGCTGTTTGGCATTTTAATGAACAATTACCCGCTGGCGGGCATTATCGGTGTTATTGTGGGAATCCCTAATTTAGGCATTATTTATCTGGGTATCCGTTATGCGAAAAAAGTGGGGCAGAAAAAAGCAATGGTGGTATCCACATGGTTTGCCATTGCATTTCAGGTGGTCATGATGTATATGATGTTATGCACCGATTTGACAAAGGTTTCACTGGTGCAAATTAACGGGATTACCATAGCATTTTTACTGGTATTTGCCCTGTTAAACGGCGTAAAATCCATTACCAATAATATTGTTGTGCCGATGATTGCGGACTGCACGGATTATGAATACACGCTCAGCGGACATTTTGTTCCGGGCATTATGGGTGCGTTATTTTCTTTTATTGATAAATCCTTCTCTGCGCTTGGAACAGGCTTTGTGGGCATTGCACTTTCCATGACAGGTTATGCAAAAGTATTTCCGCAGGTCGGCGATGCGCTGACACCGCAGTTAAAATATATGACCGTGTTCTTTTACTGTGTTATACCGATTCTTGGCTGGTTTGTCACAATTTTTATTATGCGGTTTTACCGGCTGGATAAAAAGGCGATGAGCATATTGTATACAAAAAAGGGGCAGAAAGAGTAGAAATGAGGAGAGCTATGAACATAAAAAAAGGAAATCCGCTGCAAAAGGGGAGTACAAAACAAAAAGACGGCTATAATTTTGCGATTGCATCGGCGGCGGAAATAATTGATCTGCTGTTGTATGCGCCAAAAGCGGACGAGCCGGAGTACCGGATTGAACTGACAGAAGCCTATAAGACGGGCGATGTCTTTTCGGTGCATATCAGTGGCATTTATCTGGACAGGTATCTGTATTGCTATGAGGCGGACGGGAAGAAAATCATTGATCCGTATGCAAAGACGATTACAGGCTGTGAAGTTTTTGGCAAAGATGAAAACAAGCAGCATTTAAGCCGGGTATGTCTTTCAAAATATGACTGGGAAGACGATACGGCACCGGAAATACCGTATCATGACAGCGTTTTTTATAAATGCAGTGTCCGCGGACTGACCGCTTCAAAAACGTCAAAGGTGCGCCATAAGGGAACATTTTCGGGCGTGGTGGAAAAACTGCCGTATTTAAAGGAACTGGGCATTACAGCGGTGCTTTTTATGCCGCTGTATGAATTTGACGAAATCGGAAAGTTTCCGCAGCTTTATGACAACGGATACGGAAAATATGCATCCGGTCCGATAGCGGGCAGAATCAATTACTGGGGATATACCAAAGGATTTTATTTTGCGCCGAAGGCTTCGTTTGCGTGGACGGGACGAAAGAAAGCAGACTATACGGCAGAGATGAAGGACATGGTAAAAGCATTTCACAAAGAGGGCATGGAAGTTCTTATGGAAATGCATTTTCAGGACGAGCCGGTCGATTTTATTTTAGACTGCCTGCACTACTGGGTGACGGAATACCACATTGACGGAATACATCTGTTTGCCGGTGAGGCGGCGTTAAATGCAGCGGCAAGGGATGCATTGTTAGCAAAGACAAAGCTGATTACGGTATTCTGGAACGGTGAAAAAAAGCATTATAAAAACATGGCAAATTACAATGCCGGATTTATGAACGTGGCACGTAAATTTTTAAAGGGCGATGAAAACCAGCTTGGCGATTTTGTTAATGTCAGCCGCTATAATCCGGTGCAGAGTGCCAATATTAATTATATTACAAGCCATGACGGATTTACGCTGTTTGATCTGGTCAGCTACGACAGAAAGCACAACGAGGCAAACGGCGAAGGCAATGCGGACGGTGAAAATTTTAACAATAGCTGGAACTGCGGAACGGAAGGACCTTCAAAGAAAAAAAAGATACAGCATCTGCGCCTTAGGCAGATGAAAAATGCACTGATGCTGGTGCTGTTATCGCAAGGCACACCGTTACTGCTTGCAGGCGATGAGTGCTGTAATTCACAGGCGGGCAATAACAATCCGTACTGCGTGGACAGCGAACTTTCGTGGGTCAGCTGGAACAGCCGCGGCATGGCGGCGGAAATGACAGCATTTGCAAAAGAACTGATTGCATTCAGAAAACAGTACAAGATTCTGCATATGCCAAAGCAGCTTTTATCCTATGACAGCTTATCGTGTGGGTATCCCGATATTTCCTGCCACGGCAGCAGTGCATGGTATAATACCATGGAAAGCTACAACCGTCATATTGGCATGATGTATTACGGCAGGTATGCATATATTGAGGATTTATGCCAGCAGGGAAATGCAGACGCGGATACATTTCTTTATATTGCATACAATATGCACTGGGAAGAACACGAACTGGCACTGCCAATCGGATATAACGAATGTGACTGGCAGGTGGCACTCTGCTCCGGTGATAAAGGAAGTGCTGTGCTTGGAAAAGATGGAAAAACCGTACATGTAAAGCCGCGCTGTATCGCTGTTTTAACAGGGTTGAGGAAAAAGAAAGAAAATAACAAGAAAACAAATCGAAAAACAGGTGAAGAAAATGGACATTCATAATTTAGAACAGATTAAACAGGAATTTTCCGGCTTTCAGCAGGAGTTTGAAACCGGAAATAAGGAAAAGGCACTGGAAAAACTGCTGGAGCTTTTAGATGCGCTGGAAGAAGCGGATACTTCAAGAAGGGCGGCGCAGATTGATAAAGACGGAAATGTTACACTGTCATCGGAAATCCCGGCAGGAAAACCGGCGGCAGAAAAATCAGCAGAAGACGGAACAGGCGAAAGTCAGCCGCTTTATATGAGCTTAAATCACGTCATGGAGTATTATATTTTTGCGTATTACTTCCAGCCGGCTACAGAGGTGCGCTGTACCGACATACCGTATGGGGAATATTACCGCACATACGGACAGCTTGCACTTTCCATGCAGAAGTACAATGGGGCAAAAAAGGCATATGAGCGTGCGATTGCGTGGAATCCGGTCGATTTAGACGCCTATCTGGGACTGGCAGAGGTGTATAAGTATCAGAATCAGCGGGAAAAATATCTGACGGTTACAAAGCAGGCATACCGTTACTGCTGTACACGCGCAACCATGGCACGCTACTACCGCAATATGGCATTTTATTATCTGTCCGGTTATGAGCCGGAAACGGCGCGTGCATGCTACCAGTACAGCAACGTGTATTACCACACGGAAAATGCGGACAGCGAGTTAAAGTATATTTCCGAGGCAATTCAGCAGGAAACACCACAGACAGATATCCGTGCGATTCAGAAGCTTTTTGACGAAAAACAGATTGAGCCGGGACCGGATTCCCAGACGATTGGCATTGTATATAAGGTCGGTGAAATTTTATTAAAGGACGGCGATTATAAGTTAGCAAAGGACTGCTATTCGATTGTCTATGATATTACGCAGGACGCAGCCGCAGAAAAAATGCTGAATGAACTGGAAGCTGCGATTTCAGGGTCAGAAGAGTAAATTAACAGAATTTTTTTGGGCAAAAAGAACATGAAGTAAGGGAGAAAATGATGAGTAAAATTGACAGTATTCTATTTGATTTGGACGGAACGCTCTGGAGTTCTGCAAAAGCCATCAGTGAAGCATGGGGACTGGTATTACAGAAGCATGAAGATATCGAAAAAAAAGAGGTAACAGAAGAAGAACTCTACAGCTGTATGGGACTTCCGATGTATGACATTGCGGCAAAGCTTTTTCCGTCGCTTTCAGAAGATGTCCGCAATCAATTAATGGACGAGCTGTGTGAATTTGAAAATGGTTATCTTGAAAAACGCGGCGGCGTTTTATTTAACGGACTGGAAGAAACACTGGCACAGTTACAAAAAAAATATAAGCTTTATATTGTAAGCAATTGTCAGGACGGATATATCGAAGCATTTATCAAAGCACATCATATGGAAAAGTATTTTGAAGATACAGAGTGCTGGGGAAGAACCCGCCTGTCAAAGGGTGAGAGTAATAAGATACTGATAGCGCGTAATCATCTTAAAAATCCAATTTATGTCGGTGATACCGCGGGGGATTACCAGTCTGCCGTTGATGCGGGAATTCCGTTTGTTTATGCGGCATACGGCTTCGGTGAGGTACAGGATTGTGCTTATGAAATCCAGAGTATCCGGGAACTGCCGGAGGTGCTGGAACGGGTGCAGTAAAGGACAAAAAAGATTTTTTTACAGCTGTTTTATGTGCTTAGAAAGGAGATGACACTACTTGAAAGATATATTTGATATATCAAAATTTGATTCATATAAAGAAGATAACCGTCGAGAAGTTAAGAAAGCAAATGGCGGATTACCAGTGTCATTGTGGGACACATATTCTGCGTTTGCGAATTGCTATGGCGGTGTCATTATTCTCGGTGTTGCAGAGAATAATGATGGAACATGGAGAACGACAGGACTGAGTGTGGCAGATAAAGGAAAGTTTATAAAGCAGTTTTGGGATATTATCAATAATCGAAAGAAAGTAAATGTTAATATTTTACTCCCTTTTCGGAATTGTGTACCCACTGAAAACGAGCCTATAAACATGCATTCACAATGCATAAAAACACGTTCTGGCTATTTCCCACACATTGAAATATACACTTAGATAACGTATAATACGAAATATATTTTGGGGAGGATTATGATCATGAAAAAGAAATTATGCAGTATTGTTTGTCTTTGCTACTTTGTTTCAATTATGTTATGTGCATGTGGAAGAAAAGAACAGGGGAATCCTATTAGATTGCCAGCCAGAGAGGATATTGTATCGATTGGTGTCTCTGACGGTGACAAATATGCTATATCACCTAACACAGAAGGTGAAGCTACGGAGTTTATTGATGAATTTTTATCTATGCTAATGGATATGGAAACAACCAGTCAGCAATCAATCAATGATGCACCGGTCAACAAAGATTCTATTACGATCAATATAAATTGTGATGGGGCGGCAGGAACTACTCTTTTTTACTATGTAGATAAAGGAATCGAATATGTAGAACAGCCATATCAAGGAATTTATAAACCAACGCCTGCTTTAGGTAATTGTATAACTGAAATGCTTGCTTCGGCAGATAATAGACCGCTAATGGTAACATTTCAGGCATCGGTAATTGAAACGAATCATGATTCAATAATAGTAAAACCGGTAGATGGTTCTTTGGAACTTGATTCAGCAGATAAGTTTTATATATCAAACGAAGAGAACCTTGAATTACAAATTGGAGATTTCGTAGAAATTAGCTATAACGGAGAAATAATGGAATCATATCCTGCACAATTAGGAGAGGTTTATAAAATTACCGTGATAGAACAGACAGAAGCAAATGCCATGTGGGATAGAATACCGATGGTAAGAATAGATGGTAAATTATACTACGATACAGGGAGAGAAAGCATCATGGATGCACGTTGTGGCACTATGGATGGAGAAATAACATCAACTGTCGATGGAACTGAAATACCAACAGAAGATAATCAGCGAAGAAAACAAGCGAAGAAAAACGAGCAATCATATTGCGAAGATATATGAATATCTTACACAATATGGTGAAGGTAAAACAAATGATATTGCTGCATATATTGGTTTAAGTGCTTCACGCACAAGGGCAATTCTGTCGGAACTGGACAATATTGAGATTATAGGTACCAACACGAATAGAAAGTATAAAATTAAAAAATAGCTAAATTCTTGAAAAAGAATTGACAGATGTGATAAATAGTGCTAGAATATCACCAATTTAACAAATTAAAGAATTAAAGTCGATGAACAAAATAGTACTTTCAGAAGGTACACTACAGAGAGCCGGTGGCGGTGAGAACCGGTGTGGAGAGCTGGAACGAATGGGTTTGGGAGATGCATTGGTGAACATTTTATGGTTAAGTAAGTAGCTGATGACGTGACCTCACGTTACAGGGGCAGGGTATTGCACAGGCAGTATCAGGAATGAGTCAGATAACAGGTGGCATATCCGGTTTCGGGTATGCTTTTTTTTATTTTATCGGAAATGACAGCATTTCTATAATATAAAAATAAAAGCCAGACTATCCGTGACTTTTATTTTCCTATATTTGTAACAGGGAAAATGAAAACACATAATCTGGTATCTGAGAAAACAGGGTGGCACCACGATAATTCGTCCCTTATGCAGTGATAATAGCTGCATAAGGGATTTTTTTTATGGAGGAATGGCGATGAAAAGACGGTTAAAAGCATATAAAAAGACAGTCAGCATCGTAGATGAATCTACGATAGCACTGTATGAAAGCCTTGGCAGAGAAAAGAAAGGCTTTCTTATGGAAAGTAATGACAAGGAAAACGGAAGATACACCTTTATGGGTGTTGAGCCGGAAGCACTGATTCAGTCAGACGGTGAATCTCTGGTAATTACAAAGGCAGACGGCACAAAGGAAGTGCGCAGGGGCAACCCGCTGGAGCGGTTAAAAGAATATTACAGTGAATTTGAAATTGTAAAAGAAGACGGTGAACTTGAATTTACAGGTGGACTGGTCGGCAGTCTGGGATATGATTTTATCCGCTATACCGAGGATTTACCGGACGACAATGAAGATGAAATCGGAATTGAAACCATTCAGCTTATGCTGGCTTCAAAGTTTCTGGCAATCGACCATGTAGCAGAAACCTTTACAGCGGTAATACTGGAAGAAGACAGCCCGGAAGGCAAGAAACGCGCAGAACAGGAAGCCAAAGAGCTGATTGCGCGGGCAAGAAAAAATCCAAAGGCGGCAGAGAAAAAACACGTCCATGATGGCATTATCGTGAAAAAATCCGATACCTGTGAGCAGTACAGCAGGAAAGTTGAAAAAATCAAACAGTACATCAAAGAAGGACACATTTTCCAGACGGTGCTTTCACAGCGCTGGACGATTCAGACCAAACAGGACGGTTTTGAACTGTATAAGGAACTGCGGGAATTAAATCCGTCACCGTATCTGTATTATTACAATTTCGGTGATTTTGAAATTATCGGAAGTTCGCCGGAAATGATTGTCAAGCAGACAGATAACAGAGTTTATACCTGTCCGATTGCAGGTACGAGAAAGCGCGGAAAGACACCGCAGGAAGATACGGCATTGGAACATGAACTGCTCGCAGATGAAAAAGAGCGTGCAGAACACGTTATGCTGGTCGACCTTGCAAGAAATGACATGGGAAGAATTGCACAAATCGGTTCGGTAAAGGTGTCCGAATTTATGAGAATCCAGCGGTATTCCCACGTTATGCACATCGTTTCACTGGTAGAGGGAAGAAAAAAAGGCGAGTATCATCCACTGGATTTGGTATCCTCATTTCTTCCGGCAGGCACCTTAAGCGGTGCACCGAAAATCAGGGCAATGGAAATTATTGACGAACTGGAAACGGTCAGACGCGGATTATACGGCGGCGCAACCGGTTATCTGGATTTTGGCGGCAACATGAATTTCTGCATTACAATCCGTACCATGATAAAAAAAGGTGAAAAAGTTTATTTACAGGCAGGTGCGGGAATTGTGGCGGATTCTGTTCCTGAAAATGAATATCAGGAGTGCTGTAATAAGGTCATGGCACTGGCAAAGACACTGGTCGAGGAGGAAAAGTTATGATGTTACTGATAGATAACTATGATTCGTTTACATATAACTTGTATCAGTTTATCGGTACATTTAACAATGATATAAAGGTCGTCAGAAACGATAAAATTACAATAGAAGAAATAGAAGACTTAAATCCTGAATCCATTGTGATTTCGCCGGGACCGAAAAGTCCAAAGGAGGCAGGTATCTGTCTGGAGACCATTCGCCATTTTGCGGGAAAGAAGCCGATGCTTGGAATTTGTCTGGGACATCAGTGTATCGGAGAAGCATTTGGCGCAACGGTTTCTTATGCAAAGAAAATCTGTCATGGAAAACAGTCGCTGATAGAACATGATACAGACGGTATTTTTGAAGGCATTAACGAACCAGTCAAAGTTGCACGCTATCATTCACTTGCAGTCATAGAGGATACCCTGCCGGACTGCTTACAGGTGACGGCAAGAACGCAGGACGGAGAAATCATGGCAATGAAGCACCGGGAATATCCGATTGTGGGATTGCAGTTTCATCCGGAATCCATTTATACAGAGCACGGAAAGAGAATGATAGAAAATTTTGTAAACAACATAGGAAATGGGCAAAAATGCCTGCGGAATGGGGATTAATATGATTCTTGATGTAATTGTTGAAGATAAGAAAAAACGGCTGGTTGAACATAAGGCGGCAGTCAGCGAAGAAGAAATGAAACAGAAAGCATTGCAGAGTACACGTGAAAGTGTGGGATTTGCAAAGGCATTAAAAAAAGACGGTCTTTCTGTTATCGGTGAGTTTAAAAAGGCATCGCCAAGCCACGGGGCAATGGATATCAAGGTGGATTTAAAGGAGCGGATTTTGCAGTATAACGATTCGGTTGATGCGATTTCCTGCCTGACCGAGGAAGACCATTTTTACGGTAGTACGGCGTATCTGGAACAAATCCGGAAAATGACAAATCTGCCGGTTATCCGCAAGGATTTTATTATTGAAGAATATCAGGTCTATGAAGCAAAGGTTATCGGCGCAGATGCGATTCTTTTAATTGCCGCGATTTTAGATGATGAAACCTTTAAACGACTGTATGACCTTGCTTACAGCCTTGGGCTGGACGTATTGTGTGAGGTTCATGACGAAGCAGAATTGCAGAGAATGCTGGCGTTAGATGTTGAAATCATCGGAATCAACAACCGCAATTTAAAGACCTTTGAAGTGACCATGGATACAACAAAGAAGCTGTCAGCCATGCTTCCGAAAGACTTCAAGGAACGCGGTAAAGTGCTGGTATCCGAAAGCGGTGTCAGCACGGACGGAGATATTTCAGCATTAAAACAGAGCCATGCAGATGCATTTTTAATTGGCACGGCACTTATGGAATCAGACAATCCGGGGGCGCTTACAAAGCACTGGAAGGAAGTTTATGCAAATGGGTAAGACAAAGGTAAAGGTCTGTGGGCTGACGCGGGAAGAAGAAGCAGAAATGCTTGCGGACTGCCGGGTGGAATTTGCGGGCATGGTATTGTTTTTTCCAAAAAGCAAACGCAATGTCACCTTACAGCAGGCAGAAAAAATCCTTGCGGCACTCAAAAAATACGGTGTATCAAAGAGCGTTGCCGTGACGGTGTCCCCGACAAAGGAACAGGTAGAACAGATTATGCGGCTGGGATTTGATTACATACAGATTCACGGAACATTGTCCGATGAGGTACACGATGTGCTGAGGATTCCGGTAATCCGTGCAGTCAACGTGGCAGGAGAAACGGCGGAAGATAAGGAAAGTATCCGGCGGCAGTTAGAAAGCGTTCTGGCAGATGAAAAAACGGCGGGCATATTATTTGACGGCAGTTCGCCGGGCGCAGGAAAAACATTTGACTGGAATTTGTTAAAAAATATACAAAAAACGGATAAGCTGCTGTTTCTGGCAGGTGGCTTAACACCTGAAAATGCCGCGCAGGCGGTAAAAACCGTAGCACCGGACGTTGTTGATGTCAGCTCCGGTGTGGAAAAAGACGTTTCGCCGTGTGCGGCATTTGCGGGAAAAGATGCAGAAAAAATCACAAAATTTGTAGAAAATGTAAGGTTATAAGACATGATTACCTGGAATCCTGAGTAATCATGCAGGCAGAAGGAGGATAAAATGAGTAACACATATTATGGAGAATTTGGCGGACAGTTTGTATCGGAATCACTGATGAACACACTGGCCGAACTGGAAAAAGCATTTGATGAGGCGATTAAAGACCCGAAATTTATTGCGGATTATAATTATTATTTAAAAGAGTATGTTGGCAGGGAAACACCGCTTTATTTTGCGGAGCGTCTTTCTGAAAAGTACGGCACAAAAATTTATTTAAAGAGAGAAGATTTAAATCATACCGGCGCGCATAAGATTAATAATGTCATCGGACAGATTCTTCTGGCAAAGCGCATGGGAAAGACAAAGGTTATCGCCGAAACCGGCGCAGGACAGCACGGTGTTGCAACAGCAACCGGCGCAGCTTTATTTAACATGGAATGTACCGTATATATGGGTGCGGAAGATATTGAAAGACAGCGCTTAAATGTATTCCGTATGGAGATGCTCGGTGCAAAGGTATGCCCGGTTACAACCGGAAGTTCAACTTTAAAAGATGCAACCAATGAAGCTATCCGTACATGGGCAGAGCGTGCAGAGGATACATTCTATATTATCGGTTCAGCCGTAGGACCGCATCCGTATCCGAAGATGGTAAAAGAATTCCAGAAGATTATCAGTGTAGAAGCTAAAAAGCAGATTCTTGAAAAAGAAGGCAGACTGCCGGATGTGGTAACAGCCTGTGTCGGCGGCGGTTCTAATTCAATTGGTATGTTTGCCGATTTCATTGATGAACCGTCTGTACGTCTTGTCGGTGTGGAAGCAGGTGGATTAGGTGTTGAAACCGGAAAGCACGCAAGTGCAATGGCACTGGGCAAGGTCGGTGTGTTACACGGCATGAAGACTTATCTGTTACAGGATGATAACGGTAATATTGAACTGGCTCATTCTATTTCTGCCGGACTGGATTATCCGGGTGTCGGACCGGAACACGCTTATCTGCGTGATACAGGCAGGGCAGAATATGTGTCTGTGACGGATACGGAAGCAATGGAAGCACTGCTGGAGCTTTGTAAGCTTGAAGGAATTATTCCGGCAATTGAAAGCGCACACGCACTTGCTTATACTTTTAAGATGGCAAAGAATATGAAAAAAGATGACATCATTGTAGTCTGCCTGTCAGGCCGTGGTGATAAAGATGTCCATACAGTAGAAAAGTATTTAAACGGAGAGGAGACTAACAAATAATGAATCGCATTGAAAAAAGATTAGAAGAATTAAAGCAGGAAAATAAAAAAGCATTTATTACATATACAACGGCAGGACTGCCGGATTTACAGACCACGGCAAAACTGATTTTTGCACAGGAAGAAGCTGGTGCGGATATTTTAGAAATCGGCGTGCCGTTTTCAGACCCGGTAGCAGACGGCCCGGTGATTCAGAATGCCTCATATCAGGCAATCCAGAAGGGCGCAACGCTTACAAAGATTTTTGATATGGTCGAGGGTGTCCGCAAGGAAAAATGTGAGGTTCCAATTGTGTTCATGATGTATTATAATACAGTATATCATTATGGACTGGAAGCATTTGTGACACGCTGTATCGAGTGTGGTGTTGATGGCTTGATTATCCCGGATTTACCTTTTGAAGAACAGGGCGAATTAAAGGCAGTACTTGCAAAGAATGAAGCTTCACCGATTCTGATTCAGCTGGTTTCACCGGTTTCAAAGCAGCGTGTGCCAATGCTTCTTGAAAATGCAAGGGGCTTTGTATACTGCGTATCCCAGATGGGTGTTACCGGCAAAGGTGCCAATTTCCATAAGGATATCCGGGAATATCTGGCAGCAGTGAAAAAGGAAAGTGCAATTCCGGTGATGGTCGGTTTCGGAATCCGCACGGCAAAGGATATTGAACCGTTTGAAGATATTGTGGACGGTGCAATCGTTGGCTCTAACCTGCTGCGGATTTTAGAAGAAAGCAATTATTCCGTGGATGCAGTCAAAGAATATGTATCCGGATTTAAAAAGGAATTAAATGAAAACAAATAAGCGGGGTGAACAGCAGTGGTACCGGTTCTTGCCAAAAATGCAGTGCGGATAAAATGTAATTTCCAGAATGCAGGCATGACGGGAAATTATGAATGTGCTTATGCGCTGGGAATTTTAAATGCCCAGCTGGGCCTTCCCGAAATAACAGAATATGAAGATATTGCCGCATTAAAAGAACAGCTTTTGGAAAAAGCCGCAGATTATAAAACGGAAGAGGCAGGCTTAAAGCAGATGGTGCATCTTTTAAAAGAATATGAAGCAGCGCCTGTGGCAGACGAACAGATGCGGGAACTTTTTACTATGGGATTTCATGATAAGAATTTATAAATTTTAGCTGATTTATTATGAAAAATGCCAAAAATTCGGATATCTGTTGACTTATTCTTCCGAATAGAGTATATTTTGTAAGTGAATTAAAATATATGAAATTATTAGTAAATGAAAGTTAAAGGTGGATGTTAAACTATGACACAGACAGTAGAAGTAGCAGACATTGAAAAGACACATAAGAATGCAATCGCTGAGCTTGTGCAGACAGCCTGCAAATTTGAAAGCCATATTGAGATTGAAAGCGAAGGAAAAAATATCAACGCAAAGAGTCTTATGGGGATTATGGCATTTGGCTTGAAAAAGGGAATGGAAGTAAGCATTTCCGCAAAAGGAACAGATGAAAAGGCAGCAGTAGACTGTATCAGCCAGTTCTTAACAAGCAATGCAGAATGTGCAATGTAATGTAAATGTGTGATCAAATGTGAGGAGGTCCGTTTTATGAGAGGAAAAGGAAAATCAGGAGCTACAACAGCAGCAAAAGAAAATGCAGTAAACACAGTTGCAAAGAAGGCAGAATCAACTATTGAAGCAGTGGCTGAAAAGGCAAAAGAAGCTGTAAAGAAAGTAGAAGTTAAAGAAGAAGCTGTTAAAGAAACACTTGCAGAAACAAAAGCTGAGGTAAAGGCAGAAGTGAAAGCAGCAGAAAAGGCTGTAGAAAAAGCAGCAGAGCCTGCAACAGCGGTAACAGCAGCAGAAGCTGCACCTGCAAAGAAGACGGCGGCAAGAAAGACAGCTGCGAAAAAGACAGAAACAAAGCCTGCTGAAAAGAAAGCAGCTGCAGTTAAGAAAACTGTGAAAAAAGCAGTAACAAGAAAGACAGCTGCAAAGAGTGAACCGTCTACGGAAGTATTTATCCAGTATCATGGTAAGCAGATTGATGAAAAGGCATTACTTGAAAGAGTTATGCAGGACTGCGGTGAGGATAAGATTTCAGTGGAAGATTTAAAGCTTTATGTAAAGCCGGAAGATAACGCTTGCTATTATGTTGCAAACGGTAATGTGGCAGGTAAAGTAGATTTATACTAAAATTACTTTATATAGTCAGAACAGAGCTGTTGCGCGAAAACGTTGATTTTCGTGTGGCAGCTCTTTATTTCAATCAGATAAAGGAGAGAGGATGTATGTTTGAAGTTGGCGACAGAGTATTTTACGGTGTTGTGGGCGTGTGTGAAGTAGAAGACATTGCAGCACCGCCGATTAAAGGTATTGACGGAAAGTATTATTATTTACAGCCGGTTTATGATGATAAAGGCATCATCTACTCTCCTGTGGACAGTAAGAAAGTGTCTATGCGGACTATTATCACAAAAGAGGAGGCACAGACATTTTTAGAGCGTGCCAGAAACTGTAAAAGTGATGAACTGCTTAATCAGAAGATTACACCGAACCAGTATGATGAAATGGTAAAATCCCAGGATACGGAAAAGCTGATGCACCTGGTACGTTTTTTATATGATATTAAAAATGAACGTGCAAAGGAGCTGCGCAAAATGAAGTCGGCAGACAGCAGAATGTTAGTAACGGCAAGAAAACTGCTTTACGGTGAACTGGCTGTTGCACTGGGGAAAGATTACAGTGAAATGTCAGATTTACTTGATCAATATCTTGGACAGAATTAATAAATCCGTACAATAAAAATGTTGCAAAAAATATAGAAATAACCGCATACAGTTTTTCATAGATATAAATCAGACAGGATTGATTATCGCAGAACTGAATAAATTCAGTTCGCGATTTCTCCGGCATTAGAATGCCTGCGGAATGGGGATTGGTATGAAGAAAAAACTGATGCGGCGTTTTTGTATTTGGGGCGTATATTGTCTGTGTGTCCTGCTGATGTTGATTGTCAGCGGTGTAGGCGGCAAGGCAGAGCAGACGGCGGCGATTTCTGCAAATGACTGTTATGAGAACAGGATTGCAATTACATTTGACGATGGACCGGGTAAAGGCACAACGGAAAAGTTATTAGACGGACTAAAGGAACGTGGCGTAAAAGCGACGTTTTTTTTAGTTGGTGAAAAAATTGAAGACAACCGTGAACTGGTGGCGAGAATGTATGCGGAGGGGCATCTGATTGGCAATCATACATTTACCCATGTACAGCTTAGTAAGGTGGATGGAAAGCAGGCGCTGGAGGAAATTGTGAAGACCAATACACTGATTGAAGAAATTACAGGCGAACCTGTCCGGTATATCCGTCCGCCATACGGTTCGTATTCCAACAGTCTTTTAATGCAGATTAATATGACACCGGTTTTGTGGAGCGTAGACCCCGAAGACTGGAATACGGATAATACAGGGCAGGTTGTAAAGTCTGTTGTCGCAAATGTAAAATGCGGTGATATTATTTTACTGCATGATATTTATGATTCATCGGTGGTGGCGGCGTTGGAAATTGTGGACGAATTAAAAGCGAAGGGATTCATTTTTGTTACCGTGGATCAATTACTGCTTGATTAATTGTACGAAAGCGTGTACACTGGGGTTGAATTTGAGAGGAAGAATGAAGGAAGATAAGAAAATGAGAGAATAAGAAAATGAGAAACGGAGGGATTACGATGAAGTGGGGTATTATGGCAACAGGCAGTATTGCACAGAAATTTGCGTCAACCGTGAATCGTATGACAGACGAAGGAGAAATCTTACAGGCAGTGGCTTCCAGAACAAAGGAATCTGCAGAAAATTTTGCAAGACAGCACCGGATTCCGGAGGTATTTGATTCATACAAGGCTATGGCGGAGTCCGACAGTGTCGATGTGATCTACATTGCAACACCCAACAATATGCATTATGAAAATGTAAAAATGTGTCTTCTGGCAGGAAAACACGTTCTTTGCGAAAAGCCGTTTACAACCAGTGCGGCACAGGCGCAGGAACTCTATGCGCTGGCAGAGGAAAAAGGTCTGTTTTTAATGGAAGGTTTCTGGATTCGTTTTCTTCCGGTTTTACAGAAAATGCAGGAACTCATCAAGGAGGGAAAGTTAGGAGAAATCCGCTATATCCGTTCCGAATATGGATTTGTTGCAAAAGGGGACAGAAAAGTGCGCAAGTTTAATCCGCAGCTTGGCGGTGGCGCCTTGTTAGATATCGGTATCTATAACCTCGGTTTTTTAAATATGATTATGGGAAAGAATCCCGATTCATTTACCAGCGACGTCCATATGACAGACGTTGGCACAGATGATTTCAGCGTGATTCATCTGCATTATTCGCAGGAGAATGGACAGGGAGCAGAAGCGGTTGTCACAACGGCAATCGGGCTGGATATCCAGCGGAAAGCCGCAGTTATCGGTACAAAGGGCAGTATTTATCTGGACGATTTTCAAAAGGCGGAAACAATGACGGTTTCTTTATCGGACGGAGAAGAATATGAAATTGAAATCCCGTTTGAAATCAATGGCTTTGAGTACCAGATAAGAGAAGCTTCCAACTGTATCAGAGAGGGCAGAACCCACAGCGGTATCTACACCCCGCAGATGTCCTTGCAGACGTTGTCATTGATTGATGATATCCGTGCAGGCTGGAATATGAAATTTCCGTTTGAAAGATAAAATACAGTAAAAATAAAATATAAATTAAATATAGCAAAATAAAATATAGTAAAAGCCTGAAATCACAGGGGTTATGTTATGTATGCGGAGTTGGAATACATGGCGGCACGGGTGGTTTCAGGCTTTTATTTTAGCATTTTACCGGAAATGAAAATGGCATTTTATCAGAAGTAAAAATTTGTCGGACAGATTAAGATAGAATATCTGCATTTACATCATCCGGTACAGACTGTAGTATAAAGTGATTTTTATTTGTGGTAAGCAGTCCCTGCTTTTGCAGGCGCGACAGCTCCGCGGACATGGCAGCACGTTCCACGCACAGATAGTCGGCAAGCTGCTGGCGGTCATAAGGAATATCAAAGGAAAGACTGCCCTGCCGCTGGGCTTCGGCAGACAGGTAGGAAAGCAGTTTTTCTTTTGTTGTGCGCTTGCTCATATGTGTGATTTTCTCATTAAACAGTAAAAGCTTTTTGGCAAGAACAGAAATCAGGTTCTGGATTAAATGTGTGTGATGTTCGCAGGCAGACGGGCAGACCCCTAAAATGCGGTGAATATCTAAGTACAGCAGGGAACAGTCTTTCGTTACTACGACACTGATATTTAATGCAGTACCGTTGGAAGCGGCAAAGGGTTCGGCAAAGGTCTGTCCCGGAAGAATCTGCGCCATGATATTTCTGTGTCCCCATACATCTTCCTGAATTACAATCGCACTTCCCGATAACAGCAGTACCATAGTTGATGTCGTATCTCCGGCACGTAAAAGGTAGCTGTCTTTTTCTTTATCGCTTACAAAAGCCCCCATACAGTGTAATACAGATAATATTTCTGAATCGGACATGCCCGAAAAAATAGAAGCTGTCCTAAGAATCGGTAAAAATTGTTCTAAATTGTCAGTAGTGTTCATATGAATCTCCATTTCTGAGCGACTTGTTGCTAATTTCCATTCCGTAGGTGATAATTTCAAAGGTAATTGATTGTTGTCAAAGTAAATTTTTTATATTATTTTTACTTTGTTTGAAATCAAACATACTTGTTTGAATTATTATAATAAAATCATCATAGAAACGCAAGAGCGGCTGTGCAATAAAAATAGTATAGCCGTTCATCAACAATAAAAACATTCAGAAAGGATTGTTGAAATGAAAAGAAGAATTATCACGATAGATGAAGAAAAATGTAACGGATGTGGTGCCTGTGCCAATGCGTGCCACGAAGGTGCAATCGGAATGGTAAACGGTAAGGCAAAACTGATGCGTGACGATTACTGTGACGGACTGGGTGATTGTCTTCCTGCCTGTCCGACAGGGGCAATTACATTTGTAGAACGCGAAGCGGCGGCTTATGATGAGCAGGCAGTTCTGGAAAATAAAAGAAAGAAAATGCAGGCACAGGGGCAGTCCGGCACACAGATGCCACTTCATGCAGGTTGTCCGGGTACGCAGATGCGCCGTATGCACCATGCGGAAAATAACAGTGCGGCAGGACAAGGCAGTATAGCTGGGCTGAATAATAACGCAGGTCAAAACGGTGTAGTGGGAATGAATAATATCGCAGGTCAAAGCAGTGGTACAGAACCGGCAAATGCAGCATCGTTTTCGCCGGTGTCACAGCTTTCACAGTGGCCGGTTCAGATTAAACTGGTGCCGGTAAATGCACCGTATTTTGATGGCGCAAAGCTGTTAATTGCGGCAGACTGTACGGCATATGCTTATGCAGGCTTCCATGAAAAATTTATCAAAAATCATATCACGCTGATTGGTTGTCCGAAGCTTGATGATGTTGACTATTCGGAGAAACTGACACAGATTATTGCCAATAACAATATCAAGAGCATTACGATTGTCCGCATGGAAGTGCCTTGCTGTGGCGGCATTGAATACGCTGTGAAAAAGGCCATTCAGGACAGCGGAAAGTTCCTGCCATGGCAGTGCTATACGATTTCGATTGACGGAAATATTATTGATGAATAAGAATTGCGGAATGGAGAGTAATAATGGAAAATAAAATGTTTTGTTATCAGTGCGAACAGACGGCAGGGTGTACAGGCTGTACACAGTCAGGTGTCTGCGGAAAATCAGCAGATACAGCCAGATTACAGGATGAGCTGACCGGTGCGTTAATCGGTCTTGCGCGTGCAACGGAGAGTAATCCGGCAACACAAAATACGTATCAGACAATTATCGAAGGACTTTTTACAACAATTACTAATGTAAGTTTTGACGATGATGCCATTATCAGGCAGATTGAAAAGACCCATGCGGCAAAGGAAGAACTGGTACCGGGCTGCGGAAGCTGTGGCGCGCCTTGCGGCAAGACAGAAGATTATGATATGCAGCAGCTTTGGAATGACAATGAAGACATTCGTTCTTTGAAATCGCTGATTTTATTCGGACTGCGCGGCATGGCGGCATATGCTTATCATGCACAGATGCTTGGATATCAAGATGATGAAGTCAATGACTTTTTCTGTGAAGGGCTGTTTAAAGTCGGTTATGAAAATACAATGGAAGAACTGCTCCCAACTGTATTAAAGGTCGGAGAAATCAATTTAAAATGTATGGCACTACTTGATAAAGCCAATACAGAAAGCTATGGAACACCGACACCGGCAGTCGTACCGCTGACCGTGGAAAAAGGACCGTTTATCGTTGTCACAGGTCATGATTTAAAAGACCTAGAACTGCTGTTAGAGCAGACAAAGGATAAGGGAATCAACATTTACACACACGGAGAAATGCTTCCGGCGCATGCTTATCCGAAGCTGAAAAAGTATCCGCATTTAAAAGGAAACTTCGGTACGGCATGGCAGAACCAGCAGAAGGAATTTGCAAATCTTCCGGCGCCGGCTTTATTTACAACAAACTGTCTGATGCCGCCAAAGGCAAGCTACGCAGACCGCGTGTTTACAACAGAAGTGGTGGCATTTCCGGATACCGTTCATATCGGGGAAGACAAGGACTTCACGCCGGTTATTGAAAAGGCACTGGAGCTTGGCGGATTTGCGGAAGATATGGAGTTTACCGGAATCAACGGCGGAAATAAGGTACAGACCGGTTTTGGACACGGCACGATTTTATCTGTAGCGGATAAGGTTGTGGAAGCCGTCAAGGCGGGCGATATCAGCCATTTCTTCTTAGTAGCGGGCTGTGATGGCGCAAGACCGGGCAGAAATTATTATACGGAATTTGTAAAACAGACCCCGAAGGACAGCATTATTTTAACACTTGCCTGCGGCAAGTATCGTTTTAATGACCTTGACCTCGGAGAAATCGGCGGACTGCCAAGAATTATGGATATGGGACAGTGTAATGATGCGTATGGCGCAATTCAGGTGGCAGTTGCCCTCGCAGATGCGTTCGGCTGCGGCGTCAATGACTTACCGTTATCTTTCGTACTGTCATGGTACGAGCAGAAAGCGGTCTGCATTTTACTGACACTTCTGCACTTAGGCATTAAAAATATCCGTTTGGGTCCGTCTTTACCGGCGTTTCTCTCACCGAATATTTTAAATTTCCTCGTAGAAAATTACGGCATTGCGCCGATTACGACACCGGAGGAAGACTTGAAGGCACTGTTGGGAAAGTAGGAGCTGTTGTACAAGATATAAAAATTAAGATACTGTTTCGTTAGATAAGACGATAAGGCATCGGACAGACTGCAAGCGCGGGCTGGACGGTGCCTTGTTTTGCGTGGAGGAAGATAAGATATAAAAATTTTGACACAGGGTACGTCTTTATTATATCCTATTAAATTACGCTTAAAACAGGGCAAAAAATAAATGAAAAAAATTTGAAAAAAGTGCTTGACACGAATAGTGCCTTTGTTTAACAATCAGCAAGAATAAAAAAGAAAGGAAGAAAATCATATGAATTATTATGATGAACAAATGGCAAAAATAAAATTTTACGGAATTGAATATATGGATGTGAATACTATAAACGATTACATTTTTCTAGAAAAAAAGATTGATAAATTGCTGGTTGATTTTGATAAAAAAGAATGTCTAATTAAAGCAGAAAATCTTAGAAATAAAGCTGACGAAGAAAAACAAAAATTAATAAGTGTTTATTATCCATCGATAATATCGTTTACATTTAGTATATATCAATTAGTAACAAGTGTGCTGTTTAATAGTCTTGTACTAATAGTATTAATAAGTGCAGTTTTAAATATTATAGCATCAATGATATTAAATAAGCGTACAAGTACAATTTTACGGATTAGCGAAAACAAAATAATGTTTTATAATAGAATATGTGAAATTATAAGAGAGAAAAATTAAAGTACATATATTTTATATCTATGATATTGTCCCGCAATTAAAATGGCTATAATTGCAAATGTGAAAATGTAATGATATACTTAACATTAAGTGAGTGAAAGTGAGGATTTAATGTGGCAGATAAGAATAATACAAATATAGGTTTTGAAAAGCAAATATGGGATGCGGCTTGTGTATTATGGGGACATATTCCGGCAGCAGAATATAGAAAAGTAATTATCGGATTGATATTTTTAAGATATATATCAGCAGCTTTTGATAAGCGATATAAAGAGCTTATGGAAGAAGGCGATGGATTTGAAGATGATATAGATGCATATACAATGGAAAATGTATTTTTTGTTCCAGAGGAAGCAAGGTGGTCAACGATTGCAAAGGCTGCACATACTAATGAAATCGGAATAGTAATTGATAAGGCAATGCGGGCAATAGAGGCAGATAATAAAACGCTCAAGGATGTATTACCTAAGAATTATGCAAGCCCGGATTTGGATAAAAGGGTGTTAGGCGATGTTGTTGATATATTTACCAATAATATTGATATGTCCGAAACAGAAGCAAATGAGGATTTGCTTGGCAGAACATATGAATATTGTATTGCTCAGTTTGCAGAAAAGGAAGGTGCAAGTGGCGGAGAGTTCTATACACCGTCCAGTATTGTAAAAACGTTGGTTGAAATATTAAAACCTTTTGAAAATTGCCGCGTATACGACCCTTGTTGTGGCTCCGGGGGAATGTTTGTTCAGAGTGCTAAATTTATTCAGGCACATAATGGAAAACGAGGAGCGATCTCTGTATATGGACAGGAGGCAAATGCTGATACATGGAAAATGGCAAAAATGAATATGGCTATCAGGGGGATAGACGCAAACTTTGGACCATATCAGGCGGATACATTTACAAATGACTGGCATAAGACATTAAAAGCAGATTTCATACTTGCAAATCCACCATTTAATTATCATCCGTGGAATCAGGAAAGACTAATAGATGACCCGCGTTGGAAGTATGGTTTGCCACCGGCAGGGAATGCCAACTATGCATGGATTCAGCATATGATTCATCATCTTGCACCAAATGGCAAGATTGGGTTAGTGTTAGCCAATGGTGCATTATCAACACAGACAAGTGGAGAGGGAGAAATTCGTAAGAATATAATAGAAGATGATAAGATAGAGGGAATTGTAGCCATGCCTACACAGCTTTTTTACAGTGTAACGATTCCGGTAACTCTATGGTTTATTTCTAATAATAAGAAACAAAAGGGAAAGACATTATTTATTGACGCCCGAAATATGGGACATATGGTAGACAGAAAACATCGGGATTTGGACGACGAAAAAGATATTAAATTATTATCATATACATTTGAAGCATTTCAAAATGGAACTTTAGAGGAGAAAAAGGGTTTTTGCGCTATTGCAACAATCGAAGATATCGCAAAACAAGATTATATTCTTACTCCGGGACGTTATGTTGGTATTGCAGAACAGGAAGAGGATAAGGAACCGTTTGAGGAAAAAATGACAAGACTTACGTCTGAGTTGTCGGAGATGTTTGCAAAGTCTCATGAATTGGAAGAAGAAATTAAGAAGAAGCTGGGGGCTATTGGGTATGAAATATAATAAATATACATTCAGTCAATTAGCAAAAATAAAATATGGAAAAAATCAAAAGAAAGTTGTATCAGAAAAAGGAACAATTCCTATTTATGGAACAGGGGGACTTATGGGGTATGCAACACAATTTTTGTACGATAAGCCATCGGTTCTTATTGGAAGAAAAGGTACAATAGAAAAAGTGCGGTATATTGAACGACCGTTTTGGACAGTAGATACATTATTTTATACGGAAATAAATGAAAATCTTGTTTTGCCGAAATATTTATACTATGTGCTTTCAAATATGGATTTGAAACAGTATAACGAAGGAACTACAATACCAAGTTTAAGAACAGAAACATTAAATCGATTAGAATTTAATATTCCGTTGATTGAAGAGCAGAAAAAGATTTTAAATATTTTAAAAACTTTAGAAGATAAAATAATACTTAATGAGAAAATAAACAATAATTTAGAGCAACAAGTGCAAACTATATTTGATGATATGTTCCCAGATATTTTTTCTTTAAATGCAAATGCCACTCTTCAAGACTTAATCGTATTTACAAATGGTAAAAAGCGTCCGGAAACAATCGGAAATATTCCTGTATATGGTGGTAATGGAGTATTGGCATATACAGACGAATCGAATGCAAATAATTGTGTCATCATTGGCAGAGTTGGAGCATATTGTGGAAATACATTTCTGTGTCTTGATAAATGCTGGACGAGCGATAATGCAATACAAGCCAAAAGTCGTAATGAATCTTCGCCATTATTTATCTATTACTTGTTACGAAATGCATCATTATTTTCCAGACATATTGGTACAGGACAGCCACTAATGACACAAGGAATACTAAATGCTATACCTATTAAATACCCATTAGAGGAAAAGGTTTCGACATTTATTGATATTTGTACCCCTGCGCATAAGATGATTTTTTCCAATATACAGCAGAATAAATTTTTGGTATCTACGAGGGAATCTTTATTGCCCAAACTTATATCCGGCGAACTTGATGTCTCCGATCTCGACATTTAAGCCGCTAAATTATTGTTTGTAGTTCTTTTAGTTGTAGCTGTTGTTTTATACACTATGAACGTTAATGTGACAGGAGGTGCACTGTTTGATAAAGCACTTCAATGTAAATAGTATTTTAAGTAAAATAAAATGTGTAAATACACATTTAGAAAGGATAGGATATGGCATTAGATAACAAATTGAATATTACTGATTCTACGGAATTAGCTAGAATGGAAGAAAAAATAAGTAAGAAAAAAGCCGTAGAATTATTTGAAAATGGATATTTGGATAATTATGAGGCTGGAAGTTTTAAGATGCTTGCAGAGATTCATAAATATTTATTTGATGAAATATATGATTTTGCAGGAAAAGTACGAACAGTAAATATTGCAAAAGCTAATTTTAGATTTGCACCGGTGATGTATTTACAGGCAGCTATTGAAAATGTTGAGAAAATGCCACAGTCAACATTCGATGAGATTGTCGAAAAATATGTTGAGATGAATATAGCACATCCGTTTCGAGAAGGTAATGGTCGAAGCACCAGAATATGGTTGGATTTAATTTTGAAAAAAGAATTAAACATGGTTATTGACTGGAGCGTTGTAGACAAAGAAGATTATCTGTTGGCTATGGAAAGAAGTCCAATTAAAGATATTGAAATAAAATATATTTTAAAGCGAGCTTTGACAGATAAAGTAAATGACAGAGAAGTGTATATGAAAGGTATAGATCATAGCTATTATTATGAAGGCTATGCTATATACAAAGCAGAGGATTTATAAATATTTTCTCCTATCAACGGCAGGAGATATAGAAGAACTGCCGTTGCAAGTCGTTCTCAAGAATTGTTATGAAGGAGAATTGACGATGAAACAAAATTTAATTACAGACATTGTTCAGGGAATGTTGCCTTATTTGAATAATGCACAGAGTAAACAATTACAAGAAGTATTACAGCATGCGCTTATGAACTATAAAGTTTCACAAGACATAGAAACAGTGAAAGAATCAGAGCAGGATTTTGTGGAACTTTTTTTATCAGCAAAGCGTATTGAAGGCTGTTCAGAGAAATCTCTTAAGTATTACAAATCGACCATTACTACAATGTTAATAACACTTGATAAAAGTGCTAAATATATTGTGACTGACGATATTAGAGGATATCTTACGGAATATCAGCGAAAGAATGGCTTGAGTAAAGTTACAATAGATAATATTCGGCGTATACTTTCCAGTTTTTTTTCTTGGCTTGAGGATGAGGATTATATATTAAAAAATCCTGTAAGGCGAATACATAAGGTTAAGACAGGAACTAATATTAAAGAAACATATTCTGATGAAGCACTGGAATTAATGAGAGATAATTGCACAGAACTTAGGGATTTAGCTATGATTGATATGCTTGCTTCAACAGGTATGCGTGTGGGGGAAATGGTATTGCTTAACCGAAATGATATTGATTTTAATGAAAGAGAATGTATTGTTTTTGGTAAAGGCAGCAAAGAAAGAGTTGTCTATTTTGATGCAAGAACAAAGATACATTTGCAAAATTATTTGGATAGCAGAAGTGATAATAATCCAGCATTGTTTGTGTCTCTTAAAGTACCACATAAAAGATTGCAAATAGGCGGAATAGAAACAAGACTTAGAGAATTTGGAAAGCAATTAGGATTACATAAGGTACATCCGCATAAATTCAGAAGGACCTTAGCGACCATGGCAATAGATAAGGGAATGCCCATTGAGCAGCTTCAACAGCTTTTGGGACATAAAAAGATAGATACAACATTGCAGTACGCAATGGTTAAGCAAAGCAATGTTAAGATTGCACATCGAAAATATATTGGATAGAGAGGATATAGAATTATGGCTGAATGGATGAAAACTTCATTAATAGATATAGTTAAGCTTATTGGTGGAGGCACACCTAAAACAACTAAATCTGAATATTGGGGAGGAAATATCAACTGGTTATCTGTCAAAGATTTTAACAATGAGAATCGTTATGTATATTCTACAGAAAAAACAATTACAGAGGAGGGATTGAATAATAGTTCTACAAAATTACTTCAAAAGAATGATATTATTATTTCAGCTAGAGGTACAGTTGGAGAATTAGCTATGATACCATATCCAATGGCATTTAATCAGTCTTGCTATGGAATAAGAGCTGTAAAAGGTGTTGATAGTACATTTCTGTATTATTTGATAAAAAATAGTGTGAAAAAGATTAAATTAATTACACATGGTTCTGTTTTTGATACTATAACAAGGGAAACCTTTGCAAATATTGATGTAGAAATACCGGATATTAAAACTCAGCAAAGTATAGCTAATGTATTATCAAATATTGATGATAAAATAGAGATAAATCAAAGAATAAACAATAATTTAGCGGCTTAAATTTCGACATTGGAAACATCTAATTCACCGGACATTAGTTTTGGTAAAAGGGTGTCACGCAAAGAAGCAAGATGTTGATTTTCCTTCTTAAGCTGTAGGCGCTGCTCAAACATTGGAGCAACCGTACATTCAAAATTTTTTACGATGGTTTCATCGGCCGGGAAATCAATTTCAAAAGAGTTGATGTCACTTTGATTGAAACCTGCCTGAGCGCTTCTGCCGCCCTTATTATTTATTCCTTCGTAAAATGTACGAGAAGATAAATAACAACGCAAAAATTCTCTGAAAAAAGATTTTTTGGGAAACACCTTTGCAAGGGCAACATTATAAGCTCCGTTAATTCCGAAACATATACGTCCAAGAGAAGCACCATATCGGGCTATCATTATATCGTGCTCCTCACAAAGTTTGTTTTTAGGCGAGTCGGGAATATATGTTATATGGCTGTCTGTATCATAATCTCTAATTTGAACAAAGCGTATGTAACCATCTCTTTCACTAAAAACGAATTCAGAGGCGGGCGGTTGGCTTCCACCAGCATAATCCATTAAGTCTGATAACGAAATGTGTTTTGTATCAATATCTGAAGGTATACAAAAGATGTTTTCATACAAAGCCTGCGCTTGTTGCTCTAAATTATTGTTTACAGCAATATAAAACAAATGAAAATATTATTATTAAATAATAAGTTCTATTAGTAAAATAATTACCAAATAAGAGGTGATAAAATGCACATGTCTTTAAATACAGATGAGGGAATTGAAATTACATCTGTTGATGAGTATATGAGAGAGATAAGTAAGTTGAATCAGAATAAAAAGGATCCCAATGCACAAATGTTTTTTAGAGGGCAGGCTGTCGATTATTGGGATATAAGACCTAGTATTTTTAGAGACCAAATGTTAAGTGTAGAGCATAATTTAATGTCAGAACCATTAAGACAAATTCCAAATGAGTTTAATAATCTTGGTGACAGTTTTGAAATCATGGAGAAATATCAACATTACGGTATGTGTACCAGATTACTTGATATAACAACGAATCCATTAGTAGCATTATATTTTTCATGTGAACGTTATAAAAAAGAAGAATATAAGGACAGGGAAACAAAAAATATAGAAAAAGTCGCGCCACGTGGGATAGTATATTTTAAAGAAGATAACATGCCCTTAAAATATAATGATTTAGAAGTGAGGATTATTTCAAGATTAGCTAGTTATGACATGAATAGTGATAGGACACTGGAAGAAATTGTTGAAAAATTATATCAAGATACTGTTATAAGTATGGATTTAAAGAAAAAATGGCTGGAAGAAAATGGAATGTTTGAGTTTATACATATTTGTCAGAGTGTTTGTACTGTACTTCCAATTATGAATAATGATAGATTGATTAGACAAAGTGGGGCTTTTTTATTACCGGGTAAATTTATTGTGACTAATAGAGGTGACAATTTAAAAAATGCTATAATAGCAAAGGCAGAGTCAAATTTGAGAAATGAATTTGAAGGCATGTTTTTTTATATTGATGATAATAATAAAGAAAAAATAAGAACAGAGTTAGAAAATTGTAATATAAGTGAAGCTAATTTATTTCCAGAATTGGAATACCAACTTAAGTATATACGAAAACATAATGAACAATTTAGACGAGCTGTTTCATATTTTGAAAAATTTGAAAAAATAGAGAAAAATTCAACCTATAATGTAGAAATAAAAGATGAGTACGATATAGATAAATTGAGAATGGTTATCGGAAAATATGACTTAGAAGATGGGGTTAAGAGGGAGATTGAGAATGTCTTTTTAAATAATCAAGATGTAGATTGGATAAAAAGAGATAGTGTTATAAGTAGAATAAAAATACAGATATGTAAAAAATTGCTAGATAACGGTTATGTGAAAGCGGATGCAGAAAAATTAGCGAAAAATATAATAGCTAAAGTAATAAGAGAAAAATGAGTGAGGTAATACATATGTCCACAACATTTACAGAGGCAAATTACGAGAATTCAATAATAGAATTATTTGAAAATATGGGATATCAGCATGTATATGGACCGAATATAGAGAGAGATTTTTATAGTCCGTTATATAATGATGTGCTTATCGAACATATTCACAGCTTAAATCCTTCTCTTCCGGAGAAGGCTGTTTCTGATGCAATGTACAAATTGCAGAATTATGAAGCAGGAGATATTGTGCAGAAAAACGAAGTGTTTATGGATTACTTACAACATGGAATACCGGTAAGGTATACTGCTGGCGGGGAGCAGTGTTCTTCTCTTGCATATATTGTAGATTATAAAAATATAGATAATAATTCTTTTATTATAGCCAATCAGTGGACATTTGTTGAAAATAGCAATAAGAGACCAGATATCATTTTATTTGTCAATGGGCTGCCGCTTGTTCTTGTTGAATTGAAATCACCTTCACGAGAGGAAACGGATGCATCAGAGGGATATACTCAGATACGGAATTATATACATGAGATTCCTTCGATGTTTATTTATAATTGCATTTGTGTCATTAGTGACCACTTAACATCTAAAGCAGGTACAATTACTTCAGATGAAGACCGTTTTATGGAGTGGAAGACGAAGGACGGTAATTATGAAAATACACAACATGCGCAGTTTGATACATTTTTTGAAGGAATGTTTGACAAAACAAGACTGCTTGATATTATCAAAAATTTTATCTGTTTTTCGAATGAGGGATTGGAAAAGTATAAGATACTTGCAGGGTATCATCAGTATTTTGCAGTAAAAAAAGCTGTAGAAATGGCAAAGAAAGCGGTAAATACGGATGGTAAAGGCGGCGTTTTTTGGCATACACAAGGTTCAGGAAAATCATTGTCTATGGTATTTTATGCGCATTTGCTGCAAGAGGCATTGGATAGTCCGACAATCGTTGTAATTACAGATAGAAATGATTTAGATGACCAGTTATTTGGACAATTTACAAAATGTAGTTCGTTTTTAAGGCAAGTACCGGTTCATGCTACTTGTAGAAAATTAGGTGTGAATGCATCTAAAGAAGATATAGGACTGAAAGACTGGCTGAATGGGAGAAAAGCAAACGGAATTATATTTACTACTATGCAAAAATTTGAAGAATCAGATGAGCCATTGTCTGAAAGACACAATATTATTGTAATGGCAGATGAGGCGCATCGTGGACAATATGGTTTGAAAGAAAAAGTTAAGATAGTAGAAAATAAAGACGGTGATAAAGAGGCTAAGATAGTTACCGGAACTGCCCGGATTATTAGAAACTGCCTTCCTAATGCTACATATGTAGGTTTTACAGGGACACCTATATCTATGAAAGACAGAAGTACAAGAGAAGTTTTTGGCGATTATATTGATATTTATGATATGACACAGGCAGTCGAAGACGGTGCAACAAGACCTGTTTACTATGAAAGCAGAGTTATCAAATTGAAACTTGATGAAGCAACGCTTAAATTAATTGATGCAGAATATGATTTAATGGCTGAAAATGCAGATGCCGAGGTTATAGAAAAGAGTAAGAAGCAACTAGGTCAAATGGAGGCAATACTTGGAAATGATAAGACAATTAATTCATTGGTAGAGGATATTTTAGACCATTATGAGAACAATAGAGAAAATCTTCTTACGGGTAAGGCAATGATAGTTGCTTATTCTAGAACTATTGCAATGAAAATATATAAGAAAATATTAGAACTTAGACCAACATGGACAGAAAAAGTCGGAGTAATTATGACGGATAGCAATAAAGACCCGGAAGAGTGGAAAGCAATTATTGGCAACAAACGTTATAGAGAAGAAATGGCTAAAAAGTTTAAAGATAATAAAAGTCCGTTTAAGATTGCGATTGTAGTAGATATGTGGTTGACAGGTTTTGATGTTCCGTCATTGGCAACAATGTATGTATACAAGCCGATGAAAGGATATAATCTTATGCAGGCGATTGCAAGAGTTAATCGTGTTTTTAAAGATAAAGAAGGTGGATTGGTTGTTGATTATGTAGGTATTGCTTCTGCATTAAAAGATGCAATGAATGATTATACTTCAAGAGATAAGAAAAATTATGGAGATACGGATGTTGCAAAGGCGGCATATCCAAAATTTATAGAAAAGCTATCAATTTGTCAGGATTTTTTCCATGGATATAATTATTCTAAATTTATGACAGGTACGGATTTGGAACGCTCTAAAGTAATTAGTGGCGGTGTTAATTTTATTGTCGACATTCATAAACAAGAGGATAAGACAGAATTTTTAAAAGAAGCATTGCTTTTAAGACAGGCATTATCGCTTTGTTCTTCAATGGTTGAAGAATCATTACGAGTGGAAGCAGCTTTTTTTGAATCTGTAAGAGTGCTTGTAATGCGGCTTATGAATCAAGGAAATGGTAAGAAGATATCCCTTCCGGAAATGAATGCCAGAATTAACGAATTACTCAAAGCAAGTATTAAAAGTGAAGGCGTGATTAATTTGTTTTCGGATGTTTCACAGAACTTTTCATTATTTGATACTAAGTTCCTTGAAGAAATATCTAAAATGAAGGAGAAAAATCTTGCAGTAGAATTGCTGAAAAAATTAATTGCAGAGCAGGTTCAGATATATAGAAGAACAAATGTTGTTAAATCGGAAAAATTTAGCGTGATTATACAAGAGACAATGAATCGTTATCTTAATGGTATGTTGACAAATGAACAGGTAATAGAAGAACTTCTAAACCTTGCAAAGCAAATTGCAGCAGCGCAAAAAGAGGGCGATAAACTTGGATTAACAGCAGATGAACTGGCTTTTTATGATGCACTTACAAAACCACAGGCAATTAAAGATTTTTATGAAAATGAAGAATTGATTGCAATAACTAAAGAACTTGCTGATACTTTACGTAAAAATCGTACTATTGATTGGCAAAAGAGAGATTCAGCACGAGCGAGAATGAGAATGATGATTAAAAAACTTCTAAAAAAACATAAATATCCACCGGAAGGAATGGATGATGCCGTGCAGACTGTTATGACACAGTGTGAGTTGTGGACAGATAATAATGACTTGGAGAAGGATGAGAGCAATGTTGTAAGTTATAGTAATTATTCAGTGTCATATGAGAATATGACAGATGAAAATATATTAGCAGCAGAATCACAAACCAGGTATGGCAAAAATAATTCTTGAAAGATAGTGGTTAATAATGAGAGAATTAGATGAAACAGCATTTACAGAAAGAGAATTAAAGATATTTAAAGAAATACAAGAATATGCAAAGAAATATCAGATGAAAAAGGTTGTATTATTTGGTTCAAGGGCAAGAAGAACGAATCGTGAAAAGAGTGATATAGATTTAGCGGTATATGGCTGTTCTGATGTTACAGAGTTTTATTTTGATATTGAGGAGGAGGTCAATACATTATTAATGTTTGATGTTATTGACATGGACAGGAAAAATATATCGAAAGATTTGTTGCAGGAAATAGAAAGGGACGGGGTTATTATTTATGAAGAAGTTTGAAACTATAGAAAGGACAGTTTTATGGGGAAAGAATTACAAATAAGAAATAGTACAGTTGATTTTCTTGTATTTACCCGTGATGCAGGAGAAGACGGAATAGAAGTCAGAGTACAGAATCATGATGTATGGCTGACACAAAAAGCTATATCGCAGCTTTTTGATGTAGACAGAAGTGTTGTTACGAAGCATTTAAAGAATGTTTTTGAAGAAAAAGAATTGGATGAAAATTCAGTTTGTGCAAAATTTGCACAAACTGCTGACGATGGAAAAACATACCAATACAAGTTTTATTCTTTGGCAGCTATTATTGCAGTTGGATATCGTATTAATTCTGAGCGGGCTGTTCAGTTTAGAACATGGGCAACAAAGGTACTTGAAACATTTACAAAGCAGGGATATGTGCTGGATAAAAGCAGATTGATTAACGGACAGATTTTTGATGAGGATTACTTTGAACATCTTATTGCTGAAATTCAGGAAATCAGGGCAAGTGAAAGAAGATTTTATCAGAAAATTACAGATATTTATGCAACAGCGGTTGATTATGATAAAAACTCGCAGGTGACTAGAGAATTTTATGCAACAGTACAAAATAAAATGCATTATGCTGTTCATGGCAATACGGCGGCAGAGGTGATAGTTGCCAGGGCAAACCACAATAAAGAACATATGGGACTTACATCATGGAAAAATGCGCCAGACGGAAAAATCGTGAAGACGGACGTAACGGCTGCCAAAAACTATTTGCAAAAAGAAGAACTTGCAGAATTAAATGAGATTGTAACAATGTATCTTGATTATGCAACCAGACAGGCAAGAAGACATATTCCGATGACAATGGAAGATTGGAAGACAAAACTGGATGCGTTTTTAAGATTTAATGATGCAGAAGTATTGCAGGATAAAGGAAAAATAACTGCCGCGATAGCAAAAGAGTTTGCAGAAAGTGAATTTGAAAAATACAGAGTAATACAAGATTCTCTTTATGAAAGCGATTTTGATAAATTGATGAAAAATATGGAAAGTTAGATAAAACAAAAATAGAATTGAGGAAAGGTAACCCTATGACCACCACCCACTACATTCCAGACACCACCCCACCCATATCCTACACAATCATCCACTCCGCCCGCAGGACACTGGGGCTTGAGGTGCGGAACGGGAAGGTGACGGTGCGTGTGCCGGACCGACTGCCGGAGCGGGAAGCCGAGCGTTTCGTGGCAAAGCACACAGACTGGATTATAAAAAAGCTGTCCGAAGATAAGCAGCGACAGCAGCAAAAGTCGGCTTACCGGATTCCGGCACCACAGGAACTCACACAAAACCAGATAGAACAGATGAAGCTGGAATTTGATACAAAGACAAAAAAATATGCAGGGCAGATGGGCGTTACCTATGGAAGAATCACAATCCGCAACCAGCAGACACGATGGGGAAGCTGTAGCAGTAAGGGAAATTTGAATTTTAATTACAGGCTTTTTTTTCTGCCGGAGGAACTTCGGGATTATGTCATTGTGCATGAACTGGCGCATAGGCGGCAGATGAATCATTCTAAGTTATTCTGGGCAGAGGTGGAAAAGGTTCTGCCGGATTATAAAGTGCGCAGGCAGGCTTTAAAGCGGATTGTAATCTGAGCAATAGAAAACAAATAATTTTATTTTTTCCCCGATTTGCTTGCATTTTTTTAAACTTCATATTATGATAGAAAGCAATGAGATAAATGCGAGGAAAAAGAGGAGTAGACAGGCTTCTGCCGCAAGAGAGAACCATTCACGGGCTGGAAGGTGGTTTCGGATCAGAACTGTTGAAGGTAGCTTTGGAGCAGCACAGCTGAACACAGACGGCACAAGCGGCATGGTCTGGAAAGTAGGTAGTGACGTATCCTGCGTTAAAGGAGAATGAGGATTATGCGTTTCTTCTATATAATAGTAGGTGTTATATCAGAAACAGCCGCATGATTGAACAAAGGTGGTACCGCGTTATATACGCCCTTTGCAGCAACGAAAGACGCTGTAAAGGGCGTTTTTTGTAAAAAGTTACAAAGAAAGGATTTTAACCCATGAGCAAAGAATTAGAGAAAAATTACAATCCTTCCGAAATTGAGGAAAGACTGTATCAGAAATGGCTGGATAAGAAGTATTTCCATGCTGAAGTAAACCGTGACAAGAAACCATTTACAATTGTTATGCCGCCTCCAAACATTACAGGTAAGTTGCATATGGGACATGCACTCGATAACACGATGCAGGATATCCTCATTCGTTTTAAGAGAATGCAGGGATATGAAGCACTCTGGGTTCCGGGAACAGACCATGCAAGTATTTCTACAGAAGTAAAGGTTACCAATGCCTTAAAAGATGAAGGAATTGATAAGCATGAACTTGGCAGAGAGGGCTTCTTAAAAAGAACATGGGAATGGAAAAAAGAATACGGCGGTACGATTACAAGCCAGTTAAGAAAAATCGGTTCTTCCTGCGACTGGGACAGAGAACGTTTTACCATGGACGAGGGCTGTTCAAAGGCAGTACAGGAAGTATTTATCAAATTATACGAAAAAGGACTCATTTACAAGGGTTCCCGTATTGTCAACTGGTGTCCGGTATGTAATACTTCCATTTCCGATGCAGAAGTAGAACATGAGGAACAGGCAGGACATTTCTGGCACATCAATTATCCGGTAGTTGGCGAAGAAGGCAGATTTGTTGAAATCGCAACGACCAGACCGGAAACACTGCTCGGCGACAGTGCGCTGGCTGTAAATCCAAACGATGACCGTTACAAGGATTTAGTCGGCAAAATGGTTGAACTGCCTTTAACAGACAGACAGATTCCGATTATTGCAGATGAATATGTTGATATGGAATTTGGTACAGGTGTCGTAAAGATTACACCGGCACATGACCCGAACGACTTTGAAGTCGGTAAGCGCCACAACCTTCCGGAGATTAACATTTTAAATGATGATGCAACCATTAATAATCTCGGCGGCAAGTACGCAGGCATGGACAGATATGAAGCCAGAAAAGCCATGGTGGCAGACCTGGACGCACAGGGCTTACTGGTTCGTGTAGAAGACCATGTACACAATGTAGGTACACACGACAGATGTAAGACAACGGTTGAACCGATGATTAAACAGCAGTGGTTCGTTAAAATGGACGAGCTGATTAAGCCTGCCGTAGAGGGCGTAAAGAACGGCGACATCGAATTAATGCCGGCTTCTATGGACAAGACTTATTTTAACTGGACAGACAATATCAGGGACTGGTGTATTTCAAGACAGCTCTGGTGGGGACACAGAATCCCGGCATATTATTGCAAGGACTGCGGCGAGATGACAGTTTCAAGAGAAGCAGTATGCTCCTGCCCGAAGTGCGGCAGTAAAAATGTAGAGCAGGACCCGGATACACTGGATACATGGTTCTCATCTGCATTGTGGCCGTTCTCAACACTGGGCTGGCCGGATAAGACACCGGAGCTGGAATATTTCTATCCGACAGATGTACTTGTAACCGGTTACGATATTATTTTCTTCTGGGTAATCCGTATGATTTTCTCAGGCTATGAACATATGGGTGAAAAGCCGTTTGGCAAGGTATTATTCCACGGTCTTGTAAGAGATTCACAGGGCAGAAAGATGAGTAAGTCTTTAGGAAACGGTATTGACCCGCTGGAAGTTATTGATAAGTACGGTGCAGATGCACTCCGTTACACACTGATTACAGGAAATGCACCGGGTAACGATATGCGTTTCTACTGGGAAAGAGTTGAAGCGAGCCGTAACTTTGCAAATAAAGTATGGAATGCTTCCCGTTTCATTATGATGAATGACCCGGATAATAAAGTAAAGGCAACCGATGCACAGCCGGAGAATTTAACGGCGGCAGATAAGTGGATTCTTTCTAAAATGAACAATTTAATTCAGGAAGTAACAGATAATATGGAGAAATACGAACTCGGTATTGCTGTTGCAAAGTTAAATGATTTTATCTGGGAAGAATTCTGCGACTGGTATATCGAAATGGTAAAACCACGTCTGTACAATGACGAAGATACCACAAAGAAAGCGGCTATCTGGACATTAAAGAAGGTACTGATTGATGCATTAAAGCTGCTTCATCCATATATGCCGTTTATTACGGAAGAAATTTTCTGCAATATTCAGGACGAAGAAGAATCTATTATGATTTCTGCATGGCCGGTATATTCAGAAGCATTTAATTTTGCGGAAGATGAAAATGCAATCGAAACCATTAAGCAGGCAGTACGTAATATCAGAAATGTCCGTGCGGAAATGAATGTTGCACCGAGCCGTAAGGCAAAGGTATTTGTTGTATCCGAAGATGCGAAGATTCGTGATATTTTTGAAAACGGTAAAGTCTTCTTTGCAACACTCGGTTATGCCAGTGAAGTGGTTATTCAGCAGGATAAGAGCGGAATCCCGGATGATGCCGTATCAACGGTTATCCCGGATGCAGTTATCTACATTCCGTTTGCAGAGCTTGTAGACATCGACAAAGAGATTGAACGTTTACAGAAGGAAGAAAAGAAGTTAAACGGTGAAATCGCAAGATGTAACGGTATGTTAAACAATGAGAAGTTTACATCCAAAGCACCACAGGCAAAGATTGACGAAGAAAAAGCAAAGCTTGAAAAGTATACACAGATGCTTGCACAGGTACAGGAACGTTTAAAGACACTTGTCAAATAAGCATACGGCTGATATACTAAAAATAGTTACTGAAAGTATAAGCAAACGCCGTGCAAACGGCAGAAAAGAGGTTGTTATGTCAGCAAAAAAGATGCATGCAATTCCATATGCACAGTTTTCAACAGAAATGCGCAGCGGTAAGATTATTAAAATCGATGACGGATTTACAAAGCTGTTAGGCTACACAGAAGACGATGTAAAGAATGGTCTGGTATTTAAGCAGTTTGTACCGGATTTAGAATACAGTGAAATTATTGCAGAATTAAGAGAGCAGTTTATTGAGAAAAAATATGCCTGCTATCGTCATGAGGTTGTATCAAAGACCGGAGAAATCCGCATGATTGTTGCATTTTTCACAATTCAGAACAAGCTGTTAAACGGTCACCGCGTACTGGAAGTCAGTGTTGCGGATATTACGGATTACACACATTTTCCTGAAACAAAATAAAAAATAACAGGCTGCACGGAAATTTTTAAAAGTTTCCGTGCGGCATTTTTCACACATCAAGCTTTGCTTGATGTTGGATAATTGGTTTTTGAGGAAAATGATTGTAGGAATGGAGATAAGATTATGGAATTTCAGTTTTCTAAAAGAGCGGAAAGCTTTCAGCCCAATATTTTTAACATTTTAAATGAAAAAAGACAGGCGCTCATAGAAAGTGGAAAAAAGATATACAATATGTCTGTAGGAACACCGGACTTTCCGCCGGCACAGCATGTATTGGACGTAGTCAGTGAAGCGGCAAAAAATCCGGAGGAATACAAGTATTCGCTGGGAGATACCGGGGAGCTGTTATCGGCTGTAGAGGGCTGGTATCAGAACCGCTACGGTGTTACCTTGCAGGATGATGAGATTTTATCACTGGCAGGCTCGCAGGAGGGCTTTGCCCATGTCGCACTGACACTGTGCGACCCCGGTGATGTGGTTTTAGTGCCGAATCCCGGCTATCCGGTATTTGAAGCGGGTCCTTTTTTAAACGATGCGAAGATTGCGTATTATGAGTTAGATAAGACAAACCATTACGCACCGGCATTGGATAAGATTCCGGAGGAACTTGCAAAAAAAGCAAAGATGATGGTGGTTTCTTATCCGCTCAATCCGACCTGCACCTGCATTGAAAAGGCAGATTACGAAAAGATTATTGCATTTGCAAAGAAGTATAATATTGCAATTATTCATGATAATGCGTATTCAGAGATTGAATATGACGGCAGAACGGGATTTTCATTCCTTTCCGTGCCGGGAGCTAAAGAGGTCGGCATTGAATTTAATTCGCTGTCAAAGACCTATAATCTGACGGGAATCCGCATTTCCTTTGCATTGGGAAATAAAGAGCTGATTCAGAAGTTTAAGACAGTCCGTTCACAGTTTGACTACGGAACGAGCTTTATTGTGCAGAAGGCGGCTGTTGCTGCACTGACAGGTCCACAGGACGGAGTAAGAAAGCAGTGTGCGGCTTATGAAGAGCGCAGGGATGCGCTGTGCGGCGGTTTAAACGGCATCGGCTGGCAGGTTCCGTATTCAGAAGGTACGATGTTTGTATGGGCGCCGCTTCCAAAGGGATATACCTCATCAGAAAAGTTCTGCATGGATTTACTGGAAAATACAGGGGTGCTTTGCACGCCGGGCAGTGCATTCGGAAGCGAGGGCGAAGGTCATGTGCGTTTTGCGTTGGTACTTCCGCCGGAAGAAATTAAAAAGGCTGTAGAAGCAGTAGGAGCGTGGTTATGAAAGATACCGTATATTTTATTGTGATATCGTTAATCATGGTTGTGATGGCATATTTTGTGGCATTTGGCTGTGAGAGGCTGATTGAAAAGAAAACTCATGTCAAATTTTCATCGGAAAAGACGAAGGTCAACAAGCTGGTGATTATGGCAATGCTTTCTGCGGTGGCAGTGGTATTGATGTATTTTGATTTCCCGCTGGTATTTTTAGCGCCGGGATTTTATAAGCTGGATTTCAGTGAAGTTCCGGTTTTAATCGGTTCATTTTTATTAGGACCGTGTGCGGGTGTCATTATTGAAGCCGTCAAAGTGTTACTGCATATGTGTCTGAAAGGAACGACCACGGCATTTGTCGGGGATTTTGCAAATTTCATCTTAGGCTGTGCGTATGTTGTACCGGCGGCAGTGATTTATCATTTACATAAAACGAAAAAAATGGCGGTTGTATCACTGATAGCAGGCGGTGTTATTTTAATTATCAGCGGAACACTGTTAAATGCCTTTTATCTGCTGCCGAAATATTCGCAGTTATACGGTATGCCGGTTTCGGCGTTTATTGAAATGGGCAGTAAGATTAACGGTTCAATCCACAATCTTTTTTCGTTTGTCGCACTGGCAGTTGCACCGTTTAATTTGATAAAATCAGTGATTGACGGCGTAGTGACATTTGTTTTGTACAAATATTTAAGCAGACATTTAAAGGAAACGGTATAAATTTTCAAAAAGATGTCCATACTGTAGAAGAAATCTTTTAACGTGTGGAGGTTCTTATGAAAAAATGTAAACTGGCACTGGTCGGGTTACTGCTTGTACTGAGTATGGGCGTACTTGTGGCGTGCGGAAATGAAAAAAATGAAGAAACCGGGAGTAATACTGATTCAGGAAACAACCATGAGTCAACCGGTGTGATTGAAGAAATTGTAACTGATGCGGCAACCGGTGTGAAGGATGCGGTTACGGAAGCCGGTACAATTTTAGAAGATGCCGGACGCGGTGTGGAGGATTTGTTTAGCGGAAATGCCGAGGAGCAGATGACCGATTCCACACTGGAACAGACAATGCCAAGATAGGCAGTATTATAGACGAGTTGTAAAAGACATGAGTTTTTCGTAAAGCTCATGTCTTTTGCCGTTGGGAACATGGCACTTATCATTGTGATTTTAGTGTCAGAACAGTTTTGGTGCTGGACAGGCGGTGCGGATTTGTAGACATCAGGGCATGAGATATGATATACTGTGAGCATGTCGTGCGCCGTACCGGAGAAAATCGGAAGGAAGTGCTGTGCGGCATGAACAGACAGCGAATATAGGATTGCAGAAATGAGGAAGGTGCTTTATGAAGCATGGATATGTAAGAGCAGCGGCGCTGACACCGGTTATCCGGGTGGCGGACTGCGAATATAATACACAGCAGGTATTAGAAGGCATGAAGGAGGCATTTGCAAAAAAGGCGAAGGTTGCCGTATTTCCGGAAATGTGTCTGACGGGATATACCTGCAATGATTTATTTTTACAGGAAGTATTGATAAACGGTGCATTAGAGGGCTTGGAAAAACTGGTTGCATCATCGAAAGAAATGCCGGGCATGGTCAATGTAGTCGGACTTCCGTTTACTTATGCGGGAAAACTCTACAATGTGGCGGCAGTTTTCTGTGGCGGAAAATTATTGGGGCTTGTGCCGAAGAAATTCCTGCCAAACTACGGTGAATTTTATGAAAGAAGACAGTTTACACCGGGCTTTGAAACGTGTGTAACGGTTGAAATATCGGGACAGCGTGTTCCGTTTGGCATGAATCAGTTATTTGTATGCAAAAATATGAAGAATTTTGTAATTGCGGCAGAAATCTGTGAGGATTTATGGACACCGAATCCGCCGGTAACGGCACATGCCATGCATGGCGCAACGGTGCTTGTAAACTGTTCTGCCAGCAATGAAACGATTGGCAAGGCATCCTACCGCAGGGAACTGGTAAAGGGCGAGTCGGCAAGACTGGTGAGTGCCTACATTTATTCGAGTGCAGGCGAGGGCGAATCCACGCAGGATATTGTCTTTAGCGGACACAACCTGATAGCGGAAAACGGCACACTGCTTTCAGAGGCAGAGAAATTTGCCAATCAGAATGTGTATGCCGATATTGATTTGGAAAGAATTGCATTTGAAAGAAGAAGAATGTCTACATTTACGGTGGATACAGACTGTTCCGGCTATACGGTGACGGAATTTGAAACGGTCGTGGAGGATTTGGATTTAATCCGGTGTTTTGACAAAGCGCCGTTTGTGCCGTCAGATATAGCGGAACGTAACAGCCGATGTGAGGAAATTTTAGATATTCAGACATACGGACTGAAAAAACGTCTGGAGCATACAAAATGCAAGAGTGCCGTTATCGGTATTTCCGGCGGACTGGATTCCACACTGGCACTGCTTGTAACCGTACGTGCATTTGATTTGCTGGGGCTGGACAGAAGCGGTATTACGTGCGTGACAATGCCGTGCTTCGGTACAACAGACAGAACGTATGGCAATGCAGTGACATTGACGAAAAGACTGTCCTGTACACTTCGTGAAATTAATATCAAAGCGGCGGTACATCAGCATTTTGCGGATATCGGACACGATGAGAGCCTGCACAATGTAACCTATGAAAACGGACAGGCAAGAGAGCGTACACAGATTTTAATGGACATTGCAAACCAGACAAACGGCATGGTTATCGGAACCGGCGATATGTCCGAGCTGGCACTCGGCTGGGCAACATATAACGGCGACCATATGTCGATGTACGGTGTCAATGTTTCAATTCCAAAGACACTTGTGCGTCATTTGGTACGGTATTATGCGGATAACTGTAAGGATAAGGAATTGTCTGATACATTGCTTGATATTTTAGACACACCGGTCAGTCCGGAACTGCTTCCGCCGCAGGAAGATGGAACGATTGCGCAGAAGACCGAAGATTTAGTCGGTCCGTATGAATTACATGACTTTTATCTGTATCATATGCTGCGTTTCGGGGTACAGCCTAAGAAGCTGTTCCGTATTGCAAAGATTGCATTTGACGGTGAATATGCGCCGGAGGTAATTTATAAGTGGCTTCGGACATTTGTATGGCGCTTTTTTGCACAGCAGTTTAAACGCTCGTGTCTGCCGGACGGTCCAAAGGTGGGCAGTGTCGCCGTTTCGCCGAGAGGTGATTTGCGTATGCCAAGTGATGCGGCGGTGCAGTTATGGATAAAGCAGTTAGATGATATCCGGGAAGAATATCATTTTTAATTTACTATGAAAAGAGCGGCAGAAGACCGCATGAATGGAGGACATGAAAAATGGCAAAGAACAACCGGCCACAAAACCAGCAGGAACAAAAAGTAGTGACCAAGTATGACAAGAAAGTACAGAAACGAAAAGAAGCACAGCGCAAGGCAGAGCGGGATAAAAAAATAGCCGTATTTGCCTGCATTGCGGCGGCAGCGGCAATTATCGTGATAGCAGTGTGTGTTGCGGTATCCAATTATACAAAGGTGCATAAGAAATTTATCGAAGTCGATAACACACCGGTCAGCCAGATTGAATTTGACTTTTACTACGGCGTGGCAAAATCAGATTTGTTAAATTCTTCTTTATACGGCACAATGACATACGCATCTTATTTCACATCTTATATGGGATATGATACAGGTAAATCCGATGCAAGCCAGAAATACGCTTCATCAGATAACACATGGTATGACTATTTTGCCAATACGGCAGTTACGAAAATCAAGGAATTTAAGGCGTTAAACAAGGCAGCGGACGATGCCGGTTTTACATATAATACGCTGGAAGATGATTATAACAGTTTTATTGAAAATATTGCATCCGAAGCAGACAGCAACAGTATCAGTGTAGGGGAAGCCTATAAGGAGCTGTTTGGCAGTCATGCAACAGAAAGCAGTATTAAGCCGTATGTAGAGAAATATTTAAAAGCGGCGGCTTATCAGAAAGAATTACAGACAACACTGGCGGCAACCGATGATGAAGTAGCGGCTTATTATGCCGAAAATAAGGATAACTACGATACGGTAGATTACCGCTCATTTACAATTACGGCAGAAACAGCCGGTGATACGGCAAGTCTGGCGGCGGCAAAGACGAAAGCAGATGCCATGGCGGCGGCTGTAACAGATGAAGCTTCCTTTGCACAGGCATGTACCCAGTATGCCGCAACCGATGAAGATAAGGAAAAATATGCAGACGAAACAGCTTCTTTAAGCAAGAGTGCAAAAAAATCTTCCGTAACCAATTCATCGCTTGCAGACTGGTTATTTACACAGGACAGAAAAGCCGGTGAAGTAACGGTCATTGAAGATACAGACAATTCAGCTTACATTGTGGCATATTTTATCAGCCGCAGTTATGATGAAAGCAACAATACAACGATTGCAAACCAGCTTCTTTCGCAGAAGTATAACGAGCTGATTACCGGTTACACAGACAATATGAGTGTAAACAATATCAAAAACAGAATTAAAATGCTTTCAGAATAAGAAAGGATTATGGCAAAGTGAAACTGGATTTGGGAAATTATCGGTGTGCAATTTTTGATTTGGACGGAACACTGCTTGATTCTACGTGGGTGTGGGAAAAGATTGATATTGATTTTCTTGCAAAACGTGGAATCGCCGTTCCGGCAGATTATATGCAGGAAATCCGTAACCACAATTTTATTACTGGTTCAAAATATGTCATTGAACGCTTTCATCTGAATGAAAATGCAGAGGATATTGCAGCAGAGTGGCATGAAATGGCACAGGAGCAGTACGATAATGTGATTACGTTAAAACCGGGAGCCGGTGCATTTTTAAGAAAATTAAAGGCACAGGGCATGAAATTGACGGTGGCAACCTCGTCTACGCATACGCTGTTTGAAAAATGCTTAAAACGCAACGGCATCTATGATTTGTTTGACAGCTTTACGGAAACGCATGAGGTAGAGCGTGGCAAGGGATATCCCGATGTCTATGAACTGGCAGCTTTACGCTGTCAGACGGATACGGCACACTGTATCGTGTTTGAAGACATTTTAAAGGCAGTGCAGGGCGCAAAAAAAGGCGGATTTTATACGGTTGCCGTGTATGATGCGGCATCCGCGCAGGAGCAGGAAGAAATTAAAAAATTGTGTGACAGATATATTTATGGATATGAAGAATTGGAGTAGAAATGCAGAAGAAGTATTTATTATTTGACTTAGACGGAACACTGACCGATTCTAAGCTTGGCATTACTAGATGTGTGCAGTATGCACTGAAATCACTGGGCATTGACGAACCGGATTTAGACAAGCTGGAGTGTTATATCGGACCGCCGTTAATCGACAGCTTTCAGCGTTATCACGGTTTAAGCTTAGAGCAGGCGCAAATCGGTGTGGCTAAGTACAGAGAGCGTTTCCGTGACACGGGAATTTTTGAAAACGAAGTGATTGCGGGAATCCCGGAAGTTTTAGAGGAATTAAAGAAGCGCGGCTATGTCATGGCGCTGGCAACATCTAAGCCGGAAGAATTTGCACTGCGTATTACAAAGCATTTCCATCTGGCACAGTATTTTGAGGTTGAAGTGGGCAGTGGCATGAACGGAGAACTTAAGTACAAGGCAGATGTCATTGCGGAAGTGTTAAGACGCATTGCACAAAAGCACCCGGAGCAGGACATGGCAGAAATTGAAGCCGATTCGGTAATGATTGGCGACCGCGTGCATGATATTGAAGGTGCAAAGAAGTGTAAGATTGAGTCGGTCGGTGTGCGTTTTGGATTTGCAAAGCCGGGCGAACTTGAAGAAGCAGGCGCAGATGAAATTGTGGCAACGCCGGAGGAACTGCTGGAGGTGTTTGGGTAAAGCCTTGAAAATAGACATTTATTTTTAAAATGTGCATATAATAGTATATACATTATTGAAAATTTTTATATGTAGATAATTACAAAAGCATAATTTCTATGTTATGATTACATTGTAAAAGACAGTAATAAAAATTACTGGTTTTGAAATTATTGAAACAGAAGCAGCATAACAGGACAGCAATCAACCTACGATTGCTGTCCTGTTTTTGCGTGATACGGAGAAAATATAAAAAACAGAAATTACTGCTTGACAAATGGATATATTCGAGGTACTATTAATTCACAGTAATCCTACTAAACATATATGATATAAGAAAAGAGAGGAAATTGATATGGGTAAAATAACAGAAAGCGCATTAGAATTAGTTGGAAAAACACCGTTATTAAGAGCGTCAAGATATGCAAAAAACGTTGGAGCAGAGCAGGCAGATGTTTTAGTAAAGCTGGAATATCTGAATCCGGCAGGTTCCGTAAAGGACCGTATCGCACTGGCAATGATTGAAGATGCAGAAAAGAACGGTATTTTAAAGCCGGGTGCAACAATCATTGAACCGACATCAGGTAATACCGGTATCGGTCTTGCGGCTGTTGCGGCAGCAAAGGGTTATAAGGCAATCCTTACACTGCCAGAAACTATGAGTGTAGAAAGAAGAAACCTGTTAAAGGCTTATGGTGCCGAACTTGTGCTGACAGAAGGCGCAAAGGGCATGAAGGGCGCTATCGCAAAGGCAGAAGAATTAAGAGATTCCATTCCGGGTGCTGTTATTTTAGGACAGTTTGTCAATAAGGCAAATCCGGCGGCTCATAAGGCAACAACAGGACCGGAAATCTGGGAACAGACAGACGGCAAGGTTGACATTTTTGTAGCAGGTGTCGGTACAGGCGGAACAATCACAGGTGTCGGCGAATACTTAAAATCACAGAATCCTGATGTAAAGATTGTTGCTGTAGAACCGGCATCCAGCCCGGTACTTTCAACAGGTACAGCAGGTCCTCACAAGATTCAGGGAATCGGCGCAGGCTTTGTTCCGGAAGTGTTAAACACAGATGTATATGATGAAATCATCACAATCGAAAACGAAGATGCGTTTGATGAGGGCAGAAGATTTGCAGTCAGCGAAGGTATTCTTGTCGGTATTTCATCAGGTGCAGCTTTAAAGGCGGCTTCTATTTTAGCCGCAAGACCGGAAAATAAGGGCAAGACAATCGTTGCATTATTACCGGATTCAGGTGACAGATATTTATCAACACAGTTATTTAACCGCTAAGGAGCCGCAGGAAAACTCATGGAAAACAGAATTGAAAAAATAAAGAAAATGCAAAAGGAAAAAGATGTTGTCATTCTGGTCCATTATTATGTGGACGGTGCCGTACAGGAAATTGCGGATTATGTAGGAGATTCGTTTTATTTAAGTAAGGTTGCCACACAGGTTACACAGCAGAATATTTTGTTCTGCGGTGTATCCTTCATGGGCGAAAGTGCCAAAATCTTAAATCCGGAAAAGAACGTGGTAATGGCAGATGCCCACGCAGACTGCCCAATGGCACATATGGTTACGGTAGAACAGATAGAACAGGTCAGAAAAGAAAATCCTGACGTTGCCGTAGTCTGTTATGTCAATTCAACCGCAGAAATTAAGGCAGTGTCCGATGTCTGTGTGACATCATCCAATGCCGTGAAGGTTGTAAAAAATCTTCCGGAGCAGAATATCTTTTTTGTGCCGGATAACAATTTAGGCAGATATGTGGCAAAACAGCTGCCGGAAAAGCATTTTATCTTCCATGACGGTTTTTGTCATGTACATAAGAGTATTCATGCAGAAAATGTAAAGGCGGCAAAGGAAGCGCATCCGGAAGCACTGGTGCTTACGCACCCGGAATGTACGGAAGATGTTATCGAACTTTCGGATTTTGTAGGCAGTACATCAGAAATTATTGATTACGCGACAAAGAGTGATGCTGACCGTTTTATTATCTGCACGGAAATGGGTGTGTTCTTTGAGTTACAGCAGAAGAACCCTGAAAAGAAATTTTATTCAGTCGGACACAGACAGTTCTGTCCGAATATGAAGAAAGTGACATTAGAGCGTGTCGAAGAAGCACTTGAAAAAATGCAGCCATACGTTGAAGTTCCGCAGGATGTATTGGAGGCAGCCGCAAAGCCGTTAAAGAGAATGTTGGAGCTGGCGGCAAAGTAAATAAGTGGCAAAGCAGCCTGTATGCGCCTGCCGGGGGAAATATCCGGTGGGTGTATGCGGGCTGTTTTTTACGCTTTGGCAAGGGTGGGGGTTAGAATCGTTTTTTACGGTGGGGAAAATGCGGGTGATTTTTGTGGGGAGTTCTGTTATAATGAGTGTAAAAAGTAAATTATGATGCAAAAGGAGCCAGCTATGTCAAACACAACCAAACGTGCATTGGAAAATTCACTCAAGCAGATGCTTTTAAAGAAGCCGCTGGATAAAATAACAATCAGCGATTTGACGGACGACTGCGGAATCAGCCGCATGGCATTTTATTATCATTTTAAGGACATTTATGATTTGGTAGAATGGTCCTGCATGGAAGATGCAACGAGGGCATTGCAGGGGAAAAAGACGTATGACACATGGCATGAAGGATTAAAACAGATATTTGAAGCGGTTCTTGAAAATAAGCCGTTTATCATGAACGCATATCATGCATTGAGCCGGGAACAGATTGAAAATTATCTGTTTATGCTGACACACAATCTGCTTATGGGTGTCGTGGAGGAAAAATCCAAAGGACTTGACATTACCGAAGGAGAAAAAAGTTTCATTGCTGATTTTTACAAATATGGGTTTGTCGGTGTCATGCTTGACTGGATTGGCAAGGGAATGAAAGAGGATTACACAGAGATTACAGACAGAATGAGCGCCACGCTGGACGGCAGTATTACTAATTCGATTCATAATTTTGCAAATAAAAACCTTACAACTTTCCGCATTTGATAAAAATTTAATCAAATTTACGATTTTGTAAATTGAAAAAGATTTGCCGATTCTTTATGATAAAACCATCAGGAACGTTCATAATAAATTTTAGAGAATTCAGAAAGGTGGCAGTCATTATGGCAAAAAAATCAAAACTGGGTGTTGCATCTGCAATCGTAGTCGGCGCAGGAGCAGCCGCATTATATGCAAAAAAGGCGAGTGAAAACAAGCAGGCAAAAAACGGACAGACAGGAAAAAAGGCAGACGAAACACAGGAACGAAACGAGTACCGCAATACAGAACGCGGTAAGTATGAAAAAAACAGCAAAGGTATTTATTACAGCAACGGCAACTACGAAGCATTTGCCCGTCCGGAAAAACCGGAAGGTGTTGACGATAAGCATGCATACCTTGTAGGCAGCGGGCTGGCTTCACTTGCGGCGGCGTGTTTCCTTGTACGTGACGGACAGATGCCGGGCAAAAACATTCACATTTTAGAAGCTATGGACATTGCAGGCGGTGCGTGTGACGGTATTTACGATGCTTCCCGCGGTTATGTAATGCGCGGCGGCCGTGAAATGGAAAATCATTTTGAGTGCCTGTGGGATTTATTCCGCAGTATTCCATCAATTGAAACACCGGGCGTTTCCGTGCTGGACGAATATTACTGGCTCAACAAAAAAGACCCGAACTATTCATTATGCCGTGCAACGGTAAACCGTGGACAGGATGCCCATACAGACGGCAAATTTAATTTAAGCCAGAAGGGTTGTATGGAAATTATGAAGCTCTTTATGACCAAGGACGAAGATTTATACGACAAGACGATTGAAGATGTTTTTGATGACGAAGTGTTTGATTCGACATTCTGGTTATACTGGAGAACGATGTTTGCATTTGAAAACTGGCACAGTGCATTGGAAATGAAGCTGTATTTTCAGCGTTTTATTCATCATATCGCAGGTCTGCCTGATTTCAGTGCGTTAAAATTTACAAAATACAATCAGTATGAATCCCTGATTCTGCCGATGAAGAAATATCTGGAAGATGCCGGCGTAGAATTCCGTTTTAATACAGAAGTAACAAATGTTATTTTTGAGCATAAGGACGGCAAAAAGATTGCAACGGCGATTGAGTGTAAGGAAAAAGGTGTAGAAAAGGGCATTGTCCTGACTGAAAATGACCTTGTATTTGTTACAAACGGAAGCTGTACGGAGGGAACGATTTACGGCGACCAGAACCATGCACCAAACGGTGATGCAGAAGTGCGCACAAGCGGCTGCTGGAGCCTTTGGAAAAATATTGCAAAGCAGGACCCGTCATTCGGACATCCTGAAAAGTTCTGTTCAGATGTAGCAAAGACGAACTGGGAATCTGCAACGGTTACAACACTTGATGATAAGATTATTCCATATATCACAAAGATTTGTAAGAGAGACCCAAAGAGCGGAAAAGTTGTAACAGGCGGTATTGTAAGCTGTCAGGATTCTAAATGGTTGTTGAGCTGGACGATTAACAGACAGGGACAGTTTAAGGACCAGGATAAAGATAAGGTCTGCGTATGGGTATATGGACTGTTTACCGATGTACCGGGCGATTATGTTAAAAAGCCGATGAAAGAGTGTACCGGTAAGGAAATCACAGAAGAATGGCTGTATCACTTAGGTGTGCCGGTTGAAGAAATCGAAGACCTCGCTGAAAACAGTGCAGTCTGCGTACCGACAATGATGCCGTATATTACAGCATTCTTTATGCCAAGAACCAAGGGAGACAGACCGGACGTTATTCCGGACGGCTGTGTAAACTTTGCATTCCTCGGACAGTTTGCGGATACACCAAGAGATACTGTATTTACAACAGAGTATTCTGTAAGAACGGCAATGGAAGCGGTTTACGGACTGCTCGGTGTTGACCGTGGCGTACCGGAAGTATGGGGCAGTGTTTACGATGTCCGTGAATTGCTTGACAGCTCCGTAAAGCTGATGGACGGAAAATCTCCGCTTGAAATTCAGCTGCCTGGACCACTCAATGCCTTAAAGAAGCCTTTATTAAAGCTTGTAAAAGGCAATGTCATTGAAAAATTACTGCGTGACCACGATATTTTAAAAGATAATATGTAATTTTACGGGACCGGCACAAAATGAAGTGCCGGTCCCTTTTTTGGCATATTTTGCGGCATATCGTATTTAAGGTGGATAGCTTTCATTTTCTGTAAAAATTTCCAGAAAAAACCATATGTAAAATGGTAAGAATTGACATACAATTTTAATAAATTTCATAAATTTTTTGATACCAACAGAGAAAGCGGCGGATTATAATAAAAATATGTGATAAATAACGAGGTGACGACATGGGGGATAAAATGAGGGATAAAACAAATGAGCCGGTAAAAGAACTTAAAGGTCTGACCGAACAGGAAGTGGAACTCAGGGTAGAACAGGGACTGGATAACCGTGCCGATACGACGACGGATAAATCTATCAAAGAAATAATTTTTTCCAATGCATTTACATATTTTAATTTAATATTTTTAATTATTTCAATATTGCTGCTATGCGTAAAATCATACCGGAATCTGACATTTCTGCCGATTGTTATCGGAAATACGCTGATTGGCATTGTACAGGAACTGCGTGCAAAGAAGATTCTGGATAAAATGAATCTGTTAAACGCGCCGCATGCAACCGTATTAAGAGAAGGCATGCAAAGGCAGATTTTATCGGAAGAACTGGTAAAAGACGATATTGTGGTACTGCGCGCGGGCGATCAGATTTGTGCCGATGCGACAGTGCTTGAGGGAAATGTGCAGGTCAATGAATCGCTTCTGACAGGCGAAGCCGATGAAGTTGAAAAAAAGGCAGGCATGCCGCTGTTATCCGGCAGTTTTGTGGTTGCGGGAGAATGTTACGCACGGCTTGATAAAGTGGGAAAGGATTCGTATATTTCAAGACTTGCGACACAGGCAAAATCCATGGGTAGTGGAGAGCAGTCAGAAATGGTGCGCTCGATTAACCAGATTGTCAAATGGGTTGGTATTATAATTATTCCGATTAGCATTATTTTATTTTACCAGAGTTTTTATATCAATCACACAACCTTGCAAAAAGGTGTCACGTCAACTGTTGCGGCAATCATTGGCATGATACCGGAGGGGCTGTATCTGCTGACGACAATTGCGTTGGCGTTAAGTACCATGCGGCTTGCAAAAAACAAAGTGTTACTGCATGATATGAAAAGTATTGAAACGCTTGCCAGAGTAGACGTGCTGTGTGTGGATAAGACGGGAACAATTACAGAGCCGTCCATGTGTGTCAAAGAGATTCACGCATTTTCAGGGGAAAATGAGCATACAGCGGGACAATATAGTCGGTTTGATGAAGCAGAACAGTCCACGCGGTTTCATGAAACAGAGCTGGAAGCCTTGTTGGCAGACTATGTCCGGGCATCAAAGGATAACAATGCGACCATGCAGGCATTAAAAGCATATATGGCGCAGAATATTGGAAAAAATGACAATGCTGTCAATTATAAAAATACAGATACAGAAAACAGACAGGTGGTGGAAGTCTTTCCGTTTTCATCGGCTGTAAAGTACAGCGGTGTTGTATTTAACGACGGTGCTTATGTACTGGGGGCGCCTGAATTTGTCATGCAGTCCCATTTTTCCGAGGTAGAACAGGAACTGCTTCCTTATACAAAGAAAGGATACCGTGTGCTGATATTTGCCCGCTATGCAGGCAGGGATTTGAAAAACGGATTGACGGAAGAAGTGACACCATTGGGCTTTATTGTGCTGTCCAATCCAATCCGTGCCAACGCAAAGGAAACATTTGCGTATTTTAAAGCACAGGGTGTACAGATTAAAGTCATTTCAGGAGATAACCCGGAAACGGTTTCGGAGATTGCAAAGCAGGCAGGCATTGAGGGGGCGCAAAATTATATTGATGCCACGCGGTTAGATTCACAATTTAAAATTGAAGAAGCGGTCAGAGAGTATACGGTTTTTGGCAGGGTAACACCAAAGCAGAAACAGCAGCTGGTGCAGGCACTCCAGAAAGATAAACACACAGTTGCAATGACGGGTGACGGTGTCAATGATATTCTTGCCATGAAAGATGCGGATTGCAGTGTAGCAATGGCATCGGGCAGTGAAGCGGCTTCGCAGGCGGCACAGGTTGTCCTGCTGGATTCGGATTTTGCACATATGCCTTCGGTTGTCTGGGAGGGCAGACGTGTCGTCAATAATGTGGAACGCTCGGCAAGCCTGTTTTTGGTAAAAAACATCTTCTCCCTGCTGATGTCAGTATTTTCGGCGGTATTTATGATTACATATCCGTTGGAACCGGCACACATTTCATTGATTAGTATGTTTACAATCGGTATTCCGGGATTTTTGCTGGCATTAGAGCCAAACAAGGAACGAATCAAAGGGAAATTTATCAAAAAAGTTTTGTTAAAAGCATTGCCAGCCGGACTGACCGATGTCTTTGTGGTTGGTGCACTGGTGATATGCGGCGATGTCTTTTCACTGCCGTCAGCGGATATTGCGACAGCGGCGACACTGTTACTGGCGGTTGTCGGATTTATGATTTTAATTAAAATCAGTGAACCGTTTAACAAGATGAAATATGCCATATTATTTGGCAATATCGCAGGACTGCTGTTTTGCGGTATTATGCTGAATCACCTGTTTGCAATGAGCCAGTTGTCGGCAATCTGTATGCTGTTATTAATCGTATTCGGATTTGCAGCAGAATCCTTATTCCGCTACCTGACACTGCTGGTTGAAAAAGCAGACGAGTGGGTAGAGAAAAAAAGCCGGACACGTCTGTAAAGAGCGTGTCCGGGTATTTTTGCATGGATTGGATTTTGGATTGGTAATTTATGATAACTCCAGCTTTCCTGTATACAACTGATAGTACGTTCCCTTTTGTGCAATCAAATCTTCGTGGTCGCCGCGCTCAATAATCTGACCGTGGTCTAATACGATAATTGCGTTACTGTTGCGGATAGTAGAAAGGCGGTGCGCAATAACAAATACGGTACGTCCCTTCATTAAGTTATCCATACCCTTCTGTACGATACTTTCGGTACGTGTATCAATACTTGAAGTTGCTTCGTCCAGAATTAAAACCGGCGGGTCGGCAACAGCGGCACGGGCAATGGAAATGAGCTGGCGCTGTCCCTGTGACAATTCTTCGCCGTCACCGCTTAACAGTGTATCATAACCGTGCGGAAGCATATTGATAAACTGGTCTGCGTGAGCCAGCTTTGCCGCATTGTAAATCTGTTCATCGGTTGCATCAAGATTACCGTAGCGGATATTGTCCTTAATCGTACCGGTAAAGAGGTGCGTATCCTGAAGAACAATACCGAGTGAACGGCGTAAGTCATCTTTTTTAATCTTTGTAATATCAATGCCGTCATAGCGGATTTCACCGTTCTGAATATCGTAAAAACGGTTAATCAGGTTGGTAATCGTTGTTTTTCCGGCACCGGTAGAACCTACAAAGGCAAGCTTCTGACCCGGTTTTGCAAAAAGACTGATATCCTTTAAAATAATCTTATCCGGGTTGTAACCGAAGGTCACATCCTTAAAACGGACATCCCCTGTTAATTCGGTATAAGAAGCCGTGCCGTCAGAAGCCGTCTGCTTCCATGCCCAGATACCGGTTCTTTCCTTACATTCATGAAGGATGCCGTTGTCATCCTTTGTGGCATTGACAAGTGTAACCGTTCCTTCATCCGCTTCCGGAGTTTCATCAATCAGCGCAAAAATACGTTCTGCACCGGCAAGCGCCATAACGATAGAGTTAAACTGCTGTGCGACCTGCATGAAAGGCTGTGTAAAGCTTTTTGTAAACTGTAAATAAGAAGCCATAACACCCAGTGTAATGCCGCCGACACCCATAACGGAGAGCGTACCGCCTAAAACTGCGGTTAATACGAACTGGAGATTACCGATGTTACCGATAACAGGTCCCATGATATTGGCGTACTTATTGGCATTTGCGGCGCTTTCAAATAAAGCTTCGTTTAATGCGTCAAATTCTTCTTCGGACTTTCTTTCGTGGTTGAAAACCTTTACCACACGCTGACCGTTCATGCGTTCTTCGACAAATCCGGTAACGTCGGCAAGTGCTACCTGCTGGCGCACGAAGTATTTACCGCTGTTTCCGCCGATAGCTTTTGTTACAAGAATTAAGATGCCGATAACGGCAACTGCAAGCAGTGTCAGCAGAGGGCTTAACACCAGCATGGCAATAAACGTTACAATAATTGTAAAAAAGGACATCAGCGCCTGCGGAATCGACTGGCTGATCATCTGACGCAGGGTATCCGTATCGTTCGTATAAAGGCTCATGACAGAACCGTTGGTATTCTGGTCAAAGTAGCGGATTGGCAGTGTCTGCATATGCTCAAACATATCGTCACGCACACGCTTTAACACTCCCTGACCGATGTATACCATCATTCGTGTATAAATAAATGTAGAAAGTACACCCATTAAAAAGATACAGCCTAAAACAGCCAGTGCCTGATAAAATCTTGTGAAATCCGGTGATTCCTGTCCGATTAACGGAATAATGAAATCATCGAGCATATATTTCAGTGACAAGGACACAGAAATAGAAGCAACGGAGCTGATTAAAATGCACACAAATACCAGCACAAAACGCAACTTATACGTTTCGGTTACGTATTTGAGCAGTCTTTTGGCTGTTTTGAGTGTATTTTTTGAAAGCCGGGACGGCTTTTTTGTTTTCTTTTCATTACTCATTTTCAGCACCTCCCTTTACCTGTGATTCATAAACTTCTCTGTAAATTTCATTGGTCTTTAACAGTTCTTTAGAAGTACCGATACCCGTGATTTTACCGTCATCAAGCACGATAATCTGGTCAGCATCTTCAATCGAAGAAACACGCTGTGCAATAATGATTTTTGTGGTATCCGGAATTTCTTCACGGAATGCTTTACGGATTAGCGCATCGGTTTTTGTATCAACTGCACTTGTCGAATCGTCCAGAATCAGGATTTTCGGTTTTTTAAGCAGCGCTCTTGCAATACAAAGGCGTTGTTTCTGACCGCCGGATACATTGTTACCGCCCTGGACAATCTGTGTATTGTAGCCGTTTGGAAATTCCTGGACAAAGCCGTCAGCCTGTGCCAGTTTACATACATTCTGTACTTCTTCGTCGGTTGCACTTTCATTTCCCCAGCGGATATTTTCATAAATAGTACCGGAGAAAAGAACATTTTTTTGTAAAACCATGGAAACCTGGTCACGCAGGGCTTCCAGATTGTAATTGCGTACATCGACACCGCCGACTTTGACAGCGCCGCCGGTTACGTCATACAGTCTTGGAATGAGCTGTACGAGTGTGGATTTGGCACTTCCCGTTCCACCGATGATACCGATTGTCTGACCGGATTGAATGTGAAGGCAGACATCTTTTAAAGAAAGAGTACCGTCTTTACCTGCATAGCTGAAGTTTACGTGGTCGAAAATGATTTCTCCGTTTGCAACATCCTTTACAGCATCGTCAGAATCCTGCATTTCAGGTTCTTCATTTAAAACTTCTGCGATACGGTCGGTAGAAGCTTCCGCAATCATAATCATAACGAATACGAAAGTTACCATCATCAGGGACATCAGAATCTGAAGTGAGTAGACGATGATACTGGTCAGTTCACCGGTTTGCATTGTACCGGTAACAATGCTGTTTCCGCCAATCGCAACAATGACTAAAATAACAACGTACATGGTAAACTGCATGACAGGAGAGTTCCATGCAACGATTTTTTCCGCCTTTGTAAACAGGCTGTATACATATTTGGAAATGATGTGGAATTTGTCAATTTCGTAATCTTCACGGACAAATGCCTTTACCACACGGGAAGCATTGACATTTTCCTGTACGGAATTATTTAAAACATCATATTCATCAAATACCTTGATAAAATGCGGGTGCGCCTTTTTGGCAATAAATATCAGTGTTCCGCCAAGCAATGGGATAACGATTAAAAACAGCATAGCAACCGTTTTATTTAAAACGAGTGTCATAACCCATGATAAAATAATCATAATCGGCGCTCTGGCAAGAAGACGGATACTCATCATATATGCCATCTGTACGTTGGTAATATCCGTTGTCATACGGGTTACCAGACCGGAAGTAGAAAAGTGGTCGATATTTTTAAATGAAAACTGCTGGATTTTATAAAAAATATCGTGGCGCAGATTTTTGGAATAACCTGCCGCCGCAACGGCCGCCATATTACCGGCAGTCACACCGAAAAACAGGGCAAGCATTGCCATTGCAACTAAAATAATACCGCGCTGGATAATGTAGTTTAAATTTCCGTCTGCAATGCCCACATCAATAATTTTAGCCATTTCAAGCGGAATCAGAACTTCCATAAAAACTTCAAGAATAACAAAAAACGGTGTCAGAAAGGACTGCTTTTTATATTCACGCACGGACTTTAACAGTGTTTTGTTCATGGTTTGATTCTCCTTAATTTTATAGTTTATTTTCAGAAAGGTTTTGTAACATTTGCAGGAGCACCTGCTTGCAGACTGCCACATCTTTTTTGGAAATGCCCTGGGTCATCTGGGCTTCTGATTCGTTGATGTGGTACAGGATACTGGGACGAAGCGCCTCTGCCTTTTTGGTAGGCACAATCCGTTTGAGTCTGGCATCTTTTTCAACACTTTCGCGGTAGATAAATCCGTTTTTTTCCATCAGCTGTAAAATGCCGGTTACGGTAGACTTGCGAATCTGAAATTCTTCTTCAATATCTTTTTGATAAATTTCCCGATGCAGTGTTTCCAAAAGAATGAACTTAAGAATGTGCTTCTGCATAACGGTCAGACTGTCACCGTCAATCATAGCGACAATGCAGTTTTTTCGTTTCATCTGGTGGGAAAGCATCTGAATCAGTCGTCCCATGTGCATGTTAGTGGATTTTTCATCAAAATCCTGCAATCCAATCACACTCCTTTCTAAAGAAATGGTTAGCAACCTAACTTTTGATATTATAGGGAGAAGATTTTTAAATGTCAACTTTTTCTTTAGGAGTTTATAAAAAGTTCATATTCGGGAAAAATTTATCATTCCGCATCTGCCGCATGAAGATTAAAATATAGGTCGGAATGCAGCTAAGACACGGAAATGCATAAAAGGTACATTTTCGTGTCCTTTTATGGAAAACGGATTTTGTCAGAATGTTGATTTTTTATAAAAAATATAGTATGATAAAAACAATTCAAGTGTAAATATGAGGGGGATGGATAATAATGAAATATTGGATAAAAAGGAGTGTACTGCCTTTTGGTATTGTATGTCTGATGAGTATGGCACTGTGTGGCTGTGGCAGAGAGAAAAAGGAAGCTGTAACGGTACAGCCCGAACTGGTTATCGGAAGCGATGACTATGAGCCGTATAATTATCAGAATGAGAATGGCGATTATGCAGGTGTTGATGTGGAGCTGGCAAAAGAAGCGTGCCGCCGGATAGGCTATACACCGGTCTTTAAACAGATTCAGTGGGATGATAAAGATATTTATTTAGAAAACGGTGAAGTTGACTGTGCGTGGGGCAGTTTCTCAATGGATGGCAGGGAGGATGATTATATCTGGGTCGGACCTTATATGTACAGCAGGGAAGTTGTGATGGTGCGGACGGACAGTGATATTTATAAGCTGGATGACTTAGCCGGGAAAAATGTTGCGGTACAGTCCAGTACACAGCCTGAACGGATTTTTTTAGGGCAGGATTACGATATAATTCCCAAGGTGAAAAATGTGTATTCCTTTGTAGAGATGAATGAATTATTTGCTGCATTGCGCAAGGGATACGTTGATGCCTGTGCGGGACATGAGATTGTGATGCGGGAATATTTAAGGCAGTCCGGTCAGAAATACCGCATTTTAGATGAGGAAATCATTGATTCAAAACTGGGTGTGGCTTTTTCAAAAAATAAAGACACCCAGAAGGCAGAACAGCTTCGTCAGGCGATGGCGGAGATGCTTGAAGACGGAACGGTTCAGTGTATTTTGGAAAAATATGGGATGGAAAACCGGGTGGCAGCAGGGGGGATTACACCATGAAAAAATCAGGACAGTCTAAAATGAAGGTGCAGTTATACGAAGGACTCCTTGTAGTTGTCATTATAGTGGTTATTGTCGTTCTGATACTGGCGGTCCGCTCGGATAAAAAAAATATTGAGAAGACCTTTGACAATACACTGACTTATTTAAAAAGTCAGTGCTTAAGCTACGATGAGGTCGTACAGGCAGATAAAATTAAGAGCCTGGTACGGCTGACAGAACAGGCAGTTGAAGTAGGAGCGGATATCCATAGGGATTCTGAGTTAATTGATTCAGTATATTTAAAGAACTATACAGAGGCACAGCGGATGGCAGGTATTATCATTTTAGATGAAGATATGCAGCCGGAATGTCAATACAGCAATGTCGGATTGGATTATGATGCATGGAAGGAACTGATTCAGGATAAAAAAATCAGCGAGATTACAAAATATTCTAAAAAAATCTATGCAGAACGGATTCAGAAAAACGAAAAATGGTATGATCTGGCAGCAATATCCAGAACAGACAGTCCGGGAGTTGTATTTTGCTACTGTTATCAGGATACAGACCGTCTGACAGACAGTTATGCGGCAGTCAATAATCTGCTTGCCGGATATGCCATGGATATGAATGGTACCCTTTTTATAGCAGCTGATGATAAAATTTACGGAACAAATGATGCGCAATACGAGAATTGTCAAACCACGGAAATTCCGGTTATACAGGAATTACGTTCCACAGAACTCTCAGATAATCTGGTATATTTTACAAGTGACGGACACCGTTATTGTGGCGGAAAAGGACGATACAGGGATTATAATTTATACGTATATTATCCACAGAAAGAAGTGTTTGCGGCAACACGCAGGACAGTTCTTTTGGCATTATGTATTTCCATGCTTATCTGGGCAGCTGCAACGGTGGCAAGAAATAAATCCGGGCGGGTTCATATGCGGGAATTAAATGAGCAGCTAAAGATTATTGAAGCACAGCAGAAAAAAGAGGTGGAATATCAGTTAAAATTAAAGCAGTCCATGGAAGAAGCAGTCCGTGCTAATATAGCAAAGACAGATTTTCTACGCAGAATGAGCCACGATATCCGTACACCGATTAACGGAATCAGGGGTATGGTAGAAATCGGAAGGTATTATAAGGATGATTTGGAAAAACAGAGCGATTGTCGTGAAAAAGTCTGGGAGGCTTCCGGCTTTCTGCTGGACCTGGTCAATGATGTTCTGGATATGAATAAACTCGAATCCGGACAAATCCAGCTTTCAGAAGATTCTTTTGATTTGCAGGATATTTTAAATGAAGTAATGTCTATTTTAACGGTACAGGCAAAAAAGAAAAATGTCTGTTTTTATCCGATACAGACACAGCTCATGCACTGGCATTTAATCGGCAGTCCGTTACATCTGCGGCAGATTCTTTTAAATATTATGGGAAATGCCATTAAGTATAATAAAGAAGGTGGTTCGGTGACGACCTCGGTGACAGAAACGGAGAGTACATCTGATTTTAACAGAGTCATGCTGGAATTCATATGTCAGGATACAGGAATTGGTATGAGTAAAGATTTTCAGGAGCATATGTTTGAACCGTTCGCTCAGGAAAAAGAGATGATGCAGACCGTTTACAGCGGCACGGGACTGGGACTTCCGATTGTCAAAAAAATTGTAGAGGTAATGCAGGGAACAATTGATTATACCAGTGAAAAAGAGAAAGGCACAACATTTGTAATAAGACTGCCGTTTCAGGTGGATAAGAAGAAGGAACAGTATACAGTGCAGGATGAAGAAGCAAAAACTGTTGTACTTGACGGCATGAAAGTTCTGCTTGCGGAAGACAATGTGCTTAACATGGAAATTGCAGATTTCATCTGTGAGAATGAAGGCATGATTGTTACAAAAGCATGGAACGGAAAAGAAGCATTGGAGTTGTTTGAACAGGCTGAACCCGGCACATTTGATATTATATTGATGGATTTGATGATGCCGGTTATGAGCGGACTTGAAACGGCAAAAAATATCCGCTCGCTTCAGCGGCCGGATGCAAAGACGATACCAATCATAGCAATGACGGCAAATGCCTTTTCGGATGATGTGGCAGACTGCAAAGCGGCGGGAATGAATGAGCATGTGTCAAAGCCGCTGGATGCGGATAAGCTGATAGAAACGATAGCAAAATATGTTTCAGGATAAAAAATAAGGATAAAAAATAATAATTTTTTATAGACACCAATCAATAGATATGGTATATTAAATTGCTACTATAAAAACGAAAGAATAAAACATGTACAATAATGTATGGAAAGGCAGGCGCTATTGAGAAAAAACATTACAAGAGGAAAAAGAATTTTTGCGGCAGCAGCCGTAGTGACAGCAGTGTGTATGACAACCAATACAGTTGTTCCATTTATGACTTATGCATACGCAGATACAGCGAATATACGTGCAGGGGCAGTTACGGTTACAAGTGAAAGCCAGCTTCGTCAGGCATTGCAGGCGGGCAGCAGTTTAATTGTTGTCAGTGGGAGTATTACGGTTGCAGAGGACGCTGCGGGAACACCTCTTATGATACCGGGAAATGTGACGATAACAGGGGCGGACAGCAGCAGTGAACTGATTATCAGAGGTGCAGTACAGCTTACCGGTGATCATGTTACGATTCAAAATGTAAAATTGCATTTTATTTCCACGAATGCTTTACAAAGCGTCGTACATAGAGAGATTTTTCTGGCTGGACACAGTCTGGTACTGGATAGTGTAGATACGTATGTTAAAGGTGGTGCAGGTTCCGGACTGGGAGGTTTTGGGGGAACAGAAGAAGAACTGCTCCCAACAGTCTATGCAGGCGGATTTAAAAATACGGTTGTCGGACAAAATGCATCATTGACTGTTACCAATGCGGTTGAAAATACAAAGATTCAGGCCGTTTACATGAGCCATGATTCCGGGAGTGACGGGAAAACCGCATATACAGGCAGCGCAGAAGTTTATGCAGATGCAAAAACGGTTATTCGTGAAGGAATTCATACAGAAAATAACAGCTGTGCAGATATTACGCTGAAAGGCATGGGAGAGAGTATTATTGCCAGTGCGAAAATAAAAGATTTTTACGGCAATGAAAACACCAGTCTGACCTTGCAGAAATGTTCTGTAGACGGCAATATCCAGAATGTTGAAAATGTTATATTGGATGATGAAGCGGAACTGTGCCTGGTATCCGGCAGTTTAAAAAATATAGAGGTAAAAAACAAAGCCTCTTTAAATCTGACAGAGTATGATGAAAGTATCTTTGTTGAAATTAAAGGAAATTTCACCGGAAATCAGACGTCAGACAATATCGCAGACGGCTATATTGTATTAAAAAAGGATAATCAGGTCATTATTGATAAGGATGTAACAGGTACAACGAAGGCGGCAGTCGGTAATAAGCTGTTTCCATCCGTTTTCACGGAAGGTTATACTTATATAACGGCGCAGGGCAAGGCAGCTAAGGAAAGCTTTGCACCGGCAAAAGCAGGCTGGTTTTTTAAATATACCGTGGATACACAGTCAAACTGGACAGCAACGACAAAGCAGCCGGAGGAAGAAGACTTATCTGTTGGCAGACTGGTGATTCAGTCTGCACCGCAAACGGTAAATATCAACCGCATTTTCCAAAAGGAAGACGGCTCAATTCCTGATGATACGGTGTATTTTGATATTGACTGTTATAACAGTCAGGGCGTATTAATGGACGGTGCTGATGTGACCGACTGGCTTGGAAGCAGTGTTTTGGTTATGAAAACGTCACTTTGGGAAAGTGAAGATGCGGAAAGTCTGAATGAAACCAATTGGGGCGAAGCTGTCGCGCTGGTAACGGACGGAGAAAATTATCCAAACCGTTATTTTTTAGAAGCATATCCGGGGGCAAAGACGGGAACATATACTTTTTTATTTTTCCCGAACGGATATGATGAAGGCAATATTGAAACAGTCGGCGCGGTAAAAGCCCAGAAAGATAAGATATTTGCAGAATGTACGGTGGAATTTACCGATAAAGATATTGAACCGGTGCAGAAGCATCAGGTGATTGTAGGCAATGGAACCGGTTCGGGAGAATATGCAGCAGGCGACATTGTCACTATAACTGCGGCAGGTGCGGCACAGGGTATGGCATTTGACCGGTGGGCAGGCAATACTGCACTTGATTTTACAGAGAACACGGACAGCCATTCAGCGACAGCTGTATTTATCATGCCGGACGGTGATGTCGAAATCAATGCAGAATATAAAGACATTTCGGCTCCGACAGGAGAGATTACCGTATCGACAAATAAGTGGAACGTATTCTGCAATGCAGTGACATTTGGAAAGTTTTTCAAGGAAAGACAGGAAGTCGGTATTCATGCAGATGATCTGGGGCTGGGTATCTATAAGGTTTTTTATCTGATTTCAGAGGAAGCAAAGACGTTGGAAGAAGTGCAAAATATTCAGGCTTCAGACTGGATGGTTTACGAACAGCGTTTTGCAATTGATCCGGATAAAAAATGTATTGTTTATGTTAAAATTACAGATAAGGGCGGTAATACAGCCTATCTGTCTACAGACGGACTGGTATTTGACGGTTCTTCACCGGTTATTGGCGGCGTAAAGCATAATGAAACATACGGCGGCAGTGTTCAGTTTACGGTAAACGATGACAATCTGGACTATGTGGAGATTGACGGTGTTTTAGCAGGTCGTGAAAACGGAGGTTATACGGTCACAGATGTTGAAGGAGTGCATACAATCACAGCCGTTGATAAAGCCGGAAACCGTACACAGGTAAGCGTTACAATTGTACACGCAACACAGCCAACAACGGAAGCACCAAAGCCAACGCAGAAACCAACGGAAGCGCCGACTGAAAAGCCAACGCAGAAGCCGACACAGGTGACGACGGAAAGCACAACCGAAAGTACAACAGAAGCGCCAAAGCCAACGCAGAAACCAACGGAAGCGCCAACAGAGGTAACAAAGCCGACGGAAAAGCCGACAGAGGTGACAAAGCCGACTGAAAAGCCAACGCAGAAGCCGACACAGGCGACGACGGAAAGCACAACCGAAGGCACAACAGAAGCGCCAAAGCCAACGCAGAAACCAACGGAAGCGCCGACAGAGGTGACAAAGCCGACAGAAGCCCCGACACAGAAGCCGGAAACAGATGAAAAGGTCATTTATGAAATGCGTCAGGATGCAGATGGTAACTGGCATTACTATGCAAATGATACTATTGCTGCGGATTACTGTGGCATGGCAGTAAATGAATACGGCTGGTGGTATATCAAGAATGGTGATGTAGACTTTACATATACAGGTATGGCATGCAATGAGTACGGCTGGTGGTACTTCAACAACGGACAGCTGGATACGACATTTTACGGTCTTGCAAATAATGAATATGGAACATGGTTCTATACGGACGGACAGTTAAATTTCGGTTTTACAGGGATGATTATTCCGGATGACGAGTGGCTCTATGTTCAGAACGGACAGGTACTGACAGATTATACCGGAATGGCATTAAACGACTACGGCTGGTGGTACTTTAACAATGGCAGAATTGATTTTGTATATATCGGGATGGCGGCAAATGAATACGGCTGGTGGTATTTTAACAACGGACAGATTGATTTTGGCTATAACGGTTTTGCCGCAAATGAATATGGTACATGGCTGTTTACAAACGGTATTTTAAATACGGGATTTACCGGTATGACATTAAATGGTGGTACATGGGTATATGTTACAGATGGATATATCAGTGACACTTATACCGGAATGGCATTAAATGAATATGGCTGGTGGTACTTTAACAATGGCACACTGGATTTTAACTATACCGGAATGGCTTTAAATGAGTACGGCTGGTGGTATTTTAAGAATGGACAGCTGGATTTAGGATTTACCGGTATTGGCAGTAATGAATACGGTGACTGGTTCTTTAAGGACGGGAGAATCGCTTTTGAGTACACAGGAAGCTATAATGATGGCGGACAATGGTATATGGTAAATAGCGGTTTTGCCAGTAAAATATAATAAAATCATGGGAATGGAGCAGAAATCCAATATGGAACTGCTCCATTTTTAAAAAAAATTGGCACTCCGGTATTGACATTGCTAATAATAGGTGCTATAGTACAGATAGAACAAAAGAGAAAGCAAAGTAAGTTGAAAACAGCAGATGTTTTACAATTAAAGGCTGATACAGTTTCATATGAAGCTGCTCAACATAAATGAATGAATATGAAAGGAAGCGATTGTTATGGATAAGAATCCAAAACATCCATTAAAAAAGAAGAAAGTTGTACAGAAGGTGAATGCAACTGCAAACCATATGGAAGGTGAGCAGGAAGTTTCATCAAAGCATAAAAAACACACATATTAGTTGAGTGAAAAATCCCACAGGCTGCGAAATGACGACCTGTGGGATTTTCTTTATTAAATTCAGACTGGTACAGAGTCTTGCGCTGATGGCGATTGTTGTATTCAATGCGTCCGGCGTAAAAGAAGTATTGTTACAGTTATTCAATAAGATTATTGAAACGTAAAAACGGTATTGCTATTGTACGGACATTTGCATATAATAAAGATAGATGGAAACACTACTCACGAAAGGAGATGCTTTATATGGCTGCAAAATCAGCAAATTTATATGCAAGGATTGAACCGGATGTCAAAGAAAAAGCTGAAAGTATCCTGTCTACACTTGGTATCCCTGCTTCCAGTGCTATTAATATGTTTTATAAACAGATTATCTTACAGAGAGGACTTCCGTTTGAAGTAAAAATACCATCTGCCAGACCTGTTGACATCGGCACATTATCAGAAGCAGAGTTCAATGAAGAATTGGAGAAAGGATATGCGGATATGCAGGCTGGACGGACAAAAAATGCGAAGAAAGCTTTTGCGGACATTCGCAAGGATTATGGTTTATGATGTATGAAGTAGAAGTATCCGAACAGGCTGACAGTGATTTGAGAGGGATTTTTGAATATATTGCTTTTGAATTACAATCGCCGGAAAATGCAAGCGGACAACTTGATCGTCTGGAAGAACAGATATTAAGTCTGGATACGATGCCGGAGCGTTATCGAAAATATGAAAAAGAACCGTGGAAAAGCCGTGGACTTTGTGTATTACCAGTAGATAATTATGTAGTACTTTATATTCCGGACAGCGATAAAAAAGTTGTAACAATACTTAGAGTAATGTATGTCGGACGGGACATAGACAATCAGTTAAATTTCTACACAAAGCAATAAAGGATATGATTTAAAGCAGTTTTTCATTTATGATTGACTGCTTTTTTCATACACAAAAGAGATTAAAATTGTTATCAAAGATATCTGTTCACATTATGCGACATACCAATAATATCATTGGGGGGGGTACAGGATAATATATCACACAGCGTTTCCAATGTTGCGGTTGTGATGTTCTTATTGTGCTTTAAATTGAAATGTTATATTATTAAAATAAAGATAATACATAAACTGGGTATTCAAATCGCAAAAAAATTTTTTTGAAAATTTTTAAAAAATATAAAACTTTTTCCAGACCCTGCGTGTCTGATATATAGATAACTCAATAAGACGTTGAAAAAAAGGAGTGCACTTATGAAAAAAGAAGAAATTACAACACTTGTACAGAAAATAAGTGAATAATCTGCGCCCAAATGAGCCGCCTGTCCGTTGCAAGTGAGCCACGATTCCATTTTGCCGTGAGCCATCATTCCGGTCACAATGAGCCACTTGTTTTCATGATGTGAAATTTATCTAGTTGCATGGAGTGCCGTGAATGCCCATTTTGACTGGGATTGCGGGATTTTAAGATTTTATCTGATTTTATTAAAAATCGACAAAAATCAAAAAAATGGTGTCAAAATTGGTGTCAAATTACACATAAAGGGTTGATGTTTTTATAAAAAGGGATATACTTAATATGTAAGGAAAGTAAGGAATACATTACTGTTGAAAGGAGTTTTTATATGGAATTAGCAAAAGTTACATCAAAAGGTCAGGTTACTATACCTATAGAAATTCGTAAAAAATTGGGAATTAAAAATGGAGATAAGGTACTGTTTATTGAAGAATCCGGCAGAATCTATATAATGAACTCTTCCATGGACGCTCTTCGTGAAGCGCAGCAAGAATTTGCGGGAGAAGCAGAAAGACTTGGGTTAAAAAATGATGAAGATGTTATGGATATGATAAAGGAGTTTCGGGAAGAAAGTGTGGTGAAGTAAATGAGAATTATGCTTGATACAAATGTATTAATATCCGCATTACTGTTTCCCGGTGCAAAGATGAATGCAATGATGAATTGCATATTTACACAGCATGAACTTGTGTTATCATCTTATGTTGTAAATGAGTTAAAGAGTGTTATAAAAAGAAAATTTCCTCAAAAAGAATTGGTAATTGATAAGTTATTAATGGTTATGAGCTTTGAATATGTCTATACTCCAGATACCTTAGAAGAAGGTCTTTTTAATATCAGGGATATAAAAGACTATCCCGTATTATATACGGCTATTATAGAAAATGTGGATATTCTTATTACCGGTGATAAGGATAAGGGGCAGTCTTGAAATAGAAATGTCAAACTTAAAGGGACTGGCGAAGCTCACCAGAAAAGGTGATTTACAGAGAAAGATTGACGAAAAGACGGATTATATCAACCGATTAAAGGTAGGACTCTCAAACATGGTTCGTAATAGCGGTTTTGAAAACATGAACGAGTTCCTGCTGACATTCAGAGAATGCAGGAATGCTTATACGGATTATCAGAGACAATACGAAAGCTGGAAGAATGCCTGCAGAAAACCGGATACACCTACGCATAAGGATGAAAAACTGTCGGATAAACTTGCAAGACTACAAAGGAAAGCCGCTGAAAACCAGAACAGTATCAGCAGGCAGACAAAGAACAGAGGGGCAAGATAATATGCCCTTTGTTTTATATTCTTTTGACGGAATTACGATAGAATATTGGAACTTAGCATGATATAATAATAGAAAATTTTTAGGAAGAGGTGAGAACGATATGAAAATTATCCGAGATAACTACTCAGTACAGTTGATGTAAACTGTTGGCAGATTGTGCTGAGGTTAAAAGAAACTTGCTAGCAGTCGTTGACTGTACTGTCCTAATGCTTGAAATACAATCTATAAAGGAGTACAGTTATGCGTTATATAAAAGAAATATTAAAGAAAAACAGAATATGGGTATTAGTCTACATTGGGCTAGGTATATTTAATGCATTTATGGCTAATTACAAGGCTGACTATTTCCAAAAGGTCATTGATGGATTGGCTGATAGAACACTTGCATTTGCAGGAGTTGCAACATATGGTTTTATTTTGCTGGTAAATTATTGTATGAATTATTTGGATAATTATCCTGAAAAGAAATTGGAACATGGTATTTATCTGGATTTTAAGCTTTTGTCCTTTAGAAAAATAAGTACAATTGATTATACAGAATACCAGAAAATAGGTACAGGCAAACTTGTTCAAAGGATTGAGAATGGTTCAACAGCAGGAAGAAATGTATTATTCAATTTCTGGTTGCGTTTGATTCGTGACTTACTTCCTACCATTGGTTTTAGTATATACTTTATTTGGAAAATAGATGAAAAAGTCACTTATGTACTGTTTGTAGGCTATGCGTTTATTTTTATAATAACCAACATTCTATTAAAGTTTCTTTACAAAATAAAAGAAAAGATTTTGAATAGTGAAGAACTATTAAATCACTATTTGGTCAGAGGCTATATGGAAATGTTGGTATTTCGTATGAGTAAACAGTTCCCGAATGAAATAAAGAAGACTTGTAATGCAAAAGAGGATATTGTTTCGTCAAAAGTAAAAATGAATATGATTCATGAAGCATTCTTCACAATATTTGCACTACTTGTGGCAATGTTAGACATTGGTATTCTTTTTTATGCATGGAAAACGAAAAACCTTACAGTAGGTTCTGTGGTTGCACTAATTGCACTGATTGAAAATGCTTATACACCAATTGCCATTTTTAATGTACTTTATGTCCAATATAAATTGGACAAGGCGTCGTATAAGAGATTTGAGGAATTTTTAGGCTTAAAAGACGATGTTCAATTAAGAAACGGTAACGCAATAAATACAAATGTTGGAAAAATTGCAATAAGAAATTTATCATTCCAATATGAGGAACGAAAAATTATTGATGGCTTGAGCCTGTCAATACAAAAGGGAGAAAAAATAGCTTTTGTAGGAGAAAGTGGTTCTGGAAAATCGACCTTGATTAAGATTTTATTAGGGTTGCTAAAATATAATCAGGGAGAAGTTCGCTTAGGAGACATGGAGTTAAAAGAAATTTGTCTTAATAATCTGTATGATAGAGTTAGCTATCTATCACAGGATGCCCCTGTTTTTGACGGAACAATAAAAGAAAATCTGGTATTTGAGAAACAAGTGTCAGTAGAACAAATGCTAGGGGTATTGAGTGAAGTGCAACTATCTCATTTAGTTGAAAATCTTGCGGAAGGTTTAAATACTGAAATTGGTGAGAAAGGTACTTGTTTATCGGGTGGAGAAAAACAAAGACTTGCATTAGCTCGCTTGTGGTTTGAAGACTCCGAACTTGTCATTTTGGATGAAGCAACATCTGCAATGGATAATTTAACAGAAGAAAATGTAATGAAATCAGTTATGCAAAAAATGAAAGATAAAACTGTCATTGCCATTGCACATAGATTAAATTCCATTGCAGGTTTTGACAGAATTATTCTCTTTAAAGAAGGGAGGATTGTTGGACAAGGTACTTTTGAAGAACTACTACATACAGATTCTTATTTTATGGACTTGTATAATGCGAATGTGAAATAATTGTTTTTTAGGTCGAAACTTGTAAAAATACAAAGGGGCTGTTGCTCTTGCACTTTTTTAATTGTTAGAGTAGCAGTCCCTTAGTGTAAGTTTCATGTATGTTTACCTAAGACAGATTCAGGTATACGCACTATTCCCATGACAAATGAAGTAAAATCGGCTTTTCAGAGACAGAGACAGGTTAATTTTATGATGGGAATTGACAGAAATATTACAGTGGAAGGATATGACGGATTTATATTTACGGCAAAGACTGGAAGACCATTACAGCCGTCAGCAGTTAACAATATTTTGTATAATATTGTAAAAGCATATAATAAGGATGAATTGAAGAAAGCGAAAAAAGAACACCGTAAGGCAGAACTGCTTCCAAAGTTTTCAGCCCATGTTTTAAGACACACAGCCTGTACAAGAATGGCTGAAAAGGGAATGGATATAAAGGTGCTTCAATATTTGATGGGACATTCTTCCATTGATATTACAATGCAGGTGTATAACCACATTACGGATATGTCACGTGTTAAAAATGAAGTTGTGAAGATGGATGAAGCAGTAAACGCATGAAAAAAAATAAAAATTGGTGTCAAATTGGTGTCAAACAGCAAAAATGACAGATTTTCAAAAAATTAAATGCACGCAACCCCAGTAAAATCAAGGGTTGCAAAAATTAAATAAAAAAATTAGCACTCACCTCTTGACAGTGCTAACAACATGTGATATAACACAATTAAGCCTTGGGTGTTACATAACAAATAGAACAATAAAACAGCAATCATAAAAACAAAAATCCTGCATGAATCGAAGAAGAAAAAGGCTGGCAGGAATGGTTTCAAAGTGATTGTATACAATAGAGAATGAGAAAAAGGAGGCAGAAACTATGAACATTAACAAGTTTACACAGAAGTCCATTGAAGCGGTGAACCAGTGTGAAAAGATTGCTTACGATTATGGCAATCAGGAAATTGACCAGGAACATTTTCTTTACAGCTTAATGACAATAGACGATAGTCTGATTGCAAACCTGATTGAAAAAATGCAGATTAATAAAGAAGCATTTATTTCCAATATTGAAACACTGCTTTCACAAAAAACAAAAGTATCCGGCAACGTACAGCTTTACGTGAGCAATGACTTAAACAAAGTATTAATCAATGCCGAAGACGAAGCAAAGCGCATGGGAGATGCGTATGTATCTGTTGAACATCTGATGCTGGCAATGATTGCATCACCCAATAAGCAGATTAAGCAGCTCTTTAAGACCTACGGTATTACAAGAGATTCGTTCCTTTCCGTACTGGCAACGGTCCGTGGTAATCAGTCCGTAACAAGTGATAACCCGGAAGCAACGTATGACACGCTGGCAAAATACGGACAGGATTTAGTTGAAAAGGCAAAGTCCGGTAAGTTAGACCCGGTTATCGGCAGGGATAATGAAATCCGTAATGTTATCCGGATTCTTTCAAGAAAAACAAAAAACAATCCGGTGCTGATTGGTGAACCGGGTGTCGGTAAAACAGCCGTTGTCGAAGGTCTGGCAGAGCGGATTGTCCGTGGCGATGTACCGGAGGGCTTAAAGGATAAGAAAATCTTTGCGCTGGATATGGGCGCACTGGTAGCCGGTGCGAAGTATCGTGGCGAATTTGAGGAACGTTTGAAAGCGGTGCTTGATGAAGTCAAGAAAAGCGAAGGGCAGATTATTCTGTTTATTGATGAAATCCATACGATTGTCGGAGCCGGTAAGACAGAAGGCTCTATGGATGCAGGCAATATGTTAAAGCCAATGCTTGCGCGTGGTGAACTCCACTGTATCGGTGCAACAACACTGGATGAACACCGTCAGTACATTGAAAAAGATGCGGCACTGGAAAGACGGTTCCAGCCGGTTATGGTTGATGAACCGACCGTTGAAGATACCATTTCTATCTTACGTGGTTTAAAAGACCGTTATGAAGTATATCACGGTGTAAAAATTACAGACGGCGCACTGGTATCTGCGGCAACCCTTTCAGACCGTTACATTTCCGACAGATTCCTGCCGGATAAAGCAATCGACCTTGTCGATGAAGCCTGCGCAATGATTAAGACCGAACTGGATTCTATGCCGGCTGAGCTTGATGAATTACAGCGTAAGGTCATGCAGTTAGAAATTGAAGAAGCTGCATTGAAGAAAGAAACCGACAATCTCAGTAAGGAACGTCTGGAAGCCTTGCAGAAGGAATTATCGGAAATGCGTTCTGAATTTAAACAGCAGAAGGCAAAGTGGGACAATGAAAAGTCTAGTGTTGACCAGATTAGCAAGATCAAAGAAGAGTTAGAACAGGTCAACCATGAGATTGACGAAGCTAAGAGAAATTACGATTTGGAAAAGGCGGCACAGTTACAGTACGGCAGACTGCCGGAGGTTCAGAAACGTCTGGAAGAGGCCGAAAAGAAGGTACAGAATAAAAATCTGGATTTGGTACATGAGAGTGTTACCGAAGAAGAAATTGCAAAGATTATTTCCAGATGGACAGGAATCCCGGTTGCCAAGTTAAGCGAATCTGAACGGGAAAAGACCCTGAATCTGGATACACTTCTGCATAAGAGAGTTGTTGGACAGGACGAGGCTGTTACGAAAGTAACAGAGGCAATTATCCGTTCAAAGGCAGGCATTAAAGACCCGACCAAACCGATTGGTTCATTTCTGTTCTTAGGACCTACCGGTGTCGGTAAGACAGAGCTTGCAAAGACACTGGCAGAGAGTCTGTTTGATGATGAAAGCAATATTGTCCGTCTTGATATGTCAGAGTACATGGAGAAATATTCTGTTTCGAGATTAATCGGAGCGCCTCCGGGATATGTCGGATATGATGAAGGCGGTCAGCTGACTGAGGCAGTCAGAAGAAAACCGTATTCTGTTGTTCTTTTTGATGAAATTGAAAAGGCACACCCGGATGTATTCAATGTATTGTTACAGGTACTTGATGACGGACGAATCACCGATTCGCAGGGCAGAACGGTAGACTTTAAGAATACAATTATTATTATGACAAGTAATATCGGTTCAACCTATCTGCTGGACGGTATTGATGAAAATGGCGGCATTAAGCAGGAAACAGAAGACCTCGTTATGAATGATCTGCGCGGACATTTCAGACCAGAATTTTTAAACCGTCTGGACGAGATTATTCTGTTCAAGCCGCTCACAAAAGACAATATCGGCAATATCATTCATCTGCTGATTGCAGACGTCAACAGACGTCTGGCAGACAAGGAATTGCAGGTACGTCTGACAGATGCGGCAGAAAGCTATATTACAGAACACGGCTTTGACCCGATGTACGGCGCAAGACCGTTAAAGCGTTACGTTCAAAAGACGGTAGAAACACTGGCAGCAAAGTTAATCTTAAAGGGTGACATCAATACGGGTGATGACATTGTGATTGATGTTGTAAACGGTGAACTTACGGCAAGAGCCGAGGGCAGAAAAGCCATCGAAGAAAAATAAAACAGCAGTAAAGAGCATAAGATTATAAAAAGCAAAGAAAAGGCGGGTGGTACTGTTATATTTCAGTGCCACCCGCTTTTTACGTGCGCCAAACATCAGATAAACTGATTGCGTGTAGTATCGTATTCGTAATCAATTCCTTTTAAAGTCTGTACGATTTCCGTTTCATCTACCATAAAGGCTTTGCAGAATTCTGAAAGATTCGGATAAAAGTCGCGAAGCTGTGTATTTGTAAATGAAAGCAGCATAACGGGATCTTTTGGTAACTGAGCCATAGTCATACAATCTCCTTTTGATACAAAACTGCTTTGAAAGCAGTCTGTGAATTTCTGTTGCCTAGCATACCGCAAAAATCAATCATTTTCAAGATAAATATTCACTTGTCTTTTGACTTTGTGGTATACTGACGGTAAATAGGCGAATAGATAAATGTGAATGGAGAGCGATATGATTATTTTAAAAGCGGAAGGCACTCTTGCGGCAGTCTTTCATAAAACAATAAAAGTCATGGAACAGAATGTAGAGTGGAATGAAACATTTGCAATTAATAATAACACGCTGATTCTGCCCGGTACATTAAAATCGTTGTTTTTCAGTTTTGATAATAAAAAAGTGCTTGGAAATGTCATAGAAGAACCCATTAAAGAAGAACCACGGCTAATGCTTGGAAATGCCCTGCTTGAAAATACCATTAATTTAGTTCTTTACATATTTGGTAAGTGGGGAAAAATTAAAGGGCTAACCGTTGAAAAGGATTACAGACAGTTAGAACAACAGATGAATGACATCCTGCGGGAAGTAGAAGTACAGGCATCCTTAGATGCCACGCAGTGCCGTTTCTATCATGAGGGAATACGCATTACCTATGAAGAAGTGATTGAGCGGATTTTAGAATACATGAAGCCGGATTATCTAAATGAGGAGGAAGAAGAACAAGACGATACGGAGATTCACGATGTTTCCGACTGGGAGAAAAAGTATCAGCTCGGATTGTGGCATAAAATTGTCTGGAAATCCTACGAAACCAGTATTAGCAAAAAGAAGTTATCCGCCAAAGAGCGGGCGGCAGGGCGAATTGGAAATGACTTTTACATCACGGGCTATCAGTGCCCGGAATGTAAAAAGCCAATGTACATGGTGGTTTATCCGAAAAATAAAGAGTTTCATATCGACACGGACGAGGGCAGGGTTATTCTTGCAAGGGCATATACCTGTATGGACTGTCATCGTTTTTATACGCCAAAGCCCTACAAACTGCTGATGGAAGGCAGTATTTATATGATGGATTTTGAGGACGATAACACGGCGTATGAGGATTATCAGGAACTGCTCGGCGCAGACGGACAGCGTATATCCAACAGCCGGTTTAACCGTTATGAGAGCAGTGCGCTACAGTCCGATTTTGAAAATGAAGCGGATGACCGTCTGGAAGAACTTTATAACAATATGCCTGAAATGTCTGTAGAAGAAATTTTTGATATTGCCGACATGCTGGATTCGGAATTCTATCCGCAGTCCCGGCGGGAAGCAATTGAAGAACAGGTAGACAAAGCGGCGGCAGATAAAGGCATGGACCGTAACGTTCCGCCAAAAAACTGGCAGAAGCACCGGGAAAAAGTGCAGAAAGAAAAACAAAAGAACGAAAAGGCACAAAAGGAAAAAGAGAGGTCAGAATCTGCGCAGGGACGGTCTGATGAGAAAGAACCGTCAGCAAGATACAGTACGCAGAATCTGCAGGAACAGTGGGATGGCGGACAAGTCAAAGACAGGACATTTACGGACAGTCAGACTGCGCCGCAAGACGGAACGAACCGACCGGACAGAGCAGCAGACGATTACGTGACATCACAGGACAAAGCTGCACCGTCTACAGCCGACACCCGGACACAAAAGCAGGGTACACATGTACAGCTGCAGACCAGCGGGGCAGACGCACCGCAGTCACGCAGAACTTCCGAAGAAGAAATTGCGGCTTCCCAGAAGGAAGTGTTGTCTATCGCACTGGCAGCAAAAAGCAAAAGCTATGCGGAATTAAAAAAGGCCTATCATACGATTCTTAAAAAAGACTGTCCGCAGTCGGCCAAAGATAGTGTGGCAGAAAATGTCAAAGACTGGATGCAGAAGCGCGGTGAGAAAGAACTGCAGGTGTTGGTAGAGCATTTTCCACAGCAGTATCAAAAGAAAGTCTATCAGCAGTTTCGTCAAAAATTTGAGGAATATAACGATATTGATAATACAAAATATATGAAGCAGCTTGAGGAAAAGCGTGATATGGCAGAGCAGAGCGCGTTGAAAGCATTTGTCAACCAGCAGAAAATCCGCCCGGGGGATAGAAAAAAGCTGTTGTCACTGGCAGAAGCAATCCGTCCTATGGAATATGAAGAAAAGAATAAACAAATCATCATTGACCAGCTAAAAGACCGCGTAAAAGATATTGACAGGAAAGCAATCGAACAAATCTGTCCGGACATTTTTGAGATGTCCTTTGACGAGGGGAAAGAAGCCTATCAAAGAATTGCGACAGGAGATTTTCTGCCGGAGCTAAAGACGGATATGTTAGGCAGAATCCGCAAGCGGCTTGAAGCCATGAAAAAGGATGAATGCAGAAGTCTTGTCAATAAAATGATTCGCGATACCGGTATTTCGGAGCAGACCATGGAAGGCTTTTATCCGTATGATATCCGCCGCATGAGCAATGAAGCCTGTGAAGATACCGATGCCATTATTGCAAATAATGCACTCAATACCTATGCGGGCGGAGAAGCATTTGAGTATCCGCTTCTGATATTTGATTCAACAAAAGGTGAAAACGGTAAAAAAGGCTTTGTGCTGACACCGGATCATGTCTACTACAATGGCAGTATGATGGCGGGAACGGTAAAGGTGCGTAATATCAAGGAATTTTACGCAGAGAGCGGATTGTTCCACAAGGGCATTTATATCCGTACCATGAATAACGGAGAAATGAAAATTACCGGAAACTACAAGGCAGATAAAGAAAAAATGGAACATTTTCTTGCTAAATTAAACCGCTTTATCCAGTATTTGCAGGAAAAGCCGGAGTCCCGCAGCGTGGAATACCTTGCCGAAGAAAAGCATCCGGTAAAATGCTGTTACCGCTGCGGTTATGTCTATGAGGGCGGCAATATCTGCCCGAAATGCGGCAGCCGCAATAACGACTAAAAGGAGTATACAAATGTTAGTAAAAATATATACAATGACCCACAAAAAATTCGATGTGCCAAACGACCCGATGTATGTTCCGTTACAGGTCGGCGCAGAAGGAAAAGAACCGCTCGGCTATGTGAGGGATAACACCGGGGAAAATATTTCCGCGTTAAATTGTTATTACAGCGAATTGACCGGGGTATACTGGATATGGAAAAACGATACTGAATCGGATATTGTCGGTGTCTGCCATTACAGACGGTATCTGTTAAATGAAAAAGGTGTGATGTTCCGTAAAGAGGAGATTGAAAAACTGCTTTCCGAATATGACTGTCTGACCAGCCGTCTGCTGACACTGGATTTTTCATATCATTACGGATTTTCCGACAATCACAATGTGCGGGATTTGGACGTGACAGGTGAAGTTATCCGTGAAAAATATCCGGAGGATTATCCGCTGTTTGAAAAGCTTGTCCATGAAAACCACACGTATTTTGGCAACATCTGCGTGATGAAAAAGCCGCTCTTTGATGCGTACTGTGCATGGCTGTTTGACATTTTTGCCGAGGTGCGAAAACGGATTAACATCGATTCCTATGACAGCTATCACAAGCGGGTATTTGGGTTTGTTTCGGAATTTCTGCTTTATGTGTGGGTGACAAAACACAAGCTGCGCGCATATGAGTGTATGGTGGGTATGATTGGCGAAAAGGCAGAAACAAAAGAAATGAAACAGCGGCTTGCGGATTATTTTGCGGAAAAAGATATTGTGGGTGCAAAGCAGTATTTTATGGAAATGTATACGAAACGACCGGATGTTTTAATGGAAGCGTCGGACATTACGGGCGATTTGCGGATTTGTATGCAGATAATTGCAACTGCGGAACGGGAGCTTGCCACAACCGGCGGCAGCATTTTAGACAGAAGCTGCACATTTGAAGATTATATGCACCTGTTTAAAACATTAAACGGCATTGTCAGAAGGTACTGCGTAGGCAGACAGACCACAAAGGATAAGGAAATGCTTGCAAAACTGCACTTATCGGAAGAAGCCGTCTATGTTTCCGTGCTTGCATTTTGCAAAGAAAAAGAAAAAACAGCAGAAATTCTAAATCAGATAAACATGGACATTTAGAGTGTAATGTGCTAATTTTAAGATAGAAATGCGTAATACAGGCTGCGTATTGCGGCAGAAATGGAGGGAAGTATGTCAGTTCAGGATTATATGAGTGCATCTAAAATCGGAAAAAGAGCATATCATGCCTGTGTCAACAAAGGCAGGTATCCATATCTTCCGGTATTGGAAAATATTGTAGATGAATCAGACATTGAGGCAGAGGTCAGTCTGGGAATCGACCAGATTCCGCTGCGGCTGGTTGTGGGAACGTGTAATGCGGGACGGACCAATGCCTTTGCAGATAATTTTATGCCGATTCTGGATTGGGGAACGGAATTTTCAGCAAAATGGGCGAGCTTAAGTGACAGCCAGAAAAATGAAGGCATCCGTGACCCGATTAAGGTCTATGAGTATATGAACAAGTTTTATGTACTGGAAGGCAATAAAAGAGTCAGCGTTTTAAAGTATTTTAAGGCTGTGACAGTCAATGCCGAAGTAATCCGTAAAGTGCCGAAGTATTCAGAAGACCCGGATGTTAAGATTTATTATGAGTTTATGGAATTTTATAAATGTACGAAGCTTAATGACATTTATTTCAGCAACGTCGGCAGTTTTCCGACCCTGATGAAGCTGGTCGGCATCAAAAAGGGGGAAAACATGGATGAAGATGCGAAAAAGGATTTTGTATCCTGTTTTCTATCTTTTAAAAACGCATATGATGCCAGAGGAGGCGAACGGTTTGATTATCCGGCGGGCGATGCATTTTTACGCTTTATTCATATTCACGGTTATGAGCATGTAAAGGATATGCTGCCGTCGGAAATGGCAAAAAATGTGGCAAAGACGTGGGCAGAGTTTGAACTGCTTTCTGAAAACAATGCCGTTGAGCTTCGTATGGATCCGACTTTAAACGAACCGAAAAAGAATATTTTAAGTTATCTGCTGCCAAAACCGGGAAATGGAAACAGAAAGCTAAAGGTCGGTTTCATTTACGAAAATACACCGCAGGATTCGGACTGGTGCTATACGCATGAGCTTGGCCGGCAGTATATTGACGATACATTTGGCGATCAGATTGAAACATTAAGTATTACGAATGTCAAACCGGATAAAGATGATGTGGCTGCCATTGAAATGATGGTTAAAAATAAGGCAGATTTAGTTTTTGTGACATCACCGTCCATGATTATGGCCTCTTTAAAAGAAGCGATTGCGCATCCGGAGGTCAAGATATTGAACTGTTCGCTGAACACGTCACACAAATATATCCGTACCTACTATGCGAGAATGTATGAAGCAAAGTTTTTGACGGGACTCATTGCAGGTGCGTTGACTGATAATGATAAAATCGGTTATGTAGCAGGGTATCCTGTGTACGGTGTGACGGCAAATATCAATGCTTTTGCGCTGGGAGCAAAATTTGTTAATCCACGGGCAAAGATTTATCTTGAATGGTCCTCTGTAAAGAATAGCAATCCGGCGGAAGCTTTTAAAAGAGAGGGTATCCGTTATGTATCGGATCAGGATATGATTACGCCGACCAGTACGGCACGCAGGTTTGGATTGTACAGCATAGATGATGAAACAACCCAGCATATCGCGATGCCGATGTGGCACTGGGGTGCATTTTATGAAAAACTGATTCAGAGTATTTTAAGCGGCTCATGGAACAGGGAACAGGATGCAGATAATGTAAAAGCGCTTAATTACTGGTGGGGACTGTCTGCAGATGTGGTTGACCTGATTATGTCAACGAAGCTTCCGGTAGAAACACAGCGGATGGTTACAACCTTTAAAGAGATGATTTCAAAAGATTTATTTGAACCTTTTGCGGACGAATTAAAAGATCAGAAAGGTAAGGTACGTAATCAGAAGGGCAGGGATCTGACACCGGAACAGATTATTACCATGGACTGGCTGCTGGATAATGTGATTGGTAAAATACCGGAACTGGAGGAGCTTGAAGAAGGCTGTGAGCCGATTGTAAAGGCACAGGGCATTATTCACCACGGATTATAAATGTAGAAAGTAGGAAGGCGGCAAAAAGAAGCTGCCACAATGAGAAAATATGAAGATACTGATATTAGCAGATGTGGAGTCAAAATACTTATGGGATTATTTTGACAAAAGTAAATTAGAAGGCGTTGATTTAATCCTGTCCTGCGGTGATTTAAATCCGCAGTATCTGTCTTTTCTGGCATCCTTTACGCAGTCACCGGTGCTTTACGTCAGAGGAAATCATGATGACTGCTATGAACAGACACCGCCGGAGGGCTGTATCTGCATTGAGGATAAGATTTATACGTATAAGGGGCTGCGGATTATGGGACTTGGCGGTTCAATCCGTTATAAAAAAGGTATCAACCAGTATACACAACGACAGATGCAGCATCGTGTCAGCCGTATGTGGCTCCAGTTAAAATGTAAAAAAGGCTTTGATATTTTGCTGACCCATTCGCCTGCTGCGGGCATTAATGACGGCTTTGACAGTGTACATCAGGGATTTACGGTATTTAACGAACTGCTTGACACGTATCACCCGGCTTATTTTATTCACGGTCACATACATAAGAATTATCAGGCAAACTTCGTGCGGGAACAGCAGTACAACGAAACAACGATTATTAACGGATATGAACGTTATATTATTGATGTTTAATAACAAAATAAAGTAATTTTGCAAAAAGTGTTGCATTCTGTAAGTTACTGTGATAATATCCTTTCAGAACAAAAAGACAAATGTCCGCCGTACAAAGACAAAAGCGGAAATTTGTTCTTGAAAAAAGAAAAGGGAGAAAGAACATGAGTGAGAAGTTAAGAGTTGGTATCCTTGGCGGTACAGGTATGGTAGGACAGAGATTTATTACACTGCTTGAAAATCATCCTTGGTTTGAGGTTGTATTGGTTGCAGCGAGCGGCCGTTCCGCAGGAAAGCTTTACGAAGAAGCTGTAGACGGACGATGGAAGATGACAGCACCGATGCCTGAATTCGTTAAGAAGATGACTGTTTATGATATGGATAAGGATTTCGATGAAATCGTATCAAAGGTAGATTTCGTATTCTGTGCAGTAAACATGCCAAAGGATGAAATCAAGGTATTAGAGGAAAAATATGCAAAGGCAGAAGTGCCGGTTGTATCTAACAACAGCGCAAACCGCTGGACACCGGACGTACCAATGGTGGTACCGGAAATCAACCCGGAACACTTAGAGGTTATTGAGGCACAGAAGAAGCGTCTTGGCACAACAAGAGGTTTTATCTGTGTAAAGCCAAACTGCTCAATTCAGAGCTATACACCGGCTTTAACTGCTTTAAAAGAATTCGGACCAAAGCTGGTTGTTGCAACAACTTATCAGGCAATTTCAGGCGCAGGAAAGACTTTTGAACAGTGGCCTGAAATGGTAGGAAACATCATTCCTTACATCGGCGGCGAAGAAGAAAAGAGTGAAAAAGAACCATTAAGACTCTGGGGTAAAGTAGAAGACGGAAAGATTGTTCCGGCTACAGATACTGTTATTACTTGCCAGTGTGTACGTGTTCCTGTATTAGACGGACATACAGCTGCTGTATTTGTGAACTTTGAAAAGAAGCCGACAAAGGAGCAGATTATTGAAAAGTGGAGAAGCTTCCGTGGCGAACCACAGGAATTAGACCTTCCAAGTGCACCAAAGCAGTTTATCCAGTATTTAGAAGAAGATGACAGACCACAGGTACAGTTAGATGTTAACTATGAAAACGGTATGGGCGTTTCTTTGGGCCGTTTAAGAGAAGATTCTGTGTTTGACTATAAGTTCATCGGTCTTTCACACAATACATTAAGAGGTGCAGCAGGTGGTGCTGTATTAATTGCAGAATTATTAAAGGCAAAGGGATATATTACTTCTAAGCAGTAATATGCAATAAAAAGTATAATATATGGCACAGAAAAAGACTGTTGCTTTGATGTTTCAAAATCGTCGAAGCACAGTCTTTTTTTGTTATGTATATTATTTTGAAATCCCGCACTTTAGTTGACATTAGTACGGCAGAATGGTAAACTAAATTCATATAATTTGTTGAACGGTTATGAGGTCAAGGGATAAAAATATGGATGGTAATGAAGAATTAAAGGAAAAATTATTAGATCACTCAATGACACGGGAAGAATTATTACTGGAACATACACATACATTTATTGCAGAATATTCTTATAAAACAGGACAGCTGGAAATTTATCCGGAAGATGGTCATTTTGTTGATTTTGATAGAAAGTCTTTGGATACGGATTTTGAACATGCCTTTTATAAAACTGTATTTAAACGGGATTTGCCACTGTACCAGCAGTTGATTGATTTTTCAGGGGTGACACACAGTGTTCAGCGGGATGCCAATATCCGTCTGTATGTTGTGCCGCATATTTATGAGTGGTTTCGGATTTCAGTGCTGTATTATATTGATGAGGACGGGGAAAGAGACCGGATTGTGCTGGCATTTACCAATGCCGAGAAAGAGCTGGAGGCTGTGCATGAACTGAAATCGCTGGTAACCGTGGATTCCCTGACACAGCTTCCGAATATCAATACCTTTTCCATGCAGACATGGGAATTGTTAAAGAATCATCCGGAGCGTGAATATGCCATTGTGCGGATGGATATCCGGAAGTTCCGCCTGCTGAATGAGTTTTATGGGACAAGTGAGGGCGATAATGTTCTCCGTTTTCTGGGTGTGAAATTACAGGAGTGTATGGATTCGGAAGAATTGTATACATATTGTCATCTGACTTCAGATATTTTTGCGGTCTGTATGTCCAGTGACATGGAGAGCATTTGCCGCGTGATTGACAGCATCCAGACTTCGATGAACCATTATCCGGTTAATTTTGAAATGGTCATGTCCTTTGGAATCTATATCATTACGGAAAAGGATAAGCAGGAAAGAATTCCGGTTGTAACGATGGTTGACCGTGCGGCAATTGCACAGCGGGTTAAGAATAATTACATGAATAAAATTGCCGTTTTTGATGATAAAATTGCTGAAAAAGAATATGCGGAACAGAATGTGATTATGGAGATGAATAATGCACTTGGTAGTGACCAGTTCCATATTTATTTACAGCCAAAGGTTGATATGATTACAGGCAGAATTGTCGGTTCAGAGGCACTTGTGCGTTGGATTCATCCGACAAAAGGTGTGATTTCCCCGGTGGATTTTGTGCCGATATTTGAAGGCAACGGCTTTATCTCGGAAATTGATTTTTATATGCTTGAGCAGGTTTGCAAAATGATCCGCAGATGGCTGGATAAAGGTCTTGAAGCAAAACCGGTATCAGTAAATTTATCCCGCAGCAATCTTTACAGCCCGCGTATTTTAAATGACATTATGACCTGTGTGGAAAGATACAGCGTGCCACATGATTTGATTGAATTTGAGATTACGGAAAGCGCATTTGCAGTTGATAATATTCATCTGAATCAGTTGATGGAACAGCTCCAAAAGAATCATTTCAGAGTACTGATGGATGATTTCGGAAGTGGTTATTCATCATTGAATGCACTGCGTGAGCTGAGTGTGGATATTTTAAAAATTGATATTAAATTCCTGCCGGTCAGCCAGAATGATAAAAGGGCAGATATTATATTAAGAAGTGTAACGCAGATGGCAGACCAGCTGGGACTGGAAATTGTTGTGGAAGGCGTGGAAACCGAAGCGCAGGCAGACCTGCTGAAAAAAATGGGCTGCAGGATTGCACAGGGGTTTTTATATTATAGACCGATGCCGATTGAAGAATATGAGCGTGTATTGAAAAAACAAAAATAGGGGAAAGCAGGAAATGAGTATGGAAGATTTGATTTTAATTGTAGATGATGCCCGCTTTGCAAGAAGAATAGAAACAAAAGCTTTGCAGGATGCGGGGTTTGAACACATTGTAGAGGCAAAGACTGCAAAAGAGGCATTGCAGATTTTTGAGGAGCAGGCACCGGAGCTGACATTGCTTGATATTACACTGCCGGATAATTCGGATCTGACACTGCTGCGGACAATGATAAAAATCCGCCCGGAAGCAAAGATTGTCATGAATTCGGCAATCGGCCAGGAACTGATTATTCAGGATGCACTGAATGCGGGAGCAAGAGATTTTATTACAAAGCCTTTTAAGGAGAAAGAATTTATAGAGAAAATCGTTAAAGTGATGAAGGGGAATTGATAAGGGGGAAAGCAAATGGAATTATTTCAAGGAAATGGCCAGTTAGATGAAGACGTCGAAGACATATTATATGAACTGGGAAATGTCGGCGTAGGAATGGTTAGCACAACGATTGGTTCAATGCTTGGTGTGCGGGCTGAAATCGGTATCCCGGTGATTACAAAAGCAGATATGCATATTGTGGAACAGATTGATAAAAAGCAGACTGAAAAGATAGGAATCTATCTGAATTTTGCTAATACACTTAACGGTGCGGTTCTTTTATTGATGGATATGCAGTTCATTCATCAGATTGTGGAAGTACTGCTGGAACAGCCTGTAGCAGAGCAGAAGCTGCTCACGGATGAGGAAAGTGCATCTGCCATTGCAGAATTTGCCAACATTATTGTGGCGTCTTACATGAATGCAATGGGAAGTTATACGGGAATCCGTATTTTTGTGACACCGGTAAGTGTAAAATTGGGCTATGCGGATGAACTGGTAGAGGATGCGTTGCAGAATTTGAATTTATGCTGCAATGAAGCGATTTGTGTTAATACCGGACTTTCTACAATTGATGCAAATGGCGGGGGACTTAGCGATGTCGGGCATTTTATTATGATGCCGGATGATGTGTCAGTGCAAAAAATTATGGAAGCAATTTCTATATGAGGTGGACAAAGCAATGGATGAACAGTTTGAAAAAACAGAAAATTCTATGAGCATTTACTATACTGTAAATAAGATGCTGATTGCATTACACATGGCGTTGCTGGTATTCTTTGTTGTGATGAGGGTTTATGTCATGGTGGCTTTCTGTGCGGCGGGGATTGTTGTATATATCTTTTCATACCGGCTGCTAGATAATCAGATGAATAAACACTATTACAAGATTACGTATTATGAAATCTGGATATGTGCGGCAGGTTCAGCCTGTATTATGGGACCGGAATACGGATTCCATCTGGCATTGATTGCAATGCTGCTGCCGGTAGCACTGGCTGTCAATACAGAAAATTTGGGGAATGATACGCGCTTTTTTAAATGCAGTTTTACGAAAAAAGAGGGAGTTTTTTTAGTTGCTGCAACAATTATTGTTTATGTCATGATGAAATTGGGAACTTATCATGACAGTTTTTTTGGCAGACATATTATTCTGCATAATTCGGTATTACAGAATGTTGTTTTTTTGGCCAATACGACATTTATTATTATATATATCTTTTATTATTTAAGCAGTTATGCAGTATATATTAATAAGAGTGAAGAATTTTTACGGCAGAAAGCTGATTATGATGAACTGACAGGGCTGTATAACCGAAACCGTATCCGTTTTATTTTAGAACACAATTATGCGGCAGCAAAAGAGGGAAATAATCCGTTTGGCGTTGCTATTATGGATATTGATGATTTTAAAAAAATTAATGACGGTTATGGACATAATGCAGGCGACTTTGTGCTAAAGCGTTTTGCGGGCATTGTAGACGGCATTGTAAGAAAATGCGAAGGACAGATCGTAGCCGGAAGATGGGGCGGAGAGGAATTCCTGATTCTGTATTACGGCGAGAATAAAGAAGACTTTTATATGCTCTTGGAGTATATCCGCATGAAGATTTACGAGGCACAGTTTTTATATGACCGAAACAGATTAAGTGTTTCCGTAACAATCGGTATGGCAGCGTTTGCAAAGGATATGTCTTTGGATGAGATTATCAACAATGCGGATATGAAGCTGTATGAAGGTAAAAAGAGCGGTAAGAATAAAGTTATGTAATGATTAAATAAGAGCTGAAATGACATCACGGCAGAGCTGTGATGTGAAATCGGAATATCAGAATATTGTGAGAATGGAGTATCAGATGAACAGCGGATATTTTTATGCGATGCTTTCCAGAATGAAATATATTAACCGCTGGGGGCTGATGCGCAATACGAAAAATGAGAATTTAAGCGAGCACAGTCTGGAAACGGCATTTATTGCACATGCATTGGGCATTATTAATAATGAAGTGTTTCATGGCAGTGTGAATGCCGAACATCTGGCAGTGCTTGCAATGTATCATGATGCAACGGAGATTATCACGGGTGATATGCCGACACCGGTCAAGTATTACAGTGAGCAGATCCGCAGGGCATACGGCGAAGTCGAAGATATTGCGGGGCGCGAGCTTTTGACCGCCATACCGGAAGAACTTAGAAGCCGTTATGAAGAACCGCTTTTGGAGTCCTCATGGAATGAGGAAGATTACCGCTTTGTCAAAGCAGCGGATAAATTATCTGCATGGTTAAAATGTATTGAGGAACGGAAAATGGGCAATACCGATTTTTACGATGCAGAGTGTACAATTCAAAACGAATTGGTAAAAATGCAGCTTCCCGAAGCAGATTATTTCTGCGAACATTTTATTCCGGCATATACAGAAACGATTGACCGGTCGGGAAATGCAGCAACGAATGGAGAATAAATGTGGGAAAATCAGTATTTATAGCGGAAAAGCCGAGCGTTGCGCAGGAGTTTGCCAAAGCCCTGCATGCGGACTTTAAAAGAAGGGACGGCTTTTTGGAATCAGAACAGTATATTGTGACATGGTGTGTCGGACATCTTGTGACAATGAGCTATCCTGATAAGTATGATGAACGTTTAAAACGCTGGAGTTTTGACACACTGCCGTTTTTGCCGAAGGAATTCAAATACGAAGTCATTCCTGCGGTGGAAAAGCAGTTTCAGATTGTAAAGGGTCTGCTGACCCGTGAAGACGTCAAGACGATATATGTATGCACCGACTCAGGACGGGAAGGAGAGTACATATATCGTCTTGTTGAACGTATGGCAGGCGTTAAGGATAAAGAGGAAAAACGTGTCTGGATTGATTCCCAGACAGAAGAAGAAATTTTAAAAGGAATCGAAACGGCAAAAGATCTGTCAGAATATGATAATCTCTGTGAAGCCGCTTATCTGCGGGCAAAGGAAGATTATCTCATGGGCATTAATTTTTCAAGGGTACTGACGTTAAAATACGGCAGAAACATTTCCAATTATTTAAAAATGGACCGTGCCGTTGTATCGGTCGGCCGTGTAATGACCTGCGTGCTGGGCATGGTAGTGCGCCGTGAACGGGAAATCCGCGCATTTGTAAAGACACCGTTTTTTAAAGTTATCGGTAAAACGGCGAATTTTGATGCTGAATGGCGCGTCTGTGAGCAGAGTAAATATTACAACACGCCGTATTTATATAAGGATAACGGATTTGTTGATAAAGAGAAAGCACAGGAGCTTGTTACATTTTTGTCAGACCCGCTTCCGGCACAGGCAGTCATTGAAAAAATAGAGCGGAAAAAAGAAACAAAAAATCCGCCGCTGTTATTTAACCTCGCTGAAATTCAGAATGAATGTGCAAAGCAGTTTAAAATCAGTCCGGATGAAACGTTAAATATTATTCAGGAACTGTATGAAAAAAAACTGGTAACGTATCCGAGAACCGATGCCAGAGTGCTTTCAACGGCAGTCTGTAAAGAGATTCATAAAAATATCGGCGGCTTGAAAAATTATCAGCCTGCCGCGGAATTTGCGGGAGAAATTTTAGAAAAACAGCTTCATAAAAATATTGCAAAAACGCGGTACTGCGATGATAAGAAAATTACCGACCACTATGCAATTATCCCGACCGGGCAGGGACTTTCTAATTTAAACCGTCTGTCACAGACCGCAGTACGGACATATGAGCTGATTGTCCGACGTTTTTTAAGTATATTTTATCCTGCGGCACAGTACAGTAGAGTAAGCATTACTTCCAAATGCAAGGCGGAAGCATTTTATGCAACCTTTAAGGTGCTGACAGATGAGGGCTATTTAAAGATTGTTAAGAACTCATTTTCCAAGCCATCCAAAGAGGATGAAGATGGAAAATGTACCCGGGAAGTCTTAGAGGCATTGAAAAAATATAAAAAAGGCGATATGATAGATTTTAATGGTTTTGAAATCAAAGAGGGTGAAACCTCGCCGCCGAAAAGATATAATTCCGGTTCGATGATTCTTGCAATGGAAAATGCAGGACAGCTGATTGAGGACGAAGAACTGCGTGCGCAGATTAAGGGAAGCGGTATCGGAACCAGTGCTACAAGAGCAGAAATTTTAAAAAAATTAAATACCATAAAATATATTTCTACAAATAAAAAGACACAGGTTATTACACCAACATTACTTGGTGAAATTATTTACGATGTGGTGGAATGTTCCATGAAGCAGCTTTTAAATCCGGAGCTGACGGCAAGCTGGGAAAAGGGACTGACCTATGTCGCAGAGGGCAGTATCACCTCACAGGAATATATGGATAAACTCGAAGGCTTTGTAGGAAGAAGAACACAGGCAGTAATGGGACTCAACAATCAAAGACAGCTGATCATGATGTTTGATGAGTCTGCGAAAAATTATAAGTAACAGAAAGGACTGGAAACAATGTGTGGAATTGTTGGCTATGTAGGTGACAGGGACTGCGCGGATGTATTAGTGGATGCGCTGTCAAAACTGGAATACAGAGGATATGATTCGGCAGGAATTGCTGTCGTTGAAAAAGGAGTTATTAAGGTTGAAAAATGCAAGGGACGTCTTGCTAATTTAGTTGATAAAATGGCAGTAGACGGGAAACCGCAGGGACATTGCGGTATCGGACATACCCGCTGGGCAACCCACGGAGAACCGTCTGATATTAATTCCCATCCGCACGGCAATAAGCGTGTTTCAATTGTACATAACGGTATTATTGAAAATTACAAGCAGATTAAGGACTTCCTGATTGAAGAAGGCTACAGCTTTGTGAGTGAAACGGATACGGAAACCGTAGCAAAGCTGTTAGATTACTATTATGTTGATGACCCGGTTGACACCATTATTAAGGTGCTTTCCGAAATTAAAGGCTCTTATGCACTCGGCATTATGTTCCGTGATTATCCGGATACTGTATTTGCTGTCCGCAAAGAGTGTCCGTTAATTGTCGGTGTCGGTGAAAATGAGAATTTTCTCGCGTCTGATGTACCTGCGATTATTAAGTACACCAGGGACTATTATCTTTTAGAGGCAAATGAAATTGCCGTGGTAAAAAAAGACAGTGTCCAGATTTATGATATGCACAAAGAACCGGTGCATAAAGAAATTAATACAGCAGACTGGGATGTCGATGCGGCTGAAAAGGGCGGATATGAACATTTTATGCTCAAGGAAATCCATGAACAGCCGGCGGCAGTCAGAGATACGGTCAGCCCCCGTATTATAAACGGTATGCCGGACTTGTCACAGGACGGCGTTGATATGCAGAAGTTAAAGGATTACCGTCAGATTTTCATTGTTGCCTGTGGTACGGCGATGCATGCAGGTATGGTGGGCAAGTACGTGATTGAAAAGCTTGCAAGAAAACCGGTGATAGTTGATATTGCATCGGAATTCCGCTACCGTGATCCGATTATCACAAAGGACGATCTGATGATTGTGATTTCACAGTCCGGTGAAACGGCAGATACCATGGCAGTACTGCGTCTTGCAAAAGAAGTCGGTGCGGCAACACTGGCAGTTGTCAATGTGGTCGGTTCTTCAATTGCAAGAGAAGCCGATATGGTCATCTATACCCATGCCGGTCCTGAAATTTCCGTGGCTTCAACCAAAGCCTATATGGTACAGATTTCGGTGATGTATCTGCTGGCATTTGAACTGGCATATGCAAACGGTACAATTGACAAGGAAAGGTGCATGGAACTGACGGCACAGCTTGGTCAGATGCCGGATATTATCAGAGAAACGCTGGAATTAAAGGATACCTGTTCCTTTGTGGCTTCAAAGCTTGTCAATGCAGAAAGTCTGTTATATATCGGACGGGGACTGGACTATGCACTGAGTATGGAAGGCTCTTTAAAATTAAAAGAGATTTCTTATATTCATTCTGAGTCCTATGCAGCAGGTGAATTAAAGCACGGGACAATTTCACTGATTACGGAGGGAATGCCGGTGATTGCCGTGGCAACGCAGAAAAAGCTGATTGAAAAAACGGTAAGTAATATCCGTGAAGTCAAAGCCCGTGGTGCGATGGTTATCTTGATTTGCGACAACAGTATTGAAGTGGGAGAAGGTGTGGCAGACTACATTATCCGTCTTCCGCAGACCGACGAACAGCTTATGCCGATGGCAGCGGCAGCTCCGTTACAGCTGATTGCTTATTATACCTCTGTTTTAAAGGGCAATGATGTAGATAAGCCGAGAAACCTTGCAAAATCGGTTACGGTAGAATAAAAAGGAAAGGCGGAAAATTTCATGAACGAACAGATTACAATTTCTGCACTTTATGACTTAAACGAAACAATCGCCGCAGACATTTTTAAGGATTGTACTTATCCGTGGGAAGTGCTTGCAAAAATCGGTGATTTTATCAAAGAACTGGGAAAGACCCTGCCGGAGGATGAATACGAACAGCGGGCAGAAGATGTCTGGGTTGCAAAGAGCGCAACTGTTTATCCGACAGCGTATATTAACGGTCCGTGTATTATCGGCAAAGAGGCGGAGGTACGTCACTGCGCATTTATCCGCGGCAAGGCAATTGTCGGAGAGGGCGCTGTTGTCGGCAATTCGACGGAATTAAAAAATGTGATTTTATTTAATAAAGTACAGGTGCCGCATTATAACTATGTGGGCGATTCCATTTTGGGATATAAGGCACACATGGGCGCCGGTTCGATTACATCCAATGTCAAGTCCGATAAAAAGCTGATTACAATAAAGGCGCCGGATATGCCAATCGATACCGGAATCAAAAAAATCGGTGCATTTTTAGGAGATGGTGTAGAAGTCGGCTGTGGAAGCGTATTAAATCCGGGTACGATTGTTGGCAGAAACAGCAACATTTACCCGCTTTCGAGTGTGCGTGGCTTTGTACCGGCGGGAAGCATTTATAAGAATAAGACGGAAATCGTCGAAAAAAATCAATAAAGCACATTGACTAATTACAGAGATTGTGAGAAAATAAGCAAAGTACGAATAAAGTAAGTACTGTATATTTGCTTTAAGTTACGAAAGGAGTATGAAAATGATTTATACACAAGAAGTAGAAAATATGTGTCCAGTAGCACAGGGCGTTCATCATGGCGCAGCCCCGGTTCCTACAGAAGGAAAATGGGTACAGAACAAGGAAGTTAAGGATATTTCAGGCTTTACACACGGTGTAGGCTGGTGTGCACCACAGCAGGGTGCATGTAAGCTCACTCTGAATGTAAAGGAAGGTATCATTCAGGAAGCACTCGTTGAAACAATCGGATGTTCAGGTATGACACATTCAGCAGCGATGGCAGCTGAAATTCTTCCGGGCCTCACAGTAATGGAAGCTTTAAATACTGACCTTGTATGTGATGCAATTAACACAGCAATGAGAGAACTTTTCTTACAGATCGTATACGGAAGAACTCAGAGTGCATTCTCTGAAGACGGTCTTGCAGTTGGTGCAGGTCTTGAAGATTTAGGTAAGGGACTTCGTTCTCAGGTTGGTACAATGTACGGTACATTAAAGAAGGGACCTCGTTATCTTGAGATGGCAGAAGGTTATGTAACAGGTATCGCTCTTGACAAGGATAACCAGATTATTGGTTACAAGTTCGTAAGTCTTGGAAAGATGACAGATTTCATCAAGAAGGGTGATGATCCGAACACAGCTTATGAAAAAGCAAGTGGACAGTACGGCAGAGTTGCTGACGCTGTAAAGATTATTGACCCAAGAACAGACGAAGAAGTAAAGTAAGGAGGAGATACGACAATGGCTTTATTTGAATCATATGAAAGAAGAATAGATAAGATTAACTCCGTATTGAACAGCTATGGCATTTCTTCTATTGAAGAAGCAGAAAAGATTACTAAGGATGCAGGCTTAGATGTATACAATATGGTAAAGGGCATTCAGCCGATTTGTTTTGAAAATGCATGCTGGGCATACACAGTAGGTGCAGCAATCGCAATCAAGAAGGGTGCAAGAAAGGCTTCTGAAGCAGCTGCTGCTTTAGGTGAAGGTCTTCAGGCATTCTGTATTCCGGGTTCTGTAGCTGACCAGCGTAAGGTTGGTTTAGGACATGGTAACTTAGGTAAGATGCTTCTTGAAGAAGATACAGAATGTTTCGCATTCTTAGCAGGTCATGAATCATTTGCCGCTGCCGAAGGTGCTATCGGTATCGCAGAAAAGGCAAACAAGGTTCGTAAAAAGCCTTTAAGAGTTATCTTAAACGGTCTTGGTAAGGACGCTGCAAAGATTATCTCAAGAATCAACGGATTTACATTTGTTGAAACAGAAATGGATTACAAGACAGGCGAAGTTAAGGAAATTTCCAGAACAGCTTACTCTGACGGACTCCGTTCTAAGGTAAACTGCTACGGTGCAAACGATGTAACAGAAGGTGTTGCAATCATGTGGAAGGAAAATGTTGATATCTCTATCACAGGTAACTCAACAAACCCTACAAGATTCCAGCATCCGGTTGCAGGTACATATAAGAAGGAAAGATTAGAAGCCGGCAAGAAGTATTTCTCAGTTGCTTCAGGCGGTGGTACAGGACGTACACTTCACCCGGATAATATGGCAGCCGGTCCTGCTTCTTACGGTATGACAGATACTATGGGACGTATGCACTCAGATGCACAGTTCGCCGGTTCTTCATCAGTTCCTGCTCACGTAGAAATGATGGGTCTTATCGGTATGGGTAACAACCCAATGGTTGGTGCTACAGTTGCAGTTGCAGTTGCTATTCAGGAAGCTGCTGACAACGGTAAGTTCTAATTAAAAACAATTCGTCAGGAATTAAAATCTAATAAAACCGCTTAACGTGGAGTTTACAGGGTAAATCAGATTCGATGTAATTCGGTTTGATTTATCCTGGTTTTTACTTTATAGGAAATTAAATAGGATAATTACATCAGCATAAAATGATGAACTGATGGTATTTGGACAGCTCGACATTGATGAGAGTGCAATCTGGAGCCTTTTGCTGGCAAGGAGATATTGAAGCGGTAAATTATTATATGAATAAAGTTGCATCAGAAATATTCAGCTTTTTTTGATGTTGGTATGATGCAGAGCTTATTGCAAGGGGCATTTCAAAGGAAAGAATAAAACATTATGGATTTGCGTTTGAAGGAAAAAATGTACTTATTGCACAAGCATAGAATATCAGTTGCAGTACAAAAATACTCTGAACAGAATAGGAGAAAGAAATGAATTTTTTTGTAACAAAAATCGTTGAAGATTCGGATGTGACGTATAACCTGACCGTGGCGGGATATGTGGCACTGGCGGCAGTGATGCTGGTCGTATTTGCGGCAGGCTGTATGTTTCGGGACGAAAATAAAAAAATGGATGCAAAGCAGATTGCATTCTGCGCCATGGCAATGGCACTTGCAGTTGTTACGTCCATGTTTAAAATTATTGATATGCCAATGGGTGGTTCGGTGACATTGTTTAGTATGCTGTTTATCGTGCTGACAGGCTATTGGTTCGGTGTCAGAACCGGTATTACAACGGCAGTGGCATACGGCATTTTGCAGTTACTGATTAATCCGTACATTATCAGTATCTGGCAGATGTTAATGGACTATATTTTTGCATTTGGCGCATTAGGACTTGCCGGATTATTTTCCAATAAGAAAAAGGGTCTGATAAAGGGATATATTGCCGGTATTTTAGGACGGTACTTTTTCTCATTTTTATCCGGATGGATATTCTTTGCCGTGTATACACCGGATTTTTTTAACAGTGCCATCTTATATTCGCTGGCATACAACGGTGCTTATATCGGGCTGGAAGCAGCAATTACATTAATTGTGCTGGCACTTCCGCCGGTCAATGAGGCAATGCAGGCAGTAAAAAAGCTGGTTTGTGAGGCGTAAAACCAGTAATTACATAATATATTTGTTCCAAACCAATAATGCAAAATAAAAAAAATTGCCTTGACTCTACAATCGTTATAGAGTTTATACTGTGTAAGCAATAAATGTAAAATACAAAAAGTGCAAAAATGATATGGAAATGAGGAAACATAGGATATGGAACAGGATTTAACAACGGGCAGTGTTTTCAAACGCATTGTATATTTTTCACTGCCGTACTTATTGTCTTATTTTTTACAGACATTATACGGTATGGCGGATTTGTTTATAACAGGGCAGTTTTACGGAGTGGATACGATTACAGCCGTATCAAACGGCAGTCAGATCATGCACATGATGACGGTCATTATTGTGGGGCTGGCAATGGGCACAACGGTTACAATCGGGCACAGCGTGGGCGCAAAATGCATGGAGCAGGCAGAAAAAATCATCGGCAATACCATTACGCTTTTTATGGGAATTGCCGTTGCATTTACCGTCATACTGGTTGCACTGGTAAAGCCGATAGTGGTTCTGATAGCAACACCGCAGGAAGCAGTGGCGGGAACAAGCATATATCTTTTAATCTGTTTTATCGGGATTCCGTTTATTACCGCTTATAATATTATCAGTTCGATTTTCAGGGGATTGGGCGATTCCAAAAGCCCGATGTATTTTATTGGAATTGCCTGTGTGATGAATATTGCATTGGATTACCTGTTTATGGGTGCATTTCATATGGGTGCGGCAGGCGCAGCACTTGGAACGGTCTGCGCGCAGACGTTTAGTGTACTGGTGGCATTATGGGTAATCCGCAGAAGAAAAACAGGCATTTCTTTAAAGAAAAGTGACTTTAAAATTGAAAGAGCAGTTATCGGGCAGGTATTAAAAATTGGAATTCCGGTGGCACTGCAGGACGGTTTTATACAGGTTGCATTTATGATTATTACGGTGATTGCCAATTCCAGAGGTGTATCCGATGCGGCGGCAGTCGGCGTTGTTGAAAAAGTAATCAGTGCTTTATTTATTGTTCCGTCATCAATGCTTGCGACAGTATCTGCGCTTTCCGCACAGAATCTCGGTGCGGGAAAAGAAAAGCGTGCAACGGATACCCTGCGTTATGCAACGGTTATTACGACAATATATGGCGTGATTGTTGCCGTGCTTATACAGTTTATCGCGGAAAATGTAGTTGGTATTTTTACATCGGATACGACCGTAGTTACCATGGGAAGTGCCTATATCCGTTCCTATATCTGGGATTGCATCTTTGCGGGAATCCATTTCAGCTTCAGCGGCTATTTTGCGGCATGTGGAAAGTCCTATATTGGATTTCTGCACAATATAATTTCGATTACATTTGTGCGTGTTCCGGGTTCGTATCTGGCATCGAAATATTTTACCGATACGCTGTATCCAATGGGACTTGCGGCACCGGCGGGGTCACTGGTATCCGTGGCAATTTGTGTGACTGCATTTATATTGTTAAAGAGAAAAAGCCGTGTGGCACAGACAGTATGAACCAGGATGGAAAATCGTTCAATAGGTGAAGTGGCGAAAGAGCGCAAAATTACACATCGGTTAAAACGCATTTTCGTCGGCATCGTGATTGCAAAAGAACAGTCGCTGATATAAAACTGACCATAAAGCCGCGACTATCTGGCTATAAAAGATAAAGCTGAAATGAGTATTTACGAAAAGACCAATGTCCGTTATTCTATTATGTAAATGAATTACGGGAAGGAATGGACAATAATATGAGTAGTAGTACAAATGCAGTAAAAAGAGAAAGTATCCATCTGAGTATGACGGATTTTTGTATGACGGCGGTGTGTATGGCACTGACCTGTATCGCAACCATGCTGATTCAGATACCGATTCCACTGGGATATGCACATCTTGGCGACAGTGTGATTTTAATAACCGCTTATTTATTCGGACCGGTGGTTGGAGCACTTGCAGGCGGTATCGGCTCGGCAATGGCAGATATTCTGACAGGATATCCGGTGTGGGCAGTACCGACACTTCTGATAAAGACAATAATGCCGCTCATTGCCTGCTATATTTTTCAGAATAAGGTTTCAAGAAAGCCGGTTATATCGGTACGCGTTCTTGTGGGAGCAGTTGTGACATTGCTGTTTATGACAGCAGGATATGTATTTTTCGGCGGAATCCTGTACGGAAGCTGGGCATTAGGACTGGCATCAGCACCGGGACTGCTGTTAAAATCCGTTGTCAACCTTATTGTATTTATAGTTGTAGGCACAGGCTTATCAAAAGTTGTAAAAAACAGATAAAATGAAAGAAGAAAATGAGTCTTGTTGAAATACATTACAGAGTATTTCAACAAGGCTCATTTTGCGTTATCGGCAAAAGCAGCCCGTAAAATATTGAAAAATTTAATAAAATATTTTCTGAAAATAATTTGCCCCACATACGTATTGTGCTATAATGTGCGTAAGCAATGAGCCGTGCCAGACGGAAGCGGAAAAAAGAGCTGTGCTTGTACAAAGCTCTTTTAGACGATTTCGTCTGATAGGGCGAACGCCCGACAGTGCAGGGGCGCGAAGCGTTCCTGCACATGCACGGCGAAAGAGAGCCGAAGGGAAGCGGAAAAAAGAGCTGTGCTTGCACAAAGCTCTTTTAGACGCATTCGTCTGATAGGGCGAACGCCCGACAGTGCAGGGGCGCGAAGCGTTCCTGCACATGCACGGCGAAAGAGAGCCGAAGGGAAGCGGAAAAAAGAGCTGTGCTTGCACAAAGCTCTTTTAGACGCATTCGTCTGATAGGGCGAATGCCCGACAGAGAGAGGAAATATACGAATGTTGAAGGTTTATTATTGTAAAAGTTGCAATAAAATATTTTATCTACAGCGGGAAACGGATATTTCCTGCAAAATCTGTTCAGAACCGATGATAAAACTCAGCAAGCCTTATGAAGAATACACACGGCTCGACGAAGAAGAACGTAAAGAATTTATCGGACAGGACATTCAAAAACATATTCAATCAGATATACGGAAGGGGGATTAAAGCGGTGTCGGAAGTCAGGTTAATGCTTGGAAACGAAGCGATTGCAAGAGGAGCTTATGAAGCGGGGGTAAAGGTTTCGGCGGCATATCCGGGAACACCGAGTACAGAGATTAATGAAAGTCTTGCGCAGTATCGTGAGGTATACTGCGAGTGGTCGTCCAATGAAAAGACCGCACTGGAAACGGCAATCGGCGCGTCGCTTTCGGGTGTGCGTGCTATGGCCTCCATGAAGCAGGTCGGAGTCAATGTTGCCAGTGACCCGCTTTATACGGCAGCGTATATGGGGGTAAACGGTGGACTGGTGCTGGTAGCGGCAGATGATCCGGGAATTTACAGTTCGCAGAATGAACAAGATACGCGTTGTATTGCAAAAGCGGCACAGATACCGGTATTGGAGCCTGCAGATTGCTGTGAGGCTAAGGCATTTATGAAAAAAGCATTTGAATACAGTGAACAGTACGATACGCCGGTAATTTTACATACAACCACAAGACTTTCCCACTCCAGAGAACCGGTTACGGAAGAACCACGCATTGCGAATACAGAAAAGCCCTATGTGAAAAATGCGGCAAAGAATGTTATGCTTCCGGGTTTTGCCCGCAAACGGCATATATTTGTTGAAGAACGCATGGAACAGTTGGAGCGGGAGTGTTCTGATTTTGACATCAATACCATAGAATATCAGGACATGGATATCGGTATTATTACAGGCGGTATAGCCTATCAGTACGTCAAGGAAGCCATGCCACAGGCTTCGGTTTTAAAGCTGGGTATTGTCAATCCACTGCCAAAAGACCTGATTACTGCATTTGCAAAAAAGGTAAAGCAGCTTTATATTGTTGAAGAATTAGAACCGGTGATACAGGAAAAGGTGCAGTCGTGGGGAATTGCCTGTCAGGGAAAGGAACTTTTTACACGACACGGAGAATACAGTGTGAATCTGATTCGCCATGGCATTTTAAATGAACCGTTAAAAGAAGCTATAACAGGAGATTTGATGCGCAGACCACCGTCTTTTTGTCCGGGTTGTCCGCACAGGGCAGTTTTTTCACTGTTAAAGCAGATGAATTATCATGTGGCGGGGGATATCGGCTGTTATACGCTTGGAGCACTTCCGCCGTTTGAAGTGATAGATGACGTGGTGTGTATGGGTGCGGGAATTTCAACCCTGCACGGCATGGAAAAGGCAAAGGGCAGTGCGTATATCAAAGACTGGGTTGCAGTAATTGGGGATTCAACTTTTATGCACACAGGAATAAACGGTCTGATAAATATGGTGTACAATAAAGGCACAGGCACAGTGATTATACTGGATAACGGTACAACAGCAATGACCGGACATCAGGACCATGCCTCTTCGGGTGCAACGCTTCAACAGGGCGAGGTTATGCCCATTTCTATTGCAAAATTATGTCGTTCACTGGGTATTTTGGATGTTTACGAGGTCAATGCATTTGATACAAAGAAAATGAAGGAACTGCTGTTGGAAGCAGTTCCGCGGAAAAGTGTTACGGTTATTATTGCACAGGCACCGTGTGTATTAAGAAAGAGGCACAGAGAATGATAAAAAATGTTATAATTGCAGGAGTAGGCGGCCAGGGTACGATCTTTGCAGGAAAGATACTTGGCACAATGGCATATCAGACAGGGCTGCATGTGAAAATATCGGAAATTCATGGAATGTCCCAGCGGGGCGGCAGTGTCGTGACACAGGTGCGCTTCGGGGAACATGTATATGCGCCGCTTGCACAAGCCGGAGAGGTTGATGTACTGATTGCCTTGGAAGAACTGGAAGCCCTGCGGTACGCATCATATTTAAAAGAAAATGGAATTTTGCTGATGTGTAACTGCCGGATTAAACCGACAGCATCAGACGGCGGTATATATCCGCAGAGTATCCGCACACAGCTTGAACAGAAATACTACGTATATTATATGGAAGAAATTCCACTTCGGGATAAGACATTAAACGTCCGTATGGTCGGTGCGGCAGCAGGATGCCTTGGATTTTCAAGGGAGGACGGAATAAAGGCACTGGAACAGAATGTAGCAGCCGAATTTTTAGAGAAAGATAAGAAAGCATTTCTTGAGGGCTGGGAGATTTATGAGCAGACACAAAAATCGCCTGCGGAATGGAGAGTAGTATGCACAACGAATTGACGAAAAATGATATAAAAAAAATGGAAGATGAAATTGAGTACCGTGTACAGGTTGTCAGGAAACAGGCTTTGGAGGATGTAAAAGAGGCGAGAGCGCATGGGGATTTAAGTGAAAATTTTGAATACCATGCCGCTAAAAAATTTAAAAACCAGAATGAAAGCCGTATCCGATATTTGCAGAGAATGATTAAATCTGCGGTTGTCATTTCCGATGAATCGGCAGAAGATGAGGCAGGGGTCAATAATACGGTTGAAATCTATTATGAAGACGATGGCTCGACAGAAACAATTAAGCTGGTTACGACGGTGCGCGGCGATTCGCTGGAAGGCTATATCAGCATTGAATGTCCGCTGGGAAAGGCACTGCTCGGACATAAGGTCGGTGACCGTGTACTCGTAGAGGTGAATGACCATATCAGCTATTATGTTGTGATAAAGTCGATTCAGAAAACAGATGATTCGGGGGATAAAATCCAGAGCTATTAAAAGAAAGCAAAAGAAAGGATGAGGCAGGAGATTGGAATTTCACAAAGCACAGTTAGAGGCAATCCGGCATTTTAACGGACCGTGTATTACGCTGGCAGGGCCGGGAAGTGGAAAAACCACTGTATTAACATACCGCATTTTAAATCTGATTGAAAAATGCGGTGTTGCGCCGGAGCATATTTTAGTGATTACTTTTACGAGGGCGGCGGCAACAGAGATGAAGGAACGATTTTTGAAATTGTCGGATAACCGGTATTCGGGTGTCTGCTTTCAGACGTTCCATAGCTTCTTTTTTATGATTTTAAGAAAAGCATACGGATACCGTGCAGATAACATTATTACACAGCAGGAGCAGACACGGTTTTTTAAAAATATTTTAAATGAGTATGAACTGGAAATTACAGATACCATGGAACTGATTCGGCACGCTACGGCGTGGATTAGCAATGTAAAGAGGAGTGGGAAAAGCCCGGATACACAGCCGGTGGCAGCTGCGGGAATCTGCCCGCAGGAGATTCTTTGTGAAATCTATCACAAATATCAACAATATCTTACGGCAAAGCGGCTGATTGATTTTGAAGATATGACAGTGTATTGTTATGACCTGTTTTCACAGCGGAAAGATATTTTGTGGCAGTGGCAGGAACAGTATCAATATATTTTAGTGGATGAATTTCAGGATATTGATGCACAGCAGTTTCAGACGTTGCAGTTACTGGCAGACAGATATCGCAATCTTTTTATCGTTGGTGACGATGACCAGAGTATTTACGGATTCCGCGGAGCCTGTCCGGATTATATGCAGGAATTTAAAAAGATTTATCCTGAAGCGGTTCAGATTAATCTGTGTGTGAATTACCGGTGCAGGGCTCCGATTGTGGCGGCGGCAAAATCTGTGATTGCACATAATAAAAACCGTTATGAAAAAGATATTGTGGCGGCGCAGACCGGGTACGGAATGCAGACCGCGTGTGTTGTCGTCAAAGAGTTTGAAAGTACAGAAAAACAGAATCAGTTTCTGGCAGAACAAATCTTAAAACATTCAAAGCAGGGGAAATTTTCCGATATTGCCGTACTGGTGCGGACAAATACCGGGGCACAGGATTTTCTACAGACATTTCTGCAATATAAAATTCCATTTACAATTAAAGAGCATTTCTTAAATCCGTTTGAACACTGGATTGCACAGGATATTCTGGCATATATTCATCTGGCAATGGGAAGCCGTGAAAGAAAATATTTTTTTCGTATTATCAACCGTCCGGTGAGGTATTTATCCAGAGAAGCATTTGCGGATACAGTAGTTGATTTTGAAAGGGCAAAAGCTTTTTATGCAGAAAAAAGTGCGCTGAAAGACCGGGTAGAACAGTTGGAAGATGATATTTTAATCTTGTCAAAATTTTCACCGTTTGCCGCAGTCAATTATATACGAAAGGCCATTGGATACGAGGACTACATCCGCCAGTATGCAGATGAAAAAAAGCAGGATAAAGCATCACTTTATGAAATACTGGACGAGATTTCACAAAGCACAAAAACGTGTCGGACTTTTCCGGAGTGGTTTGAATACATTAAAGCATATACAGAGCAGTTGCAGAATAAAAAGCCGGATAATGCAGGTGGCGACAGAGGCAGAAACAGCATGGACAGTGTCACCGTCAGCACTATGCACGCCTCAAAGGGGCTGGAGTATAAAAAAGTTTTTCTTGTCGGATTAAATGAGGGGAATGTGCCGTACCATAAGGCGGTACTGGAAAAGGAACTTGAAGAAGAACGCAGAATGTTTTACGTAGCAATGACAAGGGCAAAGGAAGAACTGCATTTATATTTTCCAAGGGAGCGCGCAGGAAAAGCACAGAAAATATCCCGCTTCTTACAGGAAATAGACAGAAGCAGTGTCGTATGGGAACTGATTGAGGATAAATAAAAAATCCCGACGGAAGTAAATATCAACTGCCGCCGGGATGATTTTCAGGGATGAAGCGTTTTAGGCTTCTTCGTTTTCTTCGTCTTCCTGTGCATATAAATCTTCATATTCCATCGCATCTAATTCTTCATCAAAAGCTTCGGAAACCAGTTCGTATTCTTCATCGGATTCGATGTTTAAAAGCGAAGGTTCCCGGCCGTCATTTTCAACATAACGGTACAGATAAACTTCGTCCTGTTCGGCGGCTTCGCCTTCTAACGGAAGCAGGGCAATATAATCATTTTCACCGGCAGGGAAAATGCGGATAATCGCACATTCACATTCAGTTCCGTCATCTAAAGAAAGGGTTACGGTATTATATTCACTATTGTTTGTCTGTTCTGACATAAAAATCTCCATTCTGCCGCAGATACGGCTTTTTATTAAAGTGTACAGTTCATTAAAACTTTAGCAGAAGAAGCAAAAAAAAGCAACTGCAATAAAGAATATTAAGCAAAAAGATGGAATTTTTTATATATTAAAAAAATTATTGCGCAAACGGACAAATTGTTGTATAGTAGCAATAAATAAATAACGATGTCAATGGGGACAATTTTAAAGGCGGTATATTATTTAAACCATACTTTAGAATTGTCCTTTTTATGTATTTTATATACAAAGACTTGAGAAATAAATGTCGTAAAAACGACGGAATGGAGAGCAAGATGGATAAGATTGATAAAAAACTCATTACATTATTACAGCAGAATGCGAGAATGCCGTTAAAGGCACTTGCCGAAAAGGTGTTTTTATCATCACCGGCGGTTTCTGCAAGAATTGAGCGTCTGGAGAAGGAAGAAATTATTGAAGGATATGAAGTAAAGATTAACCAGTTAAAGCTTGGCTACCATATTACGGCATTTATTAATCTGGAGGTTGCGCCGGTGCAGAAGCCGGAGTTTTATCCGTTTATTAAATCTTGTCCGAATGTGGTGGAGTGTAACTGTGTTACAGGGACGTATTCCATGCTGTTAAAGGTGGTGTTCCCAAGCACGATGGAGCTGGATACGTTTATCGGACAGCTTCAGAAGTTCGGCAGAACCAGTACACAGATAGTCTTCTCGACACCGGTTGCACCAAGAGGAATTGATGTCAATGCAGAAATGCCTGCAGACGAATAAATTATAAGAAAAGAATGAAAAAGTATGAAAAAACTGGCATTGTGTTGCGGCAATGACAGTTTTTTTGTTATACTCATAACAGTTGAATTAAAAAATCGGAGGGTATAAAAATGGGTATGAATTACCAGAAAAAAGCAATAGAAATTATGGATAATGTTTCCAAGGTGATTGTAGGAAAGGAAGACGTGACAAAACTGGTTCTGACAAGCCTGATTGCAGGGGGACATGTCCTGCTTGAAGATGTTCCGGGAACCGGAAAGACAATGCTTGCAAAGACCGTTGCAAAGTCTGTCGATGCACAGTTTAGCCGGATTCAGTTCACACCGGATTTACTGCCATCGGATGTAACGGGAATTAATTATTACAATCAGAAGGCCGGTGAATTTGTCTTCCGCAGAGGACCTGTATTTTCCAACATTTTGCTGGCAGATGAGATTAACCGTGCAACGCCGCGTACACAGTCGGCACTGCTTGAATGTATGGAGGAACATCAGGTGACGGTGGATTCCGATACGTACCGGTTAGAAGAACCGTTTTTAGTAATCGCAACGCAGAATCCGATTGAAACAGCGGGTACATATCAGCTTCCCGAAGCACAGCTTGACCGATTTCTGATGAAAATCTGTATGGGATACCCGGAAAAGGACGGAGAAATCGAGATTTTAAACCGTTTCTTAAAGGCAAGTCCGCTTACATCAGTGGAGAGTGTATGCAGTAAGGAAGAAGTCCTTAAAATGCAGCAGGAAGCAAAAGAGGTGTATGTACATCCGTCCCTTATGGGCTACATTGTAGATATTGCAGCGGCAACAAGAAAACACAGCAGTGTGGCAATCGGTGTCAGTCCGAGAGGAACGCTTACCATGGTTAATGCCGCACGCGCATTTGCGTATATTGAAGGACGGGAATATATTGTGCCGGAAGATATCCGCATACTCGCAGAGCCGGTCTTTGCACACAGACTGGTATTAAGACACGGACTGACTTATCAGGACAACAGAAATGCACTTATGCAGACAATTATGGAATCGGTAGAAGTACCAACCGAAGACTGGGGTAAATAATGGTAGTATTGATAATGCTGATTGGGGCAGGTCTGGTGTACTGGGCAGTCGGGCAGCTGTATGCGCGTTATTGGAATAAGGGGCTGTCCGTGGAAATCCGTTTTTCATCAGACCATGCCGTAAAAGGCGATGAAATTGAATTGATTGAAACCGTGGCAAACAGAAAATATCTGCCACTGCCGTATATTTATGTGAAATTTCAGACGGATAAAAGCCTGTTTTTTTTAGGAAAGGATGGAAGCAATGCGGTATCGGATAAGGCATACCGCAATGACGTCTTTTCATTAATGAATTATCAGCAGGCGGTACGGCGGATTCCGCTTCGCTGTACGAAAAGAGGCATATACCGTATCCGTAATGTGCAAATGGTGTCTACCGGTGCATTTATGGGAGATGTGCTTGCTGCGGAGTCAGCGCAGGATGCTGTCATTACCGTTTATCCGAAAACAGCAGACACGGATAGGCTGGCAGTGCCGTTTTTTCAGATGATGGGCACGGTGGAGCGCAATAAATATCTGTATGAAGACCATTTTATGTTTCGTGGAATCAGGGAGTATCAAAGCTACGATTCCATGAATCAGGTCAACTGGACGGCAACCGCCAAAAGCGGGCAGTTAATGGTCAACCAGTACAATGAAAGCACCTGCCAGCAGGTTTGCATTTTGTTAAATGTTGAGCCGGAGGGCATGATTCCAAAGGAAAAATTATCGGAGGAGAGCATTTCCATTGCATCAGGACTGGCGCAGATGTTTATCGAACAGGGTATACAGGTATCGTTATTGAGCAATGCAAGAAACGGTGAAACCGGGGAAGAAGCAGTTGTTTACGGCGCAAGCGGGCTGGCACATTTAAACAATGTGAATACGGTGCTTGCGGGACTTGATTTAAGCCTTTCCGTGCGGGAGTTTAAGGACATTATAAAGGAAATGCAAAACGGTGTGTACGGTGAGGATTACCGGGCGGTACCGGGCAGTACGAATATGACGTATATTATGATTTCGCAGAATCGCCGTGAAAATTTAAAAGAAGGCTACAGACAGCTTACCGGCGGCATATCGGGTAATGTGTCAGGCGGCGCGGGAAACGGCGGAATGTGGATTGTGCCGTACTTTATTGATGAAAGAGAAGAAGTATTCCCGGCGGGAATGACCGACAGTATGGATTTTACGGCATGGGAGGTGGACAGAAATGACGGATAAAAAGCTATCACGTTCCATGGAAATCTTGGAAGTTGTTATTCAGATGATTACATTTTACAGTGCATTTATGGCAGTTTATTTCGGTGCATTGCAAAAGCCGGTTTCACAGTTGTGGAAATCCCTGATTATCTTTGTGTTTGTGGCGGCGGCATATTACAGCCGCAGAAAAATCAAACTGTTTAAGCCGTTTATCGTGCTTCATATTGCGATTATTGCGGCGGCATTTTTTATGGGAACAACCGATGCGGAGCGGTTTTCATACTTTTTAATTGCGGCACTGATTGCGGGGTATTCGATTCGTTTAAAAACAATTACACTGCAAAAGAATGATTTGAGCAATACGCCGTTATCCGATGATGCCGACGGACTGGATTTGGCGGAACAGCTTGAAATCAAAAAAAATCTGGTGGCAAGCGAACAGATTCCGCTGCCGTTTTGTGCATTTATGATATTAGGATACATGATTGGACACCTTGTGGAGAGTAATCTTGTCATGAACAGCGAAGTTGTGCTGTTTGTGTTGTTTGTTCTGCTGGAGGTTGTCTACCGGGATTTAAAGAAATTAAACACAGTATTTCTTACTAACAAAGATAAGACCCATTTTCCGGTACAGCAGTTAAAGCAGGTCAACACCCGGATTATTCTCACAACAGTATTTTTAATGCTGATTGCAATGCTGTTGTTCTATAACGGCGAGTACGGCAATATATTTCAAGTGATAGGTGCCGGTGGCATGGCGGCGCTGAAAGGACTGTTAAAAGTTATTCTTGCAATATGGGGCAGTGGAGGTGGAGATTCGACCGTTGCGGAAGAACAGACAACGCAGGCTGAAACTGATGCGGATTTGAGTGATGTAGAGGAAATTTATGAACCTTCTGCGGCGGCATCGGCTGTTTTGGAAGCACTTGCGGTTATTTTAATCATTGCGGCAGCTGCCGGTATCTGTTATCTGATTTACCGCTATGTAAAGAACTTTAATAAAAAGAGAAAACCACAGGGTTATATTGAAGAAATTACAACGCTTGAAAAAGAAACCGTGCGTGTCAGAAAGCAGAAAACAGAAACAGATACCGTAAAGACGGCACCGGAAACGGAAAGCCTGCGAAAAGCGTATAAGCGGCAGGTGCTAAAAAAGGCAAAAGAACACCGGCCGGACGGTACACAGACCCCACAGGAGCTTACGGCAGAATATATTACAAAGGACGATGGATACGGTGCGCAGATTACGCAGTTATATGAAAAGGCACGGTATGCGAAAGAGCCGGTTTCCAAAGAGGAAACAAAGCATTTTAAAGAAATGTTAAAACAAGACTTGACATCTTAAAGTCAATCATGTATGATGATTACCATAATAAGTAAATGCAATGAAGAGGAATATTAGATGTCTACCGGAGTCAGAGAGTTATCGGTTGGTGTGAGATAACGGAAGGGAAGCATTGAACTCGCCTTGGAGCTGCTATCTGAAAAAAGCATGACATATAAGATTGTTTTGAGTAGGCGTAGCCGGGAGCCAGCCGTTATAGTGGACAGAATATAAGGTTTTTGCCCGTATTCAGTGAGTGCACGAGGATTTTCGTGAAATAAGAGTGGTATCGCGTGAGATTATGGTCTTTCGTCTCTTAGCATAGGTTTGATATGCTGGGACGGAAGACTTTTTGTTTTACTTATTATAATCAGATGCAGGGGCAATAGCTTTTAGATTTTTGCTTCGGGCATCATAATAATATTATTGGAGGAATGAAGAATGTTCGATTACAGACAGTATCAGAGAGGTTATTTTATGCCGCCGGTTTCCTGCATGGACTGGACAAAGAAGGAGTATGTTGATAAAGCACCGGTCTGGTGTTCCGTGGATTTAAGAGACGGCAATCAGGCTCTTGTTGAGCCGATGAGCCTGGAACAGAAGCTTGAATTTTTCAAACTTCTTGTAGCGGTCGGATTTAAGGAAATTGAAGTCGGTTTCCCGGCAGCTTCAGAAACAGAATATGAATTTTTAAGAACATTAATCGAAAAGGATATGATTCCGGACGATGTAACAATTCAAGTATTAACACAGGCAAGAGAACATATCATTAAGAAGACTTTTGAAGCGGTAAAGGGTGCGCCGAGAGCTGTTGTACATGTATACAATTCAACTTCACTGGCACAGAGAGAACAGGTATTTAGAAAGTCTAAGGAAGAAATCAAGCAGATTGCCGTTGACGGTGCAAAGCTGTTAAAGGAATTGGCTGAAAAAGAAGAGGGCAACTTCGCGTTTGAATACAGCCCGGAAAGCTTTACGGGAACAGAACCGGAATATGCGTTGGAAGTATGTAATGCCGTATTAGACGTCTGGGAACCGACCGCTGATAACAAGGCGATTATCAATCTCCCGGCGACCGTAGAAATGTCTATGCCGCATGTATTTGCAAGTCAGGTTGAATATATGAGCAAAAACTTACATTTCCGTGACAATGTAGTGCTTTCACTTCACCCACACAACGACAGAGGAACAGGTGTTGCCGATGCGGAACTCGGGCTGCTTGCTGGCGCAGACAGAATCGAAGGAACATTATTCGGCAACGGCGAGCGTACCGGTAATGTCGATATTATCACACTGGCAATGAATATGTATGCACAGGGTGTCAATCCTGAATTAGATTTATCCAATATGCCAAAGCTTGCTGAAACCTTTGAAAGACTGACAAAGATGAAGATTCATGAAAGACATCCGTACTGCGGAAAGCTTGTATTTGCAGCATTTTCCGGTTCTCATCAGGATGCGATTTCAAAGGGTATGCATTATCGTGTGGAAAAAGACCCTGCACATTGGACAGTACCGTATCTGCCAATTAATCCGGAAGATGTTGGACGTACTTATGATTCCGATGTTATCCGTATTAACAGTCAGTCCGGCAAGGGTGGCGTCGCATATGTCTTAGAGCATAACTACGGCATGATTATTCCGAAAAAAATGCGTGAAGATTTGGGATATGCAGTCAAAGATATTTCCGATGTACAGCATAAGGAAATTGCGCCGGACGAAGTGCTTGAAATCTTTGAAAAGCGTTATAAGAAATTTACACCGGTATTTAAGATTACGGAAGTTCATTTCAAACAGGTGGACGGTATCCAGACCGTTGTAACGATTGAGCAGGACGGTAAAAAGGTTGAAATCGAAGCCAGCGGCAACGGTCGTTTAGATGCAGTCAGCAATGCTCTTGCAAAGCATTTCAACAAGCCTTGTGAAATTATGTGCTATGAAGAACATGCTTTAAAAGACGGCTCAGATTCCAGCGCCATTGCTTATGTCGGCATTGAACACGGCGCAAAGGGCAGCTTCGGTATCGGCATCGACCACGATATTATCCGTGCTTCCATTGATGCACTTGAATCAGCAATGAACAGAAGCCTGATTGAAGAATAAATCATAAAATGCAGGGCCGCCACACCGGGCCGATTGTCTTAAAAAGGCGGGCTTTGTGTGGCGGTTTTTATGCGGTAAAAATAAATGGAGAGAATTATGCAGAAAATAATACTGGCATCGGGTTCGCCAAGAAGACGGGAACTCTTGACACAGATTGGAATGCCGTTTGAGGTTATCACAAGTGATGTGAAGGAAGTGACAACGGCCACACAGCCGGATGAGATTGTAAAAGAATTATCAAAGATAAAAGCAGAAGCCGTGGCACAAATCTGTAAGGAAAAGGGAGAATCGTACCGGGATGTGGTGATTCTCGGTGCAGATACGATTGTGTATCACAACGGAAAAGTGCTTGGCAAGCCAAAATCCGAGGAAGATGCGTACTTGATGATTGAAAGTCTTGCAGGAAAAGAGCATTTTGTATATACTGGAGTTACAATACTGACACCGAAGAAGCAGATTTGTTTTGCTGAGGCGGTAACGGTATCGTTATATGAGATGTCCGCGGAAGAAATTAAAAGCTACATTGCGACCGGTGAACCGATGGATAAAGCGGGGGCATACGGTATTCAGGGCAGATTTGCCGCATTTGTCAAAGGAATCAGCGGCGATTACAATGCAGTTGTGGGACTTCCGGTGGCGAGAGTTTATCAGGAATTAAAAAATGCAGAAGTGCTTAATATTTAGAAATGAGGATTAACATGATAAAACTGGTGGCAAGTGACCTTGACGGCACACTTTTGTTAAATGGTGCGCAGAGTGTAGAGGATTCCATGTTTGAAACGATTGGAAAGCTTTTGGACAGAGGAATTTTATTTGCTCCGGCAAGCGGAAGACAGATGACAAGTTTAAAACGGCTGTTTGCACCGGTGGCGGAAGAACTGGTATATATCAGTGAGAACGGTGCACTGGTTTCCTATAAAGGAAAGACGATTGCAAAGACACCGATGAAGCGGGAACTGGCACTGGAAATCATTGAAGATGTGCTGGCACAGGAATACTGTGAAGTGCTGGTATCCGGCGAAAAGACGGCATATATTAAGCCAAAGACCAAAGAATATCACGACAGAATGACAAAGGTGGTCAATTACCATACGACACTGGTGTCGGATTTTTCGGAGATTCAGGAAGACATTTTAAAGGTTGCAGTCTGTGATTTGTCGGGCATTGAACATTCAAAGGAGCATTTTTTCAAGCGCTGGGGAAATGAAGCAGCGGCAGTTGTATCCGGTTCGCTGTATCTGGATTTTATGGATTTAAAGGTCAGCAAAGGCAATGCCATGAAACAGATTCAGCAGTCTATGAATATTTTACCGGAAGAATGTATGGCGTTTGGCGATAATTATAATGATATACCGATGTTAGACAGTGTGGGACATGCTTATGTCATGGAAAAGGCAGTCGATGACATAAAAAAGCATGGTCAGTTTATTACGGCAAATGTTGAATATACTTTAAAAGATGTATTTCATTTATAGAAGAATTTAAAATCATCACGACAAATATTTTAAAAGGAAACAGGTGAAAAAATTATGGAGCAGTATTTAGAAGAATGTGCAGAAGTATTTTTAAAGGACCAGGGAAAGCTATTTGATGAACCGGTAGCAGAAACGATTGAAGAAGCAAAAGAATTTTTGGAAGACTGCTTTGCACAGGTATTTGAAAATATTTCAGAGGTGCGGGCATATTTAGACGAAGAAGGCATGGACGTATCAGGTGTATCCGATGAAGAACTGGCAGACGAACTGGAGGTATTTGCCATTTCAGATGGCAGATATTTTGTCGTTGAAGCGTAAGCGGTAAAAGCATAAGACAGGACAGAAAGGATACAGCGGAAAATGCATATTACAGTAATCTGTGTTGGCAAGATTAAAGAAAAATTTTATACAGATGCCCTTGCAGAATATCAAAAGCGGCTGTCAAAATACTGCAAGCTGGATATTGTGGAACTGGCAGACGAAAAGACAAAGGAAAATGCCAGCGCGCATGAAGTTGAACTTGTAAAGGCAAAAGAGGGCGAGAGGATTCTTTCGGCAATAAAGGAAGATATGTATGTCATTGCACTTGCGATTGAAGGGAAAATGCTTGACTCCGTGGAATTTTCCAAGAAGCTCGAGAATCTGGGCATTTCAGGCAGCAGTCATGTGGCATTTGTCATTGGCGGCTCTCTGGGACTGGATAAACGCGTTCTGGATCGTGCGGACATGAAACTGAGTTTTTCTAAGATGACATTTCCGCACCAGCTGATGCGCGTAATTCTTTTGGAACAGGTTTACCGTGCATACCGGATTATGACGGGTGCGCCGTATCACAAATAAAGAGCAGATGAAAGACGGATATTCTTAAAGATGAAATTCTTTGGGAATATCTTTTTTTTCAAAAATACTTGACTTAAAGTTAAGTTTAACTTGTATGATAAGGTTGTAAAGGTTCGTGAGGAACTGCCGGAACTTAAAAAAGTAGTTTAGCTGCGTTTGGCACGGGTGTTTGCGCCGCAGGCATCACAAATATCCTTTATTGCAGAATAAAAATCAGTTCCGTCCGCAATTTCTCCGGTATTGGAATGGAGGTTCATATGAAGACAACAAACAAAGAAGAATTTGAAAAACAGAATGTATTTGGTATGGGAAATGCCAATACGGCATATGCACAGTATTTTAGCGGTGAATCTTTTTTGAATCCGCTGACAAAGCCGGAAACAGGCGTTTTTCTTGCAAACGTGACATTTGAGCCGGGCTGCAGAAATAACTGGCATATTCATCATGCAACAAAGGGCGGTGGACAGCTGCTTGTCTGTACAGCAGGTGAAGGCTGGTATCAGGAAGAAGAAAAAGAAGCTGTCAGCTTAGTTCCGGGAACGGTTATTACAATTCCAGCAGAAGTCAAGCACTGGCATGGAGCAAAGAAGGACAGCTGGTTTTCACATATTGCCGTAGAAGTGCCGGGTGAAAATTGCAGTAATGAGTGGTGTGAGCCGGTATCTGATGAAGAATACGGAAAATTAGGTTAAAATCAGGAGGAAAAGAAATGTTACAGGAAACATATACTTTAAGTAATGGAAAGCAGATTCCAAAGTTAGGACTTGGAACATGGTTTATTGATGATGACAAGGCAGCAGAAAAGCCGGATACCGTCTGATTGATACAGCACAGGCGTATGGTAATGAGAGAGGTGTTGGTGAAGGAATTCGCACCGGTGGCGTGCAAAGAGAGGAACTTTTGGTAGTATCAAAAGTAGCTGCAGGGCACAAAACTTATGAAGACAAATGCAGAGGTTTTCCTGTTTATGATGGAAAGATATAATGTGAATAATAGGTTGTATTTATCCTAAAATTTGTATATACTATAGTAAATAAATCACGGAGGTGATCATATGACTATAGATACAAAAACAATGGTGTCTATTTCAGACGCTAACCAGAATTTTTCTAAAGTAGCAAGATTAGTGGACGAATGCGGTTCAGCAGTGATTTTGAAGAATAATGTACCAAGATATCTTATTATAGACTTTAGTAAAGCAGATAAGGATTTTACTGCATCTGATGAAGATGTGTTAAGTATTTCAAAGCAGCTTATGGAGCAGAATAAGGAAGCATATGAGGTACTGGCTAAATGAAAAAACTGAGCAAAAAGCAGATTCTTATGCTTCACACTCAATTGATTTAGCAGACTGGTGGAAGCGAAGGAGTTAGAGATTACAATTTACGGGACTCAGCTTTAGAAACTCCTTTTCAGTCTTTTGGAGGGGATGAATTGTATCCTACGATACAAGCGAAAGCCGCAAGATTAGGATATGGGTTGATTAAAAACCATTGTATGATAGATGGGAATAAAAGGATTGGAACGCATGCAATGTTGGTTTTTCTTGCTTTGAACGGGATAGAACTTAAGTATATGCAAAAAGAATTATACGAAACTATTCTTGATGTTGCAGCTGGGAAAATAGAATATGAAGACCTATTGCAATGGGTTCTTGACCATCGAAACTAAATAGTGTAACTGGAAAAAGACCGCTCAGAGATAATCTGTTCGGTCTTTTGTTTTGAACAAATTGGGATGGGATTTATAATTGAAACAATTACGCCGATATATATATTGTATATGAATAGGTAAACGGATTTACAATAAGATATGTGATTTTAAAATTAATTGATGTGAAAAAATTTGACAGTGATGCGGTGTGGATACGGTATCGGTGTTAGAAGTCGATTGCAATTCTGCCCCAACTTGAGGCAGAATTGGAGCTTTAGTAAAGCAGATATGTGGTGGAAGTTATGTATCTGCTTTTTATGTTGTAATTTGTAAGAAGTACAAATTAACTTTCATGCTCGAAAATAATATAATAATAAGCACAAAAGTCAAAGAGAAAAATGAAAGGAATGTATCAGATCAAATAATCCAGATTGCAAAAGAAAATAATGGAGTTGTAACAACTGCGGATATCACAGAAAGGGGAATTCTTCGTGGAAATATAAAAACTCTTTTGAATTCGGGAAAATTAGAACGAACAGCACGAGGTGTTTATATTTTGCCGGAAATATGGGAGGATGAGTTTGTGAATTTGCAGGCTCGTTTTAGAAAAGGAATTTTTTCTAACGAGACAGCACTTTTTTTATTGGATTTAACTGACAGAACGCCAAATAGGTTTGACATGACATTTCCTGCAACTTATAATCTTACGAATGTTAAAAAAGAACAAATCATTGCATTGACTGTGAAGAAAGAGTGGTACGAAGAAGGAATATTACAAGTAAGATCTCCTGGAGAAAATAATATAAAAGTATATAATATGGAGCGAACGTTATGTGATATCTTGCGTAAACGAAGTGGAGTAGATGCTGGAATTATAGTGGAAGCGTGCAAGCGTTATGCAGAAATGCATGATATTGAGGCGCTTTGCGTATGATAAAAGAAAGCGGAGGAGAAGAAAGAAGCAAAGAAAAAGGAGTTGTCAAAGCAAATTGAAGTAAGAAAATGCTTTTTAATCCGCCATAAATTGTTGTCCCCATTCGCACATAGAGTTCAATAAAGGAATCAGTGTTTTGCCTAACTCACTTAAGCTGTATTCTGTTTTGGGAGGAATTATAGGATATATTTTTTTGATGATTAAGTTATCACTTTCAAGCTCGCGTAACTGTTGGGCAAGCTTTCATTTCTTTAATATTGCAGACATGATTAGAAGACAAGGCAGTGAACCAATAATGGTTTACTGCCCTTTTCACAACAAAAAAAAGGTCATTTCACAACATTCCAGATAGATATTGCATGAACTTATCCGATATAATAGCTATAAATATATGTAAGCAAGGAAGTGACAATATGCGAATTGCTATCTGCGATGATGAAGTATCTATGGTTCAGATACTGGAAGAAAAAATAAAAAAGCTATTGCCGGATGCGGTTATAGAGAAATATTTATCAGGTGATGAACTGATTGCAAGTGGCAGTAAGCCGGATATTCTTTTTCTGGATATTCAGATGCCGGGAATGGATGGGATGGAAACGGCAAAGGTGCTTCGTCAGGACAATGAGGATATGATACTCATTTTTGTGACAGCAGCAGAGGAGTATGTCTTTCAGGCATTTGATGTCGGAGCATTTCAATATCTGGTTAAACCGTTTTCCGACGAGAAATTGAAAGAGGTTGTGACAAAGGCAGTCCATAACATAAAAAGGAGTTCCAGACTTGAAAAAGACGAAAAGTATATCATGGTACAGACCGCCGGAAGTCATATAAAAATTTTCCTGCGTGATATTGTGTATGCCGAGGTGTATAACAGAAAAGTTATTATCCATACACGAAGTACGGATATTGAATACTATGGTAAATTACAGGAATTAAGTGATATGGCAGGAACAGATTTTTTCCGAACACACAGAGCCTATCTTGTGCATTTTAAATATGTAGAAAAATATGATGCAACTTGTGTAACTATGAAAAATGGAACTGCATTGATTGCAAAAAAGAATTATCCGGAATTTGTGAAGCAATATCTGAAGTATAACCAGAGGAAAGGAAATGAAGTCAGATGAGTTTAGTGGAAAGATGCTGGATGATCACATCGAAGTTTTCTGTTATTGCAATTTTGATTATTACAGGAATCTGTTTTGGTGTTTTTGTATATCCATATATGAAAAAGAAAAGGGAAGCTGCTCTGGTCAGTATTGTTTATATTGGAATTATGTCTGTGCTGTATCTGATACCGCAGCAGATTGGCAATTTTTCTGCATATATGCTGGGGGTTGTGGCTGCATTTTTTGTGATGTATGTACGGGACAGAAGAAACATCTATCAGAAAATATTTCTTGCAGTGACATTTTTTTCTATCCGTTGGCTTGCGGTTGCAATGGCAGGCAGACTGGATGATTTTATCACAAAAGCTCTGGTTTTTAGGAATACGATTGCAGGAAGACAATGGCTGCAATATGGACTTTATGCTGGAACGAGAATTCTGGATATTGTGCTTTGTATCGTTTTCCTTGCAGTTGCAATCGGTCTGATCAATAAAGCATATGTATACAAAAATGATGAAATGAGCGTTAAAGAGCTGGTAATGCTTATCATACCTTCTCTTGTGGGAGTTACAGGATATGGCATTCTGCAATATTATCTGAATATTTATGAAAAAGATACAGGAAAGAGCCTGACAGATACCTATGGATTTTATGGAGCTTTAAGCTTTGTGCATTATTTTATCTCTATCATAGCAATTCTTGTTATGACTACGATGTTTCAAAACTGGAAGGTGGCACAGGAAGAACAGACAGGGCAGGAGCTGGTATTAAATCAGGTCAGTAATATGAAAAAGCATATCGGGGAAGTGGAAAAGCTGTATCAGGATATCCGCAGCCTGCGTCATGACATGGGGAATCATATACAGATGCTGGAACATCTTGTGGCAGAGAATCATATGGATGATGCAGCAGAATATATGGAGCATTTGAAAAAGGAGTGGAATGAAATATCTCCTGAGATAAAAACGGGGAGTCCTGTCATTGATGTGATTCTGATGGAAAAGTTAAGAGAAGCAAAGGAAAAGCAGATTCGTTTTATATCAGATTTTCATTATCCGGGGGATACGAAATTAAATGCATTTGATTTAAGCGTGATCTTAAACAATGCACTGGATAATTGCATGGAAAATGTAAGTGGAGAAAATCCTTATATCTGTATCTCTTCTTTTCGGAAAAACAGTATTTTTATGATAACCATAAAGAACAGATATGAGGGAGAGTTAAATTATAAGGACAGTGATCTGCCGGAAACAACGAAATCCGGGAAGGAGCATGGAATTGGACTGCATAATATCCGAAGGGTTGCAAGGATGTATATGGGAGATATATCTTTAGAGCAGGAGAATCAGGAAGTGGTTCTAAGTATTATGTTACAGGTAGAATAAGGACAAAAAGCACTAAGTAATCTGTGAAACATCAGAATATTTAGTGTTTTTTATTTGCTTCACAACAAAAAAAGGGCGGTTCACAACATCGCTGTTTATTGTAAAGAAAGATATGCCGAAAGAATCAGTAAAGAGAAATCATGTTGTACAGATTTTTAAGGAAACGGATTTCAGAATTTAAGCTCAAGGAGGCCAAATCCTCTCCTCACCAAAGGGTTCGGATTTTGCTTCGCAAAACAAGGAGGATTAAAATGAGAATCAATGGATTTAGTGGGACAAATACGCAGACAGGAACAATGGGAATGTCACAGGGGAATGATTCTGTAAGTAAAAATATTCAGAATCAGATTGCAAATGCACAGCAGAAGCTACAGGATTTATCATCAAATGAAGAAATGTCATTAGAGGATAAGATGAAAAAGCGTCAGGAGATACAGCAGGAGATTAACAATCTCAATCAGCAGTTAAGACGGCACCAGATCGAGCAGAGAAAGGAACAGCAGAGTAAAAATTCGTCATCTATGGATGATATGGTGGCTGGAACAAGTAGCACTTCTAAAAAGAAAGACACCGGATTGTCACAGGCAAGTATGCAGGCGATGATTTCCGCAGATTCTTCCATGAAACAGGCAAAGGTGCAGGAAAGTATGGCAACACAGATACAGGGACGTGCCAGTGTGCTTGAATCTGAAATCAAACAGGATGCCGGAAAAGGAAATACTGAGAAGAAGGAAGAAGAACTGGCAGAGCTGCAGGCAAAGGCACAGTCTGCGACAGCAGCACAGATGTCTACACTTGCAGATGCAAATAAATCAGTAGAAGAAGCTGCAAAAGCGGAGAACAGCAATACAGAAGACACTGCAACAAAGAACAATACTGATAAATCCGAGAAAACACAGGAATCTGCGGGGGCTGCGGCAGAGGAGACAGACAGCGTAAAGAATACGGATATCAAAGGGGAAACACAGGTGACAGTAGAAACACCGACTCTGGAAAATGCACAGAATGCAACACAGCAGGCAGTGTATACACCGATTGATATTCGTTTATAGTTGGTAAAGGAGAATGGTATTATGTCAGAGATTAAGAGTTTTAGTGATTACACAAGTAAATATAACAGCAATGTAGATTATTCCGCATTATTTGGAGGAACTTCCGACAGTTCATCCGTAGGAAACACCAATATGCTTTCTGATTATGCTGCGATTAAAAACGGAAGCTATGGAAAACTTATGAAAGCATATTATGCAAAGCAGGATGCAGAAAAATTATCGGGTAAAGGCGATACTTCACAGAAGCTTACACTGATGAAAACAAGTGCGGATTCCCTGAAAAAATCAGCAGATGCACTAAACGATGCGTCACTCTGGGAAAAAAAGAAAATAAAAAAGAAGGATGAAAAGACCGGGGAAGAAACAGAGGTAGAGGATTATGACTGGGATGCAATTACCAAAAAAGTGAAATCTTTTATTGATGATTATAATGACGTTGTTAAGGAGGCAGGAGAATCCAATACAAAAGATGTTCTTAGAAATGCTTCATGGATGACAGGCATGACAGACAAAACCAGTCATTTACTTTCTAAAATAGGTATTACCATAGGAAAGGGGAATAAGTTGGAGCTAGATGAAGATGAATTGAAGAAAGCAGATATCAGTTCACTGAAAACGGTTTTTACAGGTTACAATTCCTTTGTAGGCAAAACAGCCCAGAAAGCAACTGGTATATCAAATGCTGCGAACCGGGCAAGTGCAACTTATACAAACAATGGTACATATTCTAAAACGAATTCTTCTCTAACGTCAAGTAAGATAGATAAGGAAGTATAGTATGTTAAGCCTAAATGACAAGAAGAAAAATCTTTTGTATTAATTTGTCGGGAAGGAGGAACCAGATGAGTTTTACAGTCAATTTATCCGGTGGAGGTTTACTGATAAATAGATTTAATAGTTCTAATATGTTGAAAAGTACACAGGAAAAATTGCAGCGACAGCAGGAACGGGATAATAAGGTGGCTTTTTTTGAAGCACAAAAAGAAAATTTGAAAAACCGAAAGGCTGACAGTTTGGAAGAAATCTCTGAAAAGCTGGAAATGTTTCATAATTATGAGGATGAAATTGCGGCAGCAAATCAGGAGTATAATAATTCACAGATGTTTCATGTCATGGACGAGGCAGAAGAACATGGCGAAAAGATTGCGGAAGCTGCTGAGAGGAATAAGCCTAAAACAGAAGAAGAACGAAAGGAAGAAATGGTGGATGAAGCTCTTGGAACAGAGGAAAACAAGGGCATGATGTCTGAAATCATGGACGAACTTTCGGAGACAACCGAAGAAATGACAGAGCAGATGACGGAAAAAACTGTGGAGAATATGGAAGAACTTCCAGACGAGGTTTTGCAGGAGCAGCTTGCTACAGATAGTTTAGAGGCAGCAGAAATGGTACAAACAGACACAATTAAAAGGTATGTGCCGATTGATATTAGAGTCTAATGGTATTTATCTGGGAAGGAAACAGCTATGAAGATTTACAATAATACAAATATTACATATTCTGCAATCGAACATAACAGCAGGGAAAATACAAAGCAAAATGTTCCGGCAGATTTAGAAAAGAAAATGACACAGTATACAGATACACTTTCCATTTCCAAAACAGGGCAGGAGAGCTTTCGACATTTATCTTCTGTCAGTTCTATGGATTATCAGAACCGTTTTGAGAAGGAAGTGACGGATATATTTGTCAAAGAAGATACAGAGAGTGTAAAAACTGATTCCTTTGAACATCATGTAAACAGAATGGCAGAAGCATATAACAAAATGAAAAACAGCATTGAAGAAAAATATGCGGAACAAGATTATGAGCCGGAGTATTATGTGACAGAATCGGGCAAAATTGAGGAATTAACCAAAGAAAAAGAACTGGATATGCTGAATCAGGCATATGAAAATCACAGTAATTTTATGGCAACTTCAACAGAAATCTGGTCAGAATTACAGGATTTTACCCCATCGGTAGTTTACCATAAAGGAAGTGAACAGACAGCAAATGAACAGAACATAGGTGAGAATCAGGAGAATACTGCAAAATCTAAAGAAAAGGGGGTTATCCAAAATTCGGCATATCAGGCATTTTTATCCGCCATCAAGTCGGATAACCAGAAATTATCGCAGCAGTATTCGGGTGACTGGAAAGATTTAAGGCTAAATCTGAATGTATCAGATGGTGATCGGAAAATGCTTAATGGTATTTGGGATTATTATGCTAATAAAAGGTAATGAAAGCTTTGTCATACGAAAGGAGATGTTAGTATGGCAGTTACAGGTGTAAACAATTACTCTAATATTTACACAAATGCTTATACCGGTAATATACGGAAAAATAATGCTAAGGAAACCACAGAAAAGCAGGTTGTGGAGCAAACAGAAGATGTAAAGACAGGGACAACCCGAAAAACTGCAGCGGATGAACTTTCCTATCTTTCTAAAAAATTTGACAATTATAGTTTTGTATCAGCAAATTATAGTCCGGGGATGAAATATGGTAAATCAATTACCACGAATGTAGCGATTTCTCCTCAGTTTTTAACAAAAATGGCAAATGATTCAGACTTAGAAGATGAGTACATAAAAGAAATTGGTAACATGAAAAAATTAGATGAGCAGTTTGCAAAGCAACAAGCAGATATTGGATGGAGAGTTGAACAGGGATGGGCAATAGATAAAGATGGAAATATTAGTTCATGGGCAATAGGACATAAAGATTCAAAAGTAAAATCGTTTCTTCAGAATATGAGTGAAAAAGCCGAAGAAATCCTACAGAAGCAGTTGGAAAAAGCAAAGGATACAAAGGAAGAAAAAGAAGTATTCTCGATGAAAAAGCATAAAGAAGTTTCAAAAAAGAACAATGTCGATTTGAAGGTGTAAATAATCAGATTCGAAGTATTATGCAGAAAAAATGCATAGCATTGAGGGAGCCTTGCGTATGTCAGATGAAATCAATGCCCAGTTCGGATTTGAAAGAGTATTCGGTAAGACTAACGACAATGCAGATACTGATACAAAAATTACAAAATTTGGCATCTCTTTTAATAGTGACGGAACTACCACATTCTTTGCAGAGTTAGAAAAATCATCAGCCAGTCAGAAAGAATATCTTGAAAAGCTTCAGGAAAAGAAAGCTGATGAGAATAAAATCGGCGGAAGATTTAATTTTTTAGTTTAGTGGATTCAGATGAAAATAGAAGCAATTTCATAAAATCTTACATACACACTTGACAATATGCCTCTGAGCGCGGTGTTGGCGAAGGTGTCAGAACCTGCGGTGTGGCAAGAGAACAGCTTTTTGTTGCAAGTAAGGTGGCGGCAGAGCATAAGACCTATGAAGAAGCGATGGCTGGCATTGATAAAACACTTGAAACAATGGGACTGGATTATCTTGATTTGATGATTATTCATTCTCCGCAGCCTTGGGATAAGGTCAATCAGAGTGATGACCGGTATGTGGAAGGCAACCGGGCTGCATGGAGAGCCTTAGAAGATGCTTACAAGGCAGGCATACTTAAAGCAATCGGCATATCCAATTTCCAGATTGGTGATATTGAAAGCCTTGTTAAAACATCAAAAATCAAGCTGATGGTAAACCAGATTCTACTTCATATCAGTAATACGCCGCTTGAACTAGTAGAATACTGCCAGAAAAACGGCATTACGGTTGAAGCATATTCACCGATTGCACATGGTGAAATTTTAAAACAGCCGGAAATTAAGGCTATAGCAGATAAATACGGCGTAACCGTTGCACAGCTTTGTATCCGCTATACAATCCAGCTTGGTACAGTTTCACTGCCAAAGACAGCTAATCCAGAGCATATGAAATCTAATTCACAGGTGGATTTTGAAATTAGTGATGAAGATATGAAGATACTCAAAAATTTCAAAAAAATTGAAAGCTATGGTGAAAGTGGTATCTTCCCGGTATACAGAGGAAAAATGTAAAATGAAAAAGCCATATATTATATGCCATATGATGACATCTGTGGACGGAAGAATTGACTGTGCCATGACGTCAAAGTTAAGCGGTGTATCCGATTATTACACCACGCTGGCTCAGATTAATGTGCCGACTACGGTAAGCGGAAGAGTGACAGCAGAACTTGAAATGGCAGAGCCGGGAAAGTACGCTGTGTCAAACACTGAAATTTACGGACAGGAAGGCTTTTCAAAAAAGGCAGACTGTGCCGGTTATGAAGTGATTGTCGATACAAAAGGCACACTGATTTGGCCGGATGCCGCAGACATGGAGAAGCCGTATCTGCTTCTTTGTTTTTGAGGACTCCCCATTGATAACCGGTGATGAATGGCATATAATAGATTAGGTTATGATTATTTGGAAACGGGGATTATATTCATGGTAAAGATAGATTTGATTACAGGATTTCTGGGTTCAGGCAAGACAACATTTATCAAAAAATACGCACAGTATCTGATGTCACAGGGATTTCATATCGGAATTCTTGAAAATGATTACGGTGCAGTCAATGTTGATATGATGCTGTTGCAGGATTTAATGGGAGAACAGTGCGAACTGGAAATGATTTCGGGCGGCTGTGATAAAGAAACGCATATCCGCCGTTTTCGTACAAAGCTGATTTCAATGGGGATGTGTGGCTATGACCGTGTGATTGTCGAGCCTTCCGGTATTTTTGATGTGGACGAATTTTTTGACGTACTGCATGAAGAACCGCTGGATAACTGGTATGAGATTGGTAATGTAATAACGGTCGTTGATGCTGAACTTGAAAATGAACTGTCGGCGGAGGCAGATTATCTGCTGGCTTCGGAAGCCGCCAATGCCGGAAAGATTCTTTTAAGCCATGCAGACGAAGCAGACGGAGCGCAGATAGAACAGACGATTGCACATTTAAACCGTGCCATGGCGCAAATCGGCTGTAAAAGAAGATTTGACACGGAGATTGTAAAAAAGGGAACGATACAGCTTACCAATTCGGATTTAGAAAGCTTTTCCCTGTGCGGATACGTTTATGAAAATTATCAGAAAATGGATTTATCGGAGCAGAACGTTTTTCAATCGCTTTATTTTATGAACAGCACAATGTCGGAAGAAACATTAAAAGCGGCAGTAAAAAAGCTGTTTGAAGATGAAAACTGCGGTAATATTTTCAGAATAAAAGGATTTTTAAAAGCAGACAATGACAAGTGGCTGGAATTAAATGCCACACATAGCAAAATCACTTTACAGCCGATAGCCGAGGGGCAGGATGTACTGATTGTAATCGGGGAACGGTTGAACAAAGAAGCGGTTGAAAGTTATATACAAAGTGATAGCTTCCGCATGTAAGACAGATATCATGAAGATTTCTGCCCGCATTATCATGAATTGTAAAATCTAAAATGTGTGTATAGATATTGTTGTCAAGCAGAGTATAAAAATATGAGCTATCATAAAAAGACTGTGAATTTAACGGTTCAATATACTCCCGATTCCGGGGACATATCAAAAGCCGTTAAGACACAGTCTTTATTTTTACAGACTTATTATTCTGTTCATTATTAATACTGAATGACACCGAACTGCGCCAGTGTATAGAAAACTAAAATAATTAAAAGCAGTACCGGTGCGATATAGCGGATCATCATGCGGTAAATATTTTTGCGCTTGAAGGTTTCGCCGTTTTTGGTGGCTTCTGCAATAATGTAATCGGCGCCGACAAACCAGCCAATCATAATGCAGGTTAAAAATGCAACAACCGGCAGCAGTATACTGTTACTGATAAAATCACAGAAAGTCAGGAAATCCATGCCAAAGATTGTAAATCCGGACCATATACCGTTGCCTAAAGAGCATGGCACACCGAGCAGAATGGAAAACAGTACAATACCGATACAGCATTTAATACGGCTCAGCCCAAAGCGGTCCATCATCATCGAAACAATTGCTTCCATGACAGATACGGAACTTGTCAGTGCGGCAAACAATACCAGTGTAAAAAAGAGTGCACCCATAAAACGTCCACCTGCCATTTGTGAAAAGACCTTCGGCAGTGTAATAAACATCAGTCCGGCGCCGCCCTGTGACATTCCGGCTTCTCCGCTGAAAATGTATACGGCAGGAACAACCATCAGTCCGGCAAGCAGGGCAATAACCGTATCAAAAATTTCAATCTGATTGACAGATTTTACCATGCTGACATCGTCACGTGTGTAAGAACCATACGTAATCATAATGCCCATTGCAAGGCTCATGGAATAAAACATCTGCCCCATTGCGGCACAGACGGTTTTCAATGAAAACTTTGAAAAATCCGGTAACAGGTAATATTTTAATCCGGCGGCAGAACCCGGCAGTAATACAACGTAAATGCAGATAACAACTGCAAGAATGATTAAAACCGGCATTAAAACACGGCTGACATTTTCGATTCCTTTTTCAACTCCACACACGACAATCAATGCGGTCAGTGCAAGGAAAATAAAAAAGAAAATGAGTGGTGCGTATTCCTGACTGATAAAGTTTGAAAAAAACGAAGTTTCTGCGGCGGCTTCATTTTGTCCGGAGATAAATACAGCCATGTATTTTGTTACCCAGCCGCCGATTACGCAGTAATACGGCAGGATAATAACCGGAATGATAAAAGCAATCGGTCCGATAAATCCAAATTTTTTATGCACTTTTGCATAGGCTCTTGTAGGACTTAATTTGGTTTTCCGTCCGATTGCAATTTCGGTGGTCATGAGTGTAAATCCAAACGTCAGTGCCAATATAATATAAACTAAGATAAAAATGCCGCCGCCGTACTGTGCAGCCAGATAAGGGAACCGCCACAGATTTCCGAGTCCGACAGCACTTCCTGCGGCGGCAAGTACGAATCCAAGCCCGCCGGTAAAGCTTCCTCTATGTTTCTTTTCCATAAAACCTCCATTATTGAATCAAATTATTGTTGTTGAATGCTGATACTGCCCAAAGACAGTTTACAAACAGATTATTATCATAACAGAAGCGTGAAAAATGTGCAAGCACAGGTGTATAAAATATTAAGGATTTATAAAAACAATAAAAAAATAAAAGAAGACTTGACTTTAAGTAAACTTTAAGTTGTATGCTATAAATAACAAAAAATGACTACGCAGCATTACTATGGCTGTGGAATGGAGGAATTTATGTATTTGGAAAAGATTCAGTCACCTGAAGATGTAAAAAAATTAGATGTAGAACAGTTAAAGGTGCTTGCAGGCGAAATGCGCCAGGCACTGATTCAGAAGTTAAGTGTCCACGGCGGACATGTCGGTCCGAACCTTGGTATGGTTGAAGCCACAATTGCCATGCACTATGTATTTGATTCACCAAAGGATAAAATGGTATTTGACGTTTCACATCAGAGTTACTGCCATAAAATGCTGACAGGACGTGCAGATGCATTTTTAGATGAAGCAAAATATGATGATGTATCGGGATATTCTGAGCCGTCCGAGAGTGCACACGACTTTTTCTGCATCGGACATACGTCAACTTCAGTCAGTCTTGCCTGCGGTCTTGCAAAGGCGAGAGATCTGGCAGATGAAAATTATAATGTTATTGCAGTTATTGGAGATGGTTCTTTAAGCGGTGGCGAAGCACTGGAAGGACTGGATTTTGCAAAGGAATTAAACGGCAATCTGATTGTGGTTGTCAATGATAATGAAATGTCTATCGCAGAAAACCACGGCGGTTTATATGAAAATTTAAAGTTGTTACGTGATACAAAAGGGCAGGCAGAATGCAACATTTTTAAGGCAATGGGCTTAAATTATGTTTTTGTGGAAGACGGCAATGATTTGACACAGCTTATTGACGCATTTAAAAGGGTCAAGGATTCTAAGGCGCCGGTTGCAGTGCATATCCATACATTAAAGGGTAAGGGATATACATTGGCAGAAGAAAACAAGGAAAGTTGGCACTGGCATATGCCATTTGATATTGAAACCGGCAAAACAAAAGGAAATTATGACGGTGGAGAAGATTACGGTACGTTGACCGCAGATTATCTGTTACAGAAAATGAAAGAAGACGCTTCTGTTGTAGCAATTACTTCCGCAACACCGACGGTTTTTGGTTTTACAAATGATAAGAGAGAGCAGGCGGGAAGACAGTTTGTGGATGTAGGTATCGCGGAGGAACATGCGGTTGCACTTGCATCCGGACTAGCAACGGGCGGTGCAAAGCCGGTTTACGGTGTGTACAGCACATTTTTACAGAGATGTTATGACCAGTTATCACAGGATTTATGTGTCAATAACAGTCCTGCAACAATTCTGACATTTTGTGCTTCCGTATACGGAATGAACGATATTACCCATATCGGATTTTTCGATATTCCGATGATTGCAAATATTCCGAATTTAGTATACCTTGCACCGACCTGTAAGGAAGAATATTTTGCAATGCTTGACTGGGCAGTAGAGCAGAAAGACCACCCGGTAGCGATCCGTGTACCTGCAACAGGTGTGGCAACTTCCGGCAGACCGGTTGATGCGGATTACAGCACATTAAACCGCTATGAAGTTACAGAAAAAGGCAGTAAAGTGGCAATTCTTGCATTGGGTGATTTCTATACATTAGGCGAGGAAACAGCAGAACTTTTAAAGAAATCCGGTATCCATGTAACACTGATTAATCCGAGATTTATCACAGGCTTAGATAGTGAACTGTTAGAAAATCTGAAAGCAGAACACAGTATGGTTGTGACACTTGAAGACGGCGTGTTAGACGGTGGTTTCGGTGAAAAAATCGCACGTTTTTACGGTGCTTCGGATATCAAGACCTTAAACTTCGGATTAAAGAAGGAATTTTTAGACAGATATAATGTCGAAGATGTCTTAAAGGCAAATCATCTGACACCGGAGCAGATTGCAGAGGATATTCAGGCAGTGATGTAAGGTAATTGACAGAATAGATGATACCCCGGGAATATATCAGGCGGTTGGGCTTATATATTACTGGGGTGTTTTTGTATTGACAATAAAAAGGCTCTTTGTCAAGAGTGGAGGTTAAAAAGCAGGCTTTCTTGATTTGCTGAATATTGTGTTAATCGGCATTACAAATGAACTTCCAAAACATGATGAGAAATATGAATTACATCGTTTGATTGGAGCATTATGTGTAATCTGAGTCAGGGAATTGAGGATAAGGCAGTTGCAAGGATTGTTTTGAATATGCATAAGATAGGCTATACATCAAATCAGATAGCTGATGCTGTCGGAATCCGCCGATTCAATCACAATAAAAAGAATCGGTGGACTGGTTTAACTTTTGCCTTTAATTCTGCATAAACGCTTTCATAATATTCACTTCTTTTGCAGTCTTTAAAATAGACTCCTGCTGCATTTTCAGATACAGTTCCAGTGCTTTGACTTCCTTTTCGGAAAAGCCGTCATTGGAAATAATCGTGCAGTCCGGAATTTTACCCTCGGCACTTTTTCTGCCTTCGCTAAACAGTACGAAAGCTGTCGGTTTGCCGTCTTTTTGAAAAATCTGCGAAATAGACATGTTCATTTTACCGTTCATAAGCATACATTCCTTTGCTATATTTATTATATTGTTCTGCGTAACAGCCTGTATGGAATTGTCGAATCCAAACAGCATTTAATTAAAAATATTATAGCAGAACATTTTACAAGAAGCAAACTTAAAACAAAGAAAATCAACTCAAAATAGCTTTTCTAAAATGAAAATTAATGTTATAATAACATGAAATATTTTCGTTCCGGGGACTGAAAAAATCGGTGAAAAGCCGGAACAGCAGGAGGATTGTGGTGAAAAGAGGAAAAAAACGAATTATCGGACTGGTTATATTTGCAGTGGCAGTGGCGCTGATTGCAGGATATATAAAATTTTTTAACGGAACATTTTTATACATTTCGACAGGTTTAAAAGATGATGTCGTATTAAAAGCAGGCAATTCAAAAGCCTACACATGGGAGGCAGATATTCTGCTTTCCGATGCGAAAAAGGAATATGAAAATGTTTTCGGAAGCGGTGTGTGGAGTCAGAGCATGGAAGGTGTCAACATGGATGACTATGTAAAGGAACAGGTGCGCTCCAAGTTAATCCGCGTAAAATGTATGAATCTTTCGGCAAAGGAAAAGGGGGTTGTGCTTTCACGTACCCAGAAAGATGCCGTAAGCAGTGCGGCAGATACATTTTTTAATGCACTGACACAGGAGCAGGTTTCAGCGTTAAATGTAACAAAAGACCAGATTGAAAAAATGTTTACGGAGTTTGCAATTGCAGATACATTATATGACGATGTAACTTCGCAGATTAATACGGAAGTCAGCTCCGATGATGCAAGAGTGATTACAATACAGTACATCTGTGCGGGTTCCAAGTCGGACATTTCTTCCGCAAAAGAGCGTTTGGATAACGGAGAGTCGTTCTATTCCGTAGCAAAGGATTTTGGCGGGGAAGAAGAATCCGAAATAGAATGCAAGCGCGGTGAAATGGAACAGGCATTTGAAACGGCAGCCTTTAATTTAAAGACAGGCGAAACCAGCAGTATTGTTGAAGCAGGCGGAAAATATTACATTATCCGCTGTACCAGTGACAATGAAAAGTCCAAAACGGAAGCTAATAAAACGGCGCTGATGGATGAAAAGAAGCTGGAATATTTTAACAGTGTCTTTGAAAGCTATGAAGCTTCTAAGTATGTGGAAATGAATAAGAAGGTCTGGAACAGCAAGAAGACCGCCAATGCCACAGAACTGCCGGTAAGCTTTGAAACAGTTTTTAATGAGCTGGTAAAATAAATTACGTATTTGTAATGTGATTCTGACAGCAAAGATATTTAAAAGATAAAAAATATAAAATAGAAATAAGAAAAAGAATGGAGAAAATCATGGCAGAAAAGAAATATGATGCGTCCAGTATTTCCATTTTGGAGGGGCTGGAAGCAGTCCGCAAACGTCCCGGCATGTATATCGGAAGTGTCGGAACAAAGGGGCTGAATCATTTAATCTATGAAATTGCGGATAATGCGGTCGATGAACATCTGGCAGGATACTGTACGCAGATTGACGTATCATTAAATAAGGACGGCACGGCAACAATTAAGGATAATGGACGAGGAATTCCTATTGGGATTCACCCGAAGGCAGGAATCCCGGCAGTGGAGGTTGTCTTTACGATTCTGCATGCGGGTGGCAAGTTCGGTGACGGTGGATATAAGATTTCAGGTGGACTTCACGGTGTAGGTGCATCTGTTGTCAATGCACTTTCAGAATGGCTGGAGGTTGAAATTCACGTAGACGGCGGCATATACCGTCAGCGTTATGAGCGCGGTAAAGTGATGTATCCGCTTGAAAAGACCGGTACCTGCCGAAAGAGCGATACGGGAACGACAGTTACTTTCCTGCCGGATAAAGAAATTTTTGAAAAAACACGTTTTAAAGCCGATTCTATTCAAAGCCGTCTGCATGAGACGGCTTATTTGAACCCCGGACTGACGATTCATTTTACGGATAACCGCATTGAACCGGCAGCAGAAGCAACATATCATGAGCCGGACGGCATTAAGGCATATGTAAAGGACTTAAATACAGGCAAAGAGCCGGTGCAGGATATTGTGTATTATAAAAAGAGCGAAGACGGCATTGAAGTGGAAGTTGCATTCCAGTATGTCAATGAATTTGAAGAAAATATTTTAGGCTTCTGCAACAACATTTATACACAGGAGGGTGGAACGCACATCACCGGTTTTAAGACGAAATTTACCATGGTCATGAACCAGTATGCGAGGGAGCTTGGTATTTTAAAGGAAAAAGACCAGAATTTCACCGGTGTTGATGTCCGCAACGGTATGACGGCGATTGTAGCAGTGAAGCACCCGGCGCCGCGTTTTGAAGGACAGACAAAGACCAAACTGGACAACCCGGACGCGGGAACGGTAGTAAGTTCCGTGACAAATGATGAAATCCAGCTTTATTTTGACAAACATCTAGACGACTTGAAGGCTGTGCTTGCCTGCGCAGAAAAGTCTGCAAAAATCAGACGTGCCGAAGAAAAGGCAAAGACCAATATGCTCTCAAAGCCGAAATTTTCGATTGACAGCAACGGAAAGCTGGCAAACTGCGAAAGCCGTAATGCGGAGGAATGTGAAGTTTTTATTGTCGAGGGAGATTCTGCCGGCGGTTCGGCAAAGACAGCGAGAAACAGACGGACACAGGCAATTCTGCCAATTCGTGGTAAGATTTTAAATGTAGAAAAAGCAAGTATTGATAAGGTTCTTGCAAATGCGGAAATCAAGACGATGATTAATTCTTTCGGCTGTGGTTTTCTTGAAGGCTACGGCAACGACTTTGATATCAGCAAACTGCGTTATCATAAAATTATTTTAATGACCGATGCCGATGTGGACGGTGCACATATTGATACACTGCTGTTGACATTTTTCTACCGCTTTATGCCGGAGCTGATTCAGCAGGGACACGTATACCTTGCAACGCCGCCGCTTTACCGTGCCGAGTTAAAGAAAAAGGAAAAAGGCGCAAAGGCGGGAACAGTCGAATATCTGTATGATGACAAGGCACTTGAAAAGTACAGAAAGAAGCATCCAAGCGGCTCATTTTCATTACAGCGTTACAAAGGTCTGGGAGAAATGGATCCGGAACAGCTTTGGGAAACTACGCTGAATCCTGAAACGCGTATTTTAAAACAGGTTGAAATCGAAGATGCCAGACTGGCAACAGAGGTAACTTCGATGTTAATGGGCAGTGAAGTACCGCCGCGTAAGCAGTTTATCTATGCACATGCAGACGAGGCGGAAATTGATGCGTAGAGCATTTCTGGTATAGTAAATAAAACGATATGATTTAATAAATATAATCAGCAGAATTTAATAAATTCAGTTCATTGTTTTTTGAAATGAAAAGATAATAAAAACTGATTTTCAAATGCAGAGATAATAAGAACTGAAAAATCAAGAGGAGAATAAAATGGCAGAGCAGATAGTAAAGACCGAGTATTCCGAGGTCATGCAGAAGTCCTATATCGACTATTCCATGAGTGTCATCACAGCCAGAGCGCTTCCTGATGCCAGAGACGGATTAAAGCCGGTACAGCGGCGTGTTTTGTATGCAATGGATCAGTTGGGCTTAAATTATGATAAACCACACAGAAAGTCGGCACGTATTGTCGGTGACACAATGGGTAAGTATCACCCGCACGGCGACAGTTCCATTTATGAAACGCTGGTCGTCTTGTCGCAGGACTTTAAAAAGGGCATGGCACTGGTGGACGGACACGGCAACTTCGGTTCAATCGAAGGGGACGGTGCCGCCGCCATGCGATATACGGAGGCCAAGTTAAAGAAATTTACGCAGGACGTCTACCTTGCGGATTTGGATAAAAATGTTGTCGATTTTGTACCGAACTTTGATGAAACGGAAAAAGAACCGGCAGTGCTTCCGGTCAGAGTGCCGAATCTTTTAGTAAACGGTGCGGACGGTATTGCAGTCGGTATGACAACCAATATCCCGACACACAACCTCGGCGAAGTGGTTGACGCGGTCTGTGCGTATATGGACAATGAGGAGATTACGACCAAAGAACTTATGCAGTATTGCATCGGTCCGGATTTTCCGACCGGCGGTATCGTCATCAATAAAAGTGAGCTGGAACAGATTTACGAAACTGGAAACGGTAAAATCAAGCTGCGCGGCAAGGTCGAATTTGAACCGGCGGCAAAACGCTCGGAGCGTGACAAGCTGGTTATTACAGAGATTCCATACACCATGATCGGTGCGAATATCGGAAAATTTATTTCCGATGTGGTAGACTTGATTGAAACAAAGAAAATTACAGATGTCGTAGATATTTCCAATGCTTCTTCCAAAGAAGGTATTCGCATTGTGCTAGAATTAAAGAAAAATGCGGATGTGGAATATTTAAAAAATGTATTATATAAAAAGACAAAGCTTGAAGATACGTTTGGTGTCAATATGCTTGCGATTGTTGACGGAAGACCGGAAACACTGGGCTTGAAGCAGATTATCAAACACCATATTGATTTCCAGTATGAGATTGCAACCCGTAAATATACGACCCTTTTAAATAAGGAACTTGACAATAAGGAAATCAAAGAGGGGTTAATCAAAGCCTGCGATATTATTGATTTAATTATTGAAATCCTGCGCGGCAGTAAGAATTTAAAAATGGCAAAGGACTGTCTTGTAAACGGCAATACCGAGGACATTCAGTTTAAATCCGAAGCTTCAAAAAAGCAGGCGGCAGGGTTGAATTTCACGGAACGTCAGGCACAGGCAATTTTGGAAATGCGCCTGTACAAGCTGATTGGACTTGAAATTCTTGCATTGCAGAAGGAATATGAAGAATGTCTGGAAAAAATTGCAAAATACGAGCGCATTTTAGGCAGTAAAAAAGAAATGGCAAAGGTCATTAAGGCAGATTTACTCAAAATCAAGAAAGAATACGCACTGCCGAGAAAAACGCAGATTGAAGATGCCAAGGCGGTTGTATTAGAGGAGAAAAAGGTGCAGGAGCAGGAAGTGATGTTTATTATGGACCGCTTCGGCTATGCAAAGACCATTGATATGTCGGCGTATGAAAGAAATAAGGAGGCGGTACATAATGAGAACCGCTATGTATTCTCTTGCATGAATACCGATAAAATCTGCATTTTCACGGACAACGGCAGTCTGCATCAGATTAAGGTGCTGGATATTCCATTTACGAGATTCCGTGACAAGGGAACGCCGATTGACAATCTGGGCAACTATGACAGCAGTGGTGAAAATATCCTTTATCTGACACCGTTTGAACAGTTAAAGGGTAAAAAAATGCTGTTTATGACAAAACTGGGTATGGCAAAGCTGGTGGACACCTCAGAATTTGAAGTCAGTAAACGTACCGTAGCCGCGACCAAATTACAGGAAGACGATTTACTGGTCGGCATCTATGTGACCGATGCGGTAAAAGAAGTTTTCTCAAGGTTTTCACTGGACGGGGAAGTCAAAGAAGAAGAAATGATTGTGAGCAGTCAGCATGTTATCGTGCAGACAGCGGACGGATACTTTTTACGCTTCCCGCTTTCAGATGTGCCTGAAAAGAAGAAGGGTGCGGTCGGTGTGCGCGCAATCAAACTGACCGGAAAAGATACGGTCGAAGATGTGTATCTGCTTACACAGGGAGATGAACTCACGATAGAATACCGTGGTAAAAACGTAGACTTTGCCCGATTAAAAATGGCGCATAGGGATACGAAAGGAACGAAAATACGAGTCTGAAAAAATAATCTGCTGTACCTCAACGTGTTACTTGACTTCGGTACAGCAGATTATTTTTTCTGTATAGTGGGTGGCTGAGGTTGTACGGAGGAGAGGTCGGGAGTAATGGTGTGTCGGGAATGGAAAGTATGAAATATGATATATAGTATTAGAGTCCGCGTAATCAGGCATTCTGCCTGATTTTGCGGACTCTTTTTGACGGATATTATCACCATAAAACTGAGATATTTATCTGATTTAGTCATTTAACAAATATCCTTCATATTTTTCAATAACCTGCTTCATGACATCAGGTCCCGGGGCGCCGAGGGTCAGACGTTTTTCAACGCAGGTCTTTAAGCTGATGGCATCGTAAATATCCTGTTCAAATACAGGGCTGATTGCTTTGTATTCGTCTAATGTAAGGTCGTCTAATGCGATTCCCTTTTCGATACAGGTTAATACAAGCTGACCGACAATACCGTGGGCATCGCGGAACGGAACACCTTTTTTTACAAGGTAGTCAGCAGCATCTGTGGCATTGGTAAAACCGTGCTTTGCGCTGTCTTCCATGCGCTTCGGATTAAAACGCATTGTGGCGATCATGCCTTTAAACAGGCTGACACAGCCCTTTACCGTATCAATCGCATCAAAGGAGAGTTCCTTATCTTCCTGCATATCCTTATTGTAAGCAAGCGGAATACCTTTCATGGTTGTCAGCAGGCTCATTAATGCGCCGTAGACACGTCCAGTCTTTCCACGGACGAGTTCTGCAATATCCGGGTTTTTCTTCTGCGGCATGATAGAACTGCCGGTGCTGTATGCGTCATCTAACTCAATGAATTTATATTCATTGGAATTCCAGATACAGATTTCTTCTGAAAAACGGCTTAAATGCATCATAATCGTAGAAAGTGCATTTAAAAATTCAATCAGATAGTCACGGTCAGAAACAGAATCCATACTGTTTAAAGTTGGGCCGTAAAAATCAAGCAGGCTGGCAGTCAGTTCACGGTCAAGCGGATAAGTCGTTCCGGCAAGTGCGCCTGCACCGAGCGGGCAGTAGTTCATTCTTTCGTAAATGTCATGCAGGCGGCTTCTGTCACGCTTAAACATTTCAAAATAAGCGCCGAAGTGATGTGCAACCGTAACCGGCTGTGCCTTTTGTAAATGTGTAAAGCCCGGCATATAGGTTTCGGTATTTTCCTTCATGATTTTTAAAATCACTTCCATGAGTTCTTTGACTTCCTGATTGACGTTTAAGACCTCATCACGTGTATAAAGGCGCATATCCAGTGCAACCTGGTCGTTACGGCTTCTTCCGGTGTGCAGCTTTTTGCCGGTGTCACCGATGCGCTCAATCAGAGTTGCTTCCATAAAAGTATGAATATCTTCATATTCGTCTGTAATTTCAAGCTTACCGCTTTCAATATCGGAAAGGATTCCGTTTAATCCGTCAACAATTTTTTTGCTTTCGTCTTCTGAAATGATACCCTGCTTTCCGAGCATTGTTGCATGGGCAATACTGCCGCGGATATCCTGTCTGTAAAATTTCTGGTCAAAAGAAATAGAAGCGTTAAAGTTATTTACAAGCTGGTCTGTTTCCTTTGTGAATCGTCCTCCCCAGAGTTTCATAGTGTCCTCCATTCTGCCGTTTTGGCGCTGTAATTTTGTGTAAGTTTTTAAGTAATGCTTATTTGGTATCGTCCGTAATATCCATATTTTCAAAATCATCTAAAGTGTCAATATCTACCGGAGGGGCAGTATCTTGTTTTATTTGATTAATGTCGGACTGTGTCATGATAACTTTTGTCTTGCGGTGCATGAATAATGTGTCTGTTTCAGAAAGATATTCCTGAAGCAGCGGTGGAAGTTTTGTGGTGTCAATCTTTCCATTAACCCGGTATTTTCCGAATAAATGTACCGCAACTAATATAATAATGCATAAAAGTGTAATTATGCAACCCTTAATCAGATTTACCGGCATATATTTTAGTACAATTGTGTGTTCTCCGGCTGAAACAGAAACTGCAAGCAGGGCATCTTTTACTGCATAAGTATTCACTTTTTTACCGTCTATATAAACACTCCAGCCGCCGTCATACGGAATTGAAAACAGCATTGTGCTGTCGCTTTGTGCCGTTACGGTGCCTTTTATTTTCGTATCAGAGTGTGAAGTGATGTTTAATCCGCCGTTATTTAAAATGTTATAGGCGTTGATAAAACGTTCTTCTTCTAACGTATAAACGGAAAGACCCATTGGGGTATCGCCGTATACTTCAATGGAATCGGCAGTTGTAACATAGCCGATGTCAATTAAATGATTGCCGTTTTTTAATCCGGAGTAGTTATTGACCGATCCGTTGACTTTAACACCGACAGAATCGACATTTGTACCGGATACGGCAAGATACATATGACCGTTTTTAATCGGTTCAATATTAACATCTGTTTCCGATGTATATTCGTAAGTCAGCGTAAAGACATTGGCAATGCCTGTGGCAGCCTTAATCAGGCTGTTTTGGCTTTCAATGCCGTTATACATCGAACTGCTTGTCCATTCATCTTCAAAATTCGTCGGTACGAGATAACCCAGTGGCAGTGTATAATTATTTTTATAAATAAATTCACCGTCACTTCCGGTCACATACTGTAATAGCCGGCTTTCTGCCAGGTGCTGGTTACTGATAACATATTTTACGGAAAACAAAGAATTCGTTACCATGGTAGCACCTTCATATCCATACGCATTGGTTGAATGTTCAAATCCGAGATAACCGAATAAATCGGAAATGCCTGCGTTGGAGGTTGATGAAAATGTTGCAAGAGAGTGATAATTGTGCCATGCCCCGTCATTTTTGGAGCGCGCGCCCGTTATCTTATCCATGCGGTAAAAGGTGGAATCCGATGCGGCAATCGTATCGGTAACCGTTTTCACGGCATCGTAATCGAGCAGATAAGCGGTACGGTTCGTTGTGCCAAGACCTGTCGATTCCATATTCATCGTACATTCAATGATGCTGACGGCAAATGCTGCAAATAAAATAACCGGAATTTTAAAGCTTGTCCGGCGGTGAAGCTGAATCAGCAAGGCGTAAGCTAAGATAAATGCACCGCTGATATAAACGCTCTTTGCATCGTAAGTGCTGTCTGTCGTAAACATCTGCTCAATTACAAATAAAAGTCCGACAGCAATCCACACAGCCGCTGCCAGCTGTTTGTCTGTTGTTTCTTTTAAATAGTAAAAGGCTTCAAATGCCATCGTCAGCACAAAGAAAACGTAGATAAAGGACTGACGGCATGGCAGGCTGTTCGGATAATGGAATCCGTGCCAGATGAAATTAAAAATGTTAATGTTAAATGCCAGCAAAAAGACCAGTAAAATACAGAATTTTCCGATACGTTCTCTTGGCTGAATCTTTTTATTCATGGCATACAGCGGAATCAGTAAAAAGATAAAGACACCGCAGTAAATGTTCGGATAGTGGTCCAGTCCCAGATGTACCGGAATGTTTATCAATTGTCTGGTAAGCATTTCAAGCATGGAAAAATACACGCTTAACGTTTTCGGGAAAGACACGTCACTGGAAGCGGATAACGAGAATGTATACAGCTCCGGCAGTAACAGACAGGCAGACAGGCCGCCCGCAAGCAGGGAGTATACGCACCAGTGAATAAATTTCTTTAAATAAATGCGCGGATGGCGTGTGCCGTTGTAAGAAACCATTAAAACAATGAAATACAATACAACCGCCATACATACCATGATTGCAATATAGTAATTGGTGAAAATGCAAAGTCCGAGACTGATACAGTACAGCAGGCATTTATTTTCATTGACCAGACGTTCCAGTCCCAGCATAATCAGCGGTACTAAAATAACGCAGTCCAGCCACATAATATTCCAGCTGTATGCGGCAACGAAGCCGGAGAGTGCATAAAATGTTCCGAATAATGCAATCGAACAGCTTTTTGTGTGAAAATGCTTTGCAATATAATATGCAAAGGAGACAGAAGCTGCTGCCAGCTTTACAATAATCATTGCATTCATGATTTCAATCATGGAACGCTGCGGAAACAGTGCAATCAGCCAGTTGGCAGGACTTGCAAGATAGTAGGCAAACAGGGAAGTGAAATTCGTTCCCATGCCGATATCCCATGAGTAGGTCAGGCTTTCGCCGCTTCGGATTTTATGCCAGAATTCCGAAAAAAACGGTGCATACTGATGATACATATCAGAACGCAGATAGCAGTTTGAACCAAATGGGAAAATGTCGCGCACATAATACAGTGCAGCCAAAATAATAACCGGAATCAGAAATGCCATTACAAAGGTAATATTACCGCTTGGAATGGAACCGTTCTCATCATCCAGCAGTGAAAAATGAAATCTTTTCTTAGTGTCAGCCTTTGCTGACTTGATTTTCTTTGACAAGATGTGCCTCCTCGAATCATAATAATAATTTATTTTACTATAATGGGAAATTTCTGTAAACATTTTGTTAAATAAAATGTTTCTGGTACTTTCGTTTGTTTTGTGATTTTCTGCTTGTAATCTACGATTGATTTCGGTAAAATAAAAAATGAGCACAAAGGGGGCTTTATACTTGTAAAAAATAAAGTATAAGGAGATGTGGTCAATGAAAAAAGAACAGGTTATTAAAGCTGCTGCCATTGCAGCCGTAATTTTAATTTCAGGGGTGTTTTATACAGTAAAACAGCAATCTGAAACCGGGGCAGCAAAGGCAGCGGTTGTGCATACGGAAGAATCTGTTACACAGGAAGAAACAGAAAACACACAAAATGTAACCGGGCAGGAAGAACAGAAAGCACTTTGTTACGTATATATCTGTGGGGCGGTTGTAAGTCCCGGTGTATATGAAGTTCCGGAGCATACAAGAATTTATGAAGTTGTTGAACTGGCGGACGGTTTTACGCCGGAAGCAGATGATACGGTATTAAATCTTGCAGAAAACGTGTTGGACGGGCAGAAACTCTATATTCCCAAGCAGGGAGAAATAACAGAAAAAGCAGATACGGCACAGGATGTGCAAGGTGTGGGGAAAGTGAATATTAATACAGCAGATAAAACGGCGTTGATGACACTTCCGGGAATCGGAGCGTCTAAAGCGGAGGATATTATACAATACAGAAAAGAAAACGGGTCTTTTCAAAAAATTGAAGATATAAAAAAAATTTCCGGTATTAAAGATGCTGCGTTTAACAAAATCAAAGAGTTGATTTGTGTTTGAGAAAACCTGCAGGCCGGAGGGATGAGGAGAAACATGGCAAACAAAGTTTTAGTAGTGGATGATGAAAAGCTGATTGTAAAGGGATTAAAATTTAGTCTGGAACAGGATGGCATGCAGGTAGAATGTGCATATGACGGAGAGGAAGCACTGGAATGTGCCAGAAAGAATTCATATGATATGATTCTTTTAGATATTATGCTGCCCAAAATGGATGGCATGGAAGTGTGCCAGCAGATACGTGAATTTTCAGATGTTCCGATTATTATGCTGACTGCAAAGGGTGAGGATATGGACAAGATTCTCGGTCTGGAATACGGTGCAGATGACTATATTACAAAGCCTTTTAACATTTTAGAGGTAAAGGCACGGATTAAGGCAATTTTACGCCGGAATTCAAAGGCATCAGCCAAAACGGAAGCAAGCAGCCGGATTGAAACGGGAGATATGCGTATGGACTGTGACAGCCGCAGTTTATTTATCCATGATAAGGAAGTGTATCTTACGGCAAAAGAATTTGATTTACTGGAATTACTGGTGTTAAATCCCAATAAAGTTTACAGCCGGGAAACACTTCTTAATACGATCTGGGGTTATGACTATCCGGGGGATGCACGGACAGTAGATGTACATGTACGCCGTCTGCGTGAAAAGATTGAAGAAAATCCGAGTGAGCCAAAGTATGTTCATACTAAGTGGGGAGTAGGATATTATTTCAATGTTTAAGAATTTAAAACCGGATCGGTTAAAAATCGTAAAATTTCATAAAAAAAGTCTGCCGGAACTTGTAAGATTGGTTTTTAGAAAACTCAAAAGTGCAAGGGTGCGGCTGTTTATGATACTGGCAGTCTTTTCAATTGTGCCACTGTATTTCGTGGATGTCATGATTCCATATTATTACAGAAGCTCCATGATTAAGGACAGAAAGGCAGACCTGCAGACGAAAGCAGCTGTCGTTGCCGGAGAGTATGCGGATTTTGAGTCGCTTGCCGAGGCAGAAAAAGCCGGTATGTATAATCAGATGGTGCGCTACTCCGCATTTGAAACCATGCGTATCCGTGTTATTAATACGAATTTTGTCATACAGTCGGATTCTTATTCTTTTGAAACAGGAAAGACGATTATTAATTCACGTGTCATCAGCGCATGTAATTCCAAAAAGAGTTTTTCAGGATATGATAAAACAACCGGAACAATAGAAACTGTTGTGCCGCTGTACAATAAAAATAATGAACTCATGGGGGTACTTTCTGTGGGTGTTGATGTTTCCGAGATTGATAAGTTCCAAAGCGAGGTTAGTTACCGTACCGGAATTATCCGAACGGCATTGGTAACGATACTGTTGGCAGGAGCATATATTATATCCAAGCTGTATGGAAAGACATTAAGAAAGCAGTTTCATACGGTCGAGGAAATTGCAAACGGACATACAGAAAAAAGACTCAGCATAAAAGGTGACACACAATTACAGGATTTTGCCCGCAATTTTAATCTGATTATGGATAAGGCAAGTGTATTAGATGAGAGCCGTCAGGAATTTGTATCTAATGTGTCACATGAATTAAAGACACCGATTACATCGATTAAGGTGCTGGCAGATTCCCTGAATTTGCAGGAAGATGTGCCGATTGAACTGTATAAGGAGTTTATGCAGGATATTGTCAATGAAATTGACCGCGAAAGTAAAATTATTGACGATCTGCTTTCGCTTGTGCGGATGGACAAGCCGTCCGGTGCGATGAATATTTCGTCTGTGAATCTGAATGAATTAATGGAGATTGTACTTAAGCGTTTAAAGCCGATTGCACAGAAAAAGAATATCGAACTGCTGTTTGAAAGCTTCCGCCCGGTCGTTGCAGAAATTGACGAAGTCAAGTTTACACAGGTTGTATCCAATCTTGTTGAAAATGCGATAAAGTACAACAATTTAGACGGCTGGGTGCATGTAGCCCTAAATGCCGATTATCAGTATTTTTATGTGCGTGTAGAGGATTCGGGAATTGGTATCCCGAAGGAAAATCAGGATATGGTATTTGAACGCTTTTACCGTGTGGATAAGGCACGTTCCAGAGAAACCGGAGGAACGGGTCTGGGACTTGCAATTGTAAAGAAAATTATCCTTATGCACCACGGAACGATAAAAATGCACAGCGAAGAAGATGTAGGAACGACATTTACGGTCAGAATTCCGTTAAATTATGTTCAGTCCGATACAGAACAGGAGGGACGGCTTTCGTGAAAAAAATAGTTGGATATATACTGGTTTTATTGCTGGCTGTCAGCAGTTGTTTTGCGTATACCGGATGTCAGAAAAACACATCGGAAAGTCAGGTGTATAAAGTTTACTATATGAATAGTTCGGCCAATAAACTGGTAGAAAAAACATATAAAACGGAAACATCAGATACGCTGGTGCTGATGCGGGAATTGATGCAGCAGATGAATACACGTCAGAAAAAGGAAGACTGTGAAGTCATTAAGCCGGAGCAGGTCCGTTTAGACCATGTGACTTTTGATTCGTCCAAAAGCACGGCGAATATTTATTTCAGCAGGGAATATAACGAATGTGACAATTCTGTTAAACTGCTTTTAAATGCGGGAATTGTAAAAATGCTCACACAGATTAACGGTGTTTCTTATGTGCAGTTTTATGCGGACGGCAGTGTAGCGGAGTACCCTGACGGAACGCAGATCGGACTGCTGTCCATGGAAGATTTAGTCGATGACTCGAATGAAGCAATGGGAAATATTGAATGGAAGAATCTCAATTTGTATTATGCAGACAAGCTTGGGGATAAACTGGTAAAAACATCGGTTGCAGTCGCTTACAGCAAGAACGTATCCTTGGAAAAAATGGTTGTAGAACGGCTGATTAAAGGTCCTTCTGATACGTCGGTATATGCAACACTGCCAACGGATTTAAAACTGCTCAATATTTCCGTAAGTAACCGCGTGTGTTATGTCAATTTAAGCACGACATTTTTAACGGAAATGGTTAACGTGTCCAATGAAATACCGGTGTATTCTATTGTGAATTCATTGTGTGAACTGGATAGTGTGGATGCTGTTAAAATTATGATTAACGGGGACTCCAGTAAGACATTCCGTGAAAGCATCAGTTTAGATAGTACATTTACATTTAATGAAGCAATTGTAAGTTCATAAATGCATTATGCATAAAACAGGAGGGGATTTTATTAAAAGACCGATGGTATTTGCGGCACTTGTCACGGTATATATTGCGCTGTGTATGACTGCTGCAGGCAAAATATATCTGCTTTGTGGGCTGCTTGTTATGACGGCAGCAGTTCTGGTAATTGTTAAGAGAACAGGCAGGAAATGGACTGTCTGCCTGTCCTTTCTTTTTTCTTTGATTTCTTATGGAATAATCTCTGTCCGGTCAAAACCGGCATCCTTTGATTCCGTTATACAGCAAAAGGCACAAAAAAGTACGGTTACAGGAACGGTCTGTGCCGTGGAACAAAAAGATGGATATGACTGTATTATATTAAAAAATACAACGGTATCCATACAGAATAGCGACAAAACTGAAAATCCGGAAGAAAGAGCAGGAAAGCTTCTTGTATCCATTGTTAATACATATTCTGATAAAGGCGGGGTACAGGGGGATGGAAAAACGGTGTCAACAGTTGAGATTGCACCCGGTGATATGCTTTTAGTGTCCGGAACATTAAAGTGTTTTGAAACTTCACGCAATGAGGGCGGTTTTGATAGCAGAATGTATTACAAATCTATCGGGATTCATTATAAAATGACAGCCGAAGATGTGACGGTGCTTACCAGGAAAAGACAGACGGCAGGCTATTTGTTATCAGAATTCCGCTTGAAAATTAAAGAAGTCTATGAACAGATTGGCACAAAAGAAAAGGCAGGTTTGTACAGCTCGATTGTTCTTGGCGACAAGAGCAGTCTGGATGGTGATATTAAAAAGCTTTACCAGCGCAACGGAATTGCACATCTGCTGGCAATCAGCGGACTGCACATATCGCTTGTGGGAATGGCATTATACAGGCTGCTGCGCCGCGCAGGAACGTCATATGTATTTTCTTTTGCGGCAGGAACGCTTTTTATAACCGGATATGTTCTGATGACAGGAAATACGCTGTCAGGACTGCGGGCATTGGTGATGTGTCTTTTGATGATGTATGCACAGGTGCTAGGAAGAACATATGATATGCTGTCTGCGTTAAGTACAGCAGCAGTGATGTTTATCTGGAATAATCCATACGTGTTGTATAACAGCGGCTTTTTGCTGTCTTTTTGTGCAATAATGGGAATTGCGGTCGTTCTGCCTGCGTTGAAACGTGTTTTTCTGCCGGATCGTCTGCAGAGTAACCATGCAGAAAAACGGTGTTTTATAGATACACTGAGGGATACTGTAAAAGCTTCTTTTTTAACCAGTTTTTCTGTTACGGCAGCAACGCTGCCGGTCATTTTGAATTGTTATTATGAATTTCCTTTATATAGTGTATTTTTAAATCTTCTGGTGATTCCGTTGATGCCGCTTGTCATGTTATGCAGTGTGAGTGCTGGTGTTACAGGACTTTTTTGTAAACCGGCAGGTGTGTTTTTACTGGGAACAGCCCATTTTATTTTAGAATTTTATGAAGTTTTATGCGGAACAGCTGGAAAACTGCCGTATGCAAGAATTGTTGCAGGAAAGCCAAAGCTATGGCAGTGTGTAGTATATCTGTTGGTTTTGGCACTGTTTGTCGTATTATCGCATTCTCCGTCGGATTTTTGGAAGAAACTTCTTTTTAATGCAACGCACAGAAAGAGGAAAGGAGCTGCACATTTTAATAGAATGACAAAAAGTACAGGAAATACAGAGCCTAAAAATACAAGAACTATTGAATCTGAAAAAACAACAAAAGGTGAATGTGCTGCAGAATTAAAAAAATCAGCAGAGAACACAAAAACAGTGAAATATTCAAAGATTGTAAAAAAGTGTGAGCTAATATTTTTAGCTGTTGCTATCATGATTATCATGCTGCCGAAAAAGCCGTCTTTTGAAATTGACATGCTGGACGTGGGGCAGGGGGACGGCATCTATATGATGACACCGGAAGGTGAAACGTATCTATTTGACGGCGGGAGCAGTGATGAGAAAAATCTGGCACAAAATACGCTGGTACCGTTTTTAAAATCCAAAGGTGTTGCGCGGATAGATTATGCACTGGTCAGTCACACCGATACAGACCATATCAGCGGCATTATGGAACTGATGCAGGGAGATGAAATTACTGTCGGGGCAGTGCTGCTGCCGGAGGCATTGAAAAATTGTGATGATACAAATTACATTAAATTTATCAAGATTGCGCAAGACTGTAATATTCCGGTGTGGCATGTCAAAACCGGAGATTTTGTCGGAAACAGTCAGGTTACGGTGCAGTGTCTTCACCCGGAAATATCATACCACACGGATTCAGTGAATGATATTTCGGCGGTTTACCGGATTGACTATGGAGAATTTTCTATGCTGATGACGGGGGATGCAGGAATAAACGTTGAAAATGAATTGCTGGAAAATGGTGTATTATCGCCGGTTACGATTTTAAAGACCGGGCACCACGGTTCAAAAAGTGCCAGCAGTGAAGCATTTTTGGAGAAAATCCGTCCACAGGCGGCACTGATTTCATGCGGGGTCAATAACCGTTATCACCATCCGTCGGAGGAAGTAATACAGCGTTTAAAAAAAATGGATATACAGACAAAGGTAACGGCGCAGTGCGGTCAGATTACCGTTAAAAGTGACGGAAAAACTTATCGGCTTATGCAGTGGCAATAACGGCAGGAATATGTTATGATTGTTTCTAAAGCGGAAGCAGGCTGCATAGAAGAGAGGAAAGTGTGAAAAATCCTTAAATCTAAGATTTTTCACAAGACAGATTGATGAGGCAGGTGTCATCAATCTGCCTTATCGCAGGACTGAATAAATTCAGTCCGCGAATCCTCCGGCATTGGAAGGCCTGCGGAAAAGAGAGATTATTGTGAAAGTAATTAATGAACAGATTAAAACAGGGGAGTTTCAGAGCGTATATCTTTTATACGGTGAGGAGGAATATTTAAAAAAGCAATACCGTGATAAGTTAAAAAAGGCAATCAGCGGGGACGATACCATGAATTATTCTTATTTTGAGGGAAATAAAATCGTGGTAAAAGAAGTGATAGATATGGCAAATACACTGCCGTTTTTTGCACAGAAGCGGTTAATTATCATTGAAAACAGCGGCTTTTTTAAATCTTCACAGGAAGAACTGGCAGATTTTATAAAAAATATGCCGGATTATCTTATTTTTGTTTTTGTTGAATCGGAAGTTGATAAGCGAAATAAAGTATACAAGGCAGTCAGCACGGCAGGATATATCTGTGAAATGAAACAGCAGAGCACTTCCGTACTTGTGCAGTGGATTGTAACCCTTTTAAAAAACGAAGGGAAGACCATTGACCGTCCGGCGGTCGATTTGCTGCTGTCCAAAACCGGCGCAGGCATGGATTTAATCTATGCAGAGGTTGAAAAACTGGTCTCATACTGTATCGACAGACCGCAGATAACCGCGGAGGATGTTGAAGCCGTATGTACAACACAGACCACGAGCCGTATTTTTGATATGATTACGGCGATTGCAACCAAAAAGCAGAAGCAGGCATTGGATTTATACTATGATTTACTGCTGTTAAAAGAACCGCCGATGCGTATTTTATATCTGCTGGCAAGACAGTTTAACGGCATTTTGCAGGTCAAGGAATCATTAATGCGTGGCAATGCCAATGCACAGATTGCAAGAGAAATGGGGGTTGCACCGTTTATTGTCGGCAAATATGCCGCACAGGCAAAATATTTTGAAAGCGCACAGATAAAAGAAGCACTCCGGGATTTTGCGGAAACAGAGGAAGCGGTAAAGACCGGTAAAATAGAAGACAAGCTCGGTGTTGAACTGATGATTATAAAATACAGTCAAAAGTAAAAAAAGAAGCAGATGTGAGTGGGTGACAACATCTGCTTCTTTAAAATACATTATAAAATTAAGCCATAGCGTTTACAGCTTTTGTAATGCGGGAAACCTTTCTTGCAGCTGTGTTCTTGTGGTAGATACCCTTAGAAGCAGCCTTAGAAATTTCGCCGATAGCAACTGGTAATGCAGCTTCAGCAGCAGCCTTATCGCCTGCAGCAACAGCAGCGTCAACCTTCTTTACATAAGTCTTAACTCTAGACTTAACAGCCTTATTTCTATCAGCTCTGATCTGACTTGTTAAAACTCTCTTCTTAGCAGATTTGATGTTAGCCAATCCGTACACCTCCAAAAAAATTATATTTAAAAGATTAATCTGTTTTGCATTAAATCCGGACACGGACGTTCTAATGTAAACATACTACTGTATTATAGCGGGAAGGGGAGAGGATGTCAATAAAATTTTCCATTTTTTTAACGGATTTTTAAAAAGATACGACACATACTAGTATTAACTTCTAATGGCAGATAAAAAACTGAACATGAAACTGCCACTTTGTGAGATTAGAAAATGGAGGGCAGTTAAAAATGAAAAATGTATTTGAAATCAGAACAGACCTTGCATTAGAGGTCAATGAGCAGGTTAATAGGGAAAAGGGAAGATTAAAAGGTGTTATTATAAATGAAATGAAGGATAATAAAACAGGGATTAAGGTCACGGTGCTTGAAATTACCGGGAAAGAAGGTGTCAAGGCACTGCACCGTCCGGAAGGAAAGTATATTACAATTGAAGCCGGAAAGCTGGGAACAACCGATGATGAATACAGCCAGCGCACGGCAGTTATTCTTGCCAAAAATCTCGAAGAACTCTTGTCCGGGTATATCCGCGAAAAAGAAAAAGCGACTGTTTTGGTGCTGGGGCTTGGCAATGCTGATGTGACAGCCGATGCACTCGGACCGGATGTTGTAAAAAATATTGAAATTAACCGCCATTATGCAAAGGAAGCCGGTATACAAGTTGCAGTGGCGGGACTGGCACCGGGTGTTATGGCACAGACCGGCATGGAAACGGCGGAACTGGTGCGTGGCGTGGTGCGTCAGTTAAAGCCTGATGTTTTAATTGCAATCGATTCGCTGGCGGCGCGGGACAGCAGCCGCTTAAATACGACAATCCAGTTATCCAGTCAGGGAATTCATCCGGGGTCCGGTGTCGGCAATCACCGTGTTGGCATTACGGAAGATGTTGTCGGTGTGCCGGTGCTTGCAATCGGAGTGCCGACCGTGGTGGACGCCCCGACAATTGTCAATGATACGATGGAAAATTTTTTAAAAGCCATTGCACAGTCGAAAGAATTAAAGTCTGTCAGCCGTATTTTTTCAGAATATTCCCCACGGGAAAAATATGAATTGATACGGGAAGTCATTTCGCCGGAAATGGTGAATATGTATGTGACACCGAAAGATATCGATGCCAATATCAAGGCAATCGGGCATATTCTTGCAAAAGCGATTGATATGGCGTGTGAAGATTTACAGATGATTGGGATTTAAAGGTATATCCGGCGGCAGAACAGAATAGGATAGTGTTGAACCTGAAAGAGGGTTTAATTAAACAGCCGGAGTTAGTGTGAAAAATAACGCTGATGCGCTTATTTTTCACACCACTATTTGTTTTTGAGCGAAAACAAATAGCCATGATTGCAGATGAGAAATCGCCTACGCGAATTTCTCATCGCATCTTCGCGACAAGTCGCTCAGAAATGGGTATTAATATGAATAAAAATAAGTACAGGCTTACAGGTGTTATCGTAATATTTTGTGCGGTGTATAGTGTTTTGATTTTCTGGAATAAGACAAATATGAAGACGGTTCTTACAGAGGTCTGTAAAGAACTGCTGTTACAGACCGGTGTACCGTCCTATGCCTATATTAAAAATGTGGACAATGACGATTTCACATTTTTTGAAAATGTAATCAATGATATTTGTCCTATTAATGAGTATTTAATGGCAAATGAAAATACAGGAGCGGTTTACACTGCGGCGGATGGCATTGCACAGGGAAATCCGGCGCAGGATTCGGAAAATACTTCCGGTAAATCTTCCGAAAATGCTGCGGATGTGCAAATCTCAGCTGAGCAGACAGACCGGACGGTACCATCGCAGGAAAATACTTCAAATGCGGCACAGCCGGATAACAGTGCGCAAAATGCAGACACACAGGCACAGCAGGGAAAAAATGCGGATGCCCGCCAGGTTATTTCAAGAAATACGGTAACAGGTACGGTATTTTCTAAAGCCCAGCTATGTGATTTTTCGTTTGTTTCCAAATTCTATACGGTAACAAGCATTACATCGTTGACAGAAAATATTTTAAGACCGGAAGAATTTTTAAATAAAGATTTGTCTATTACAAAGGATGTCACCAAGCCGCAGATTTTGATTTTCCATACCCATTCGCAGGAAACATTTGCAGATTCCGTGGCAGGTGACCCCACAACAACGATTGTGGGGGTGGGCGACTATCTGACGGAGCTGCTGACACAAAAGTACGGTTATCAGGTGATTCATGATACGAGTGTTTACGATTATGTTGACGGTAAGCTTGACAGAAGCAAGGCGTATACATATGCGGAAGAAGGTATTGCAAAGATTTTGCAGGAAAATCCGTCGATAGAGGTTGTGATTGATCTGCACCGGGACGGTGTGGCGGAAACCACGCATCTTTTAACGGAAGTTGATGGCAAAAAAATGGCTAAAATTATGTTTTTTAACGGTTTAAGTTACAGTCGTGTCAATGGGGATATCGGCTATCTGTACAATCCGTATCGTGATGACAATCTGGCGATGAGCCTTCAGATGCAGCTGATTGGAAAGGCTTATTATCCGGATTTTCTGAGAAATATTTATGTCAACGCATACCGTTACTGTCTGCATGAGCGGGGACGTTCCATGCTGATTGAAGCCGGGGCACAGACCAATACGGTAGAAGAAGTTAAAAATGCCATGGAGCCGCTGGCGGACATTTTAAACAAGTTTTTAAGCGGTGAAAAAGTGTATGAATAAGAGTTGATAAAATAAGACATTTGCACTATACTAGTAACGAAATGCAGTGGTAAAATGCATTTTATAAAATGATGATGTTGCAGACATTACAGTAAAAAGGCTTTTTTGTAATCCGTTCTTTGGGGCGGGTGTGGCAAGGAGATTGGATTTTCAATGTCTGCGGAATGGAGAGTTATATGACATTAGAACAGTTAGAGCCAAAAGAAGTATTTCATTATTTTAAAGAAATTTGTAAGATTCCACACGGTTCAGGAAATGTAAAGCAGATTAGTGATTATTGTGTTGATTTTGCAAAACAGCACGGATTAAAATACAGACAGGATGAAAGTCTGAATGTAATTATCTGGAAAGACGGTACGTCAGGATATGAAAACAGCCCGGCAGTTATTTTGCAGGGACATATTGATATGGTTGCGGTAAAAGAAGAAGACTGTGTAAAGGATATGGAAAAAGAAGGACTGGATTTAGAGATTCAGGACGGATATTTATCTGCAAAACAGACTTCACTCGGTGGAGATGACGGTATTGCGGTTGCATACAGCCTTGCCCTGTTAGCGTCTACGGATATTCCACACCCGCCGCTGGAAGCCGTATTTACTGTTGATGAAGAAATCGGTATGCTGGGTGCTGCGGCAATCGACCTTTCTGATTTAAATGGAAAAATCATGCTGAATATGGATTCCGAAGATGAAGGTATTTTCTTAGCAGGCTGTGCGGGCGGTGCTTCCGTACGCTGTGACATTCCTGTGACAAAAGGTACAGAAACCGGTGTCGGACGTACACTCACTTTAAAAGGATTTACCGGCGGACATTCCGGTACGGAAATCATCTGCCAGCGTGCCAATACGAATGTCTTAATGGGCAGAATTTTAATGGAATTAAACAATGAAATGTCTTTCTTTGTGACATCAATTTCCGGCGGTGAAAAAGATAATGCGATTGCAAAGGTCGGTAAACTGGAATTATTAATCCAGCCGTCGGATGCGCAGACATTTACAGAAACTATGGAAAAGATTACGGCAACGTTAAAGCGTGAATACGAAGTAACCGACCCGGATATGCAGATTGTGATAACAGAAGATAATGAAGAAAAAGAAACGCTCGTATATCACCCATCCTGCACGATGAAGTTAATGCTTGCACTGGTACATCTGCCATACGGTGTTGTAAAGATGAGCAATGATATTAAGGGACTGGTACAGACGTCTTTAAATCTGGGTATTATTAAGGAAACGCAAGACTGTGTCAGATTGTGTTATTCTGTAAGAAGCAGTGTAGGTTCCGAAAAAGAATGGCTCATTGAAAAGCTGTACAGCCTGACTGAATTTTTAGGTGGAAGCTGTACAATAGACGGTCCTTATCCGGCATGGGAATATAAGAAGGATTCCAAGCTGCGCGAGATTATCTGTGAGGTTTATGAAGAACTTTATCATGAAAAACCGCTGATTCAGACAATTCACGCAGGCGTGGAATGTGGACTGTTCTCTGAAAAGATTCCGGGACTGGATTGCATTTCATTCGGTCCGAATATTTTGGATATTCATACAACAAATGAACATCTTGATATTGCATCTGTAGAAAGAACATGGAAGCTGATTCTTGAAGTGCTTGAAAAACTTAAATAAGGCATTGGTACAGCAGTTCAACCGCTTTGGCAATCGTATCTGTCTTTAAGGCAGAATAATTAATAACGAGCGTGTGGTTTACGGCAATGTCCCGATGAAAATAATACTGGGAGAGGCAGGTGATTTTAAGACCTGCCTCTTTTGCTTTTTGTGTAAGCTGTTCATCACTCATAGACGTATCTACTTTCATCAGGAAATGCAGACCGGCATCCTTTTCCTGAATAGTTACAAGTGCATCCAGCGGGCTTTTTTTAATGGCAGAGATTAGAAAGTCGCGCTGATTGCGGTAATAAATGCGCATACGGTTGATATGCTTTTCAAAATGTCCTTCACGGATAAAGCGCGCCAGCGTGTACTGTTCAAAATTCGATACCGTACAGGAATAAAAGCCAAGCCGCCGGTTAAACTGCTCCATTAACGGGAGCGGCAGAACCATGTAACTGATACGGATTGTCGGTGCGAGACTTTTGGTAAAGGTATTCATATAAATAACCTTATTCATCACATCAATGCTTTGCAATGACGGAATCGGTTTGCCAAGCAGGCGGAATTCACTGTCATAATCGTCTTCAATGATGTATCTGGAAGGCTCTTTGGAAGCCCAGCCTAACAGTTCGTAGCGGCGGCTGACCGGGGTTACGATACCGGTCGGATAGTGGTGTGACGGCGATAAATGTAAAATGTCCGCATTGCAGGCAGAAAGCGCCGCCATATGAATTCCTTCATTATCTAAAGGAAGACACAGACAGTCTACGCCGTGGCTTTCATAAATCATGCGGATTTTGCTGTATCCGGGGTCTTCAACGGCAAAGGTCTGATCTGTTCCGAAAAGCTGGATTAAAAGACCGTACAGGTATTCCGTACCGGCACCGACAATAATCTGTTCCGGCAGGACTTTCATGCCGCGGAAATCGGACAAATGCCGTGCTATGGCTTCACGCAGTTCTAAAATGCCGGCAGCAGGAGAAGGGGTCAGCAATTCGCTGCTGCAGTCAGACATGACTTCCTTCATCAGCTTTGCCCATGTATAAAACGGAAAATTGGCGCCGCTTGCGTGATTGGTCGAAAAGTCAATCTGATAAGAAGTATCTGCATCAGGTTGTTTTGAAAATGTTAAAGATGTATGGGCGGCAGACAAAAAATTCGTATTTTCAGGCTGTGAATGTGAATAGGAAGCAGCAAAAACAGGCTGTCCTACAGCCGCAATATCGGTCACATAGTAGCCTTTTTTGGGCAGGGAATAGATGTATCCTTCGGCAATTAACTGGGCATATGCATTTTCAACGGTAATGGTGCTGATGCCGAGATTTTTGGCAAAAGAGCGTTTGGAAGGCAGTTTGTAATCCGGTGCAAGTTCACCGGATAATATATCATTTTTAATACATTTGTATAAATGTTCGTAAAGGCTGTCAGAGCCGGTATTATCAAAAGAGTAAGTAAGCATATGGTTCTCCTTGCTGTAGTATATGTTAGAAATTATAATCGCTTCCGGCAGGAATGTAAATGCTTATTCATAACAAAAAAATATTAGTTGACAAATATTAAAAGATAGCATATACTAATAACAGATTTTCAATAATCCTTTTTCACAGGCAGTATTTTGTGTAAAAGGTTCTTAAAATTCAACAATGGAGCAATCCATAAATCAGCCGGCATGTCCGGAATAATCCATTATTTATTTGTGAATATCTTGAATTTTCAAGTATATTTAAATTAATATTTTATGCAAAGGAGAGTAACATGGAGTACGGGGATTTTTTACAGTGTGTACAGGAGTACGCAAAAAAAGAAACAGGCAGAGGAGGTGTTGTAAGCATTAATCATGTTATCAAAAATAATGGCTGTGAACTGGACGGTCTGGTCATTATGGAAGAAGGAAAACATATATCGCCGACAATTTATCTGAACGGGTTTTATAAACAGTATCAAAATGGCAGGACGGTAGAGGATATTGTCAGAGAGATTCTTCACATATATAATGAAAATAAAGATAACATTCAAATTTGTCCGGACTGGTTTCAGGATTTCGATAGGGTGAAACAAACCATCGCATATAAAGTCATTAATTATTCCAAGAACGAAAAATTATTAAAAAAGATTCCGCATAAGAGGGTATTAGACCTCGCAGTAGTATATTATTGCCTGCTCAGCCAGTCAGAAGGAGAAACGGCAACGGCATTAATATATAACAACCATCTGGAGGGTTGGCATGTAACAGAACAGCAGGTGCATGAAATTGCTGTAAGTAATACGCCGGGCTTGTTGCAGAGCCAGATTTATCCGCTGTCTTCCCTGATAGGACTGGTATTAGAGGATTTAAAAATGGAAAAGGAACTGCTTATGGCAGCGGAAATGTATGTGCTGACCAATAATACAAGGCTTAATGGCGCAGCGTGTATCTTTTATGAGGATGTCTTGAAAAAGTTTGCCGATACGCTCCAGACAGACTTATATATTCTTCCCTCCTCCATTCATGAGGTGATTCTGCTGCCCAAACTGGCACGTTACGATGCGATGAATCTGGAGGATATGGTGCGGGAAGTCAATACTGACGGCGTATCAAGGGAAGAAGTATTGTCGGATAAAGTGTATATATACCGCCGCAGTGATGGATTTATTACGATGTCATTTTAAATACCGGATTTTTCAGCCGGAATGCTGTGTGGTATTTAAAACAGAATCGGCATTTATGCAGGATATTGGGGATTTAAAGAAATATTACACATCAATTTCTGATAGAACAAAAAACAGCGGCAATAACACTGCCGCTGTAAAATGGATGTACATGATGGGGGTCGAACCCACGGCCTTTCGCTCCGGAGGCGAACGCTCTATCCACTGAGCTACATGTACGAACTCAATTATTTTACAACAAAAAATCATTTTTGGCAATGATTAATTGAATTAAATTTAAAAAAAATAAAAGCACCTTGAAAATTTAATGCTGCACGGTAATTTATCGATAGACAGGCGGGGTCTGTTCCATTATAATAAAATACAACGCTAAAAAAGGAAAAAAAATTTTATGACAAGATTAAAAGCATTATTAAAAAAAGCAGACAAGGCGGCAGTTATCGGCATGACAGCTGCGGTAGTAGCAATGGCGACACTGGGTGCAGGAGGGGTAAAGACTTACGCATCCGATTATTCCGTACAGAAGTATGTGGACAGTTCCGATGAAAGCCTTGTGCTTGACGGGGATACATGGCACTGCTACAAAAACGGACAGATTGACTATGACTATGACGGCATTGCCTTAAACGAATACGGCTGGTGGAAGGTTAATAACGGTGAAGTTGATTTTTCCTATTCAGGAATGGTGTTAAACCAGTACGGCTGGTGGTATGTCAATAACGGCGGACTGGACGGCAGCTACAGCGGCATGGGTGTAAATGAGTACGGTTGGTGGAAGTATGACAACGGAACGGTTGACTTTAACTACAGCGGCATTGCCTTAAATGACTACGGCTGGTGGAAGTTTACCAATGGTTCAGTTGATTTTAATGCAAACGGACTGGTTTTCGATGAAGCAACCAATACATGGTGGTATTTTAACGGCGGTGCGATTGATTTCGCATTTGACGGTAGGGCATTAAATGACTACGGCTGGTGGAAAGTCAACAACGGTTCGGTAAACTTCGGCTTTAACGGCTTATGCAGCAACGAATACGGCACATGGAAGTTTAATAACGGAACGGTTGACTTTGGCTACAACGGATTTGCCGCAGACGGCGAGAATACATGGTACGTCGTAAACGGCAGGGTAGCGACAGAATACTCCGGCACGGTAGACGGCAAGGCAGTCAGAAACGGTCAGGTGATGGATACCATTGTAATTCAGGTCGTACACCACGACAGGGACAGAACGGGAGCAGTAACAGAATCCCGTGCAGATACAAGCGGACTGGTAGGATATATTGAATATCTTGCAGTACCGGTGGATAAAGACGGCAACATCACAGAGCCGGTGTATGCAAGTTACTGGAAGCCGGATGATTGGAAGGGCTTTACATCAGGCTATATTGTTACAGCAGAAGTACTTGCAGATGGCAAACTTATTCATTCTAAGGATGACCCTGAAAAAACAGATATTAGACCGTATATTAAGGATGGGGCAGTAAATCTGTATTTATCATGGTTTATGATGTAAAAATAACACAATTAAATAAGGAAAGTGTTAATCGGGGCAGGAATTAATCCTGCCTCGATTTTTACTTTTTCTGTCTGTCATATTTCAATGGCAGGAAGAAACCGGACAATTTTTAAGAAGGGAGAACGGAATGTTTAAAGGAAAGATAAAAATTAAAAAGAAACAGCTTCGTACAGCGGTAGTAGCTGCCATTGCGGCAGCACTGACCGCGGGGATTATCGGCACGGTAGTGACAAGTGTCAAGGCAGCGCCGCTTACATGGCAGGATATCTGCAGCCGCGGCGAAAGTGACTTGACCGTTGTTTCATCATACGACATCAAGGCAGACTGTATGCAGTATGGCTATAATCAGACACTGGATGCGGGTCCGACCGGAAATATTTATACGGGAACGAACCACCATTATGACAATGTCGTGGGTCAGGTAGACAGCCGTTCCATGTATGCACATAAGCTGAGAGTGGCAGACGGTATGACAATCAGCATTGTGGCGGCGCAGGAAGATACGGAAGATGAGGGAGGACTTACCTATTTAAAAGGAAATAACTCCGGGGAGAACCTGTACTTCTACTGGTCCATCGGCGAGTATGATGCTGATGGCAACGTGGTGTTTGACGGGGACTGGAGAGGTGTCAATGAATCATGGAGCATTGGACGTGAGGCAAACCATGCCTCTTACGGTGCGTCCGGGTATCCGTCAGGAATTTCACAGGCAGACAGACAGCAGCGTGTGACCTACATCATGCCGGTATTCCGATGGGCAAGGGGAAGCCTTGCAGTCGGCGGCGGAATGGAGTTTGACTTTCGTATGCAAAACCTGCATGACAGCTTTGAAATTATCCAGCTTGTCACAAAGCCCTTTACCTATACCTTCGACCTAAACGGCGGACAGGTCAATGGTTCCGGCAGTGCAGTTACCATGGAGCGCCTTGGCATTAATAATGTCAGTGTGGTTGAAACACCGACAAGACCGGGTTATGTATTTACCGGCTGGAAGATTACATCCACAGGCGGCAAGCAGGCAGGAAAGGTATACGATGCCGGACAGCTTGCAACGATGCTTTCAGACAGCAAATACTATTCATCTTTGTTTGCGGATGCCACCTTTGAAGCCCAGTGGACACACGCAGACCAGTTTGTAAGCTACATGGGAAACGGCGCTGACAATACCGGTGATTACGTTATTTCCTATAACGCAGCCCAGGGCATTGACAATAAGTACAGCGTATTCAACTTCAAAAAGACCGGATATTCAGGAAGTGGAAACTGGATCCAAAAAGACCAGTTTATGAACACGACAGGAACCGTATCAGGAAGCGGCAGGGAAAGCATGCCGCAGCTGTCCGGGCTTACATCAATCCGTACAAAGTGCGGCGGCAGATATAGCAGATATAAATGCGTGGATATTAATGCTGCAAGTATTGACAATGGTGCCAATGTACAGATATGGGACTGCATAAAC